>JBBRXZ010000001.1:0-55961 GCA_038238095.1 Saccharimonadales bacterium (SeqCode)
GGCGATAATGAATCTGGCAAATCTACAATTCTCGAAGCTATTCATCTTGTACTAAGTGGTATGTTTAGTGGACGCTATCTCAGGAATGAATTGACACAATATATCTTTAACAATGAGGTTGTAGCTGAATATTTGTCTGAACTAGAGGCTCAAGGTACCGCCGAATTGCCTAGTGTGATCATCGAGGTCTATATCGAAGGCGACAATCTTGCTAGATTTGAAGGAGATGATAATTCTGAGCGTAAGAATGGGTGTGGCATATCTCTGAAAATTGCTTTTGATGAAAAATATCAAAGCGAATACGAAGTGTTAGTCAAAGCTGGGAATATAAAGACCCTACCTCTTGAATACTATGATGTGTTTTGGAGTTCGTTCGCAAGAGAAGCTATAACAGCGAGGACAATACCCCTCAAGTCGGCTCTCATAGATTCAACTAGTAGTCGCTATCAAAATGGTTCAGATGTCTATATATCAAGAATTGTAAAAGATTTCTTAGAACCAGCAGACGTAGTAGCAATATCTCAAGCACATAGAAAGATGAAGGACACATTCAGTGATGATGAGTCCGTAAAAACTATCAACTCAAAAATTAAGTTAGCTACTAACATCTCAAATAAAGACGTGAGACTATCCGTTGATTTGTCATCTAGGAATGCATGGGAAAATAGTCTGCTGACTTACTTAGATGACGTCCCTTTTCACTTCATCGGCAAGGGGGAGCAGTGTATTATCAAGACTAAGCTTGCTCTAAGTCATAAGAAATCACAGGAAGCAAACATAATACTTTTTGAAGAACCCGAGAATCATCTTTCTCACACTAAACTAAACGAATTGATAAAAGAAGTATCAGATCATAGAGCCGGTAAACAAATAATCATATCGACTCATAGTAGTTTTGTTGCAAATAAACTTGGGCTTGAAAGCCTAATACTTTTAAATGACCACAAAACTACTCGGCTTAATGACCTCTCGGATGAAACTAAATCGTTTTTTTCTAAGCTTTCTGGCTACGACACTCTGAGACTTATTCTTTGTAAAAAAGCGATACTGGTTGAGGGTGATTCAGATGAACTCATTGTGCAGAAAGCATACATGGGAACTAACTCTAACGCCTTGCCTATAGAAAATGGGATAGATGTCATATCTGTCGGCACATCATTTCTTAGGTTTCTTGAGATTGCTAAAAAGATCAATAAATCCGTTGTAGTAGTGACCGATAATGACGGCAAACCTGATGCGGTTGAGAAAAAGTACAATGCTTATCTCGGTAAAAATGCAGTGAACACAATTAAAATCTGCTATGACAAAAGTGTCGATACCGGGGAACTCGTGATTGACGGTGCTAAATTTAATTTCAATACTTTAGAGCCTAAGATTCTAAAAGTGAACTCTTTAGAATTATTCAACAAAGTCTTCGGCAAAGCCTATAAAGACGTAGACGAAATGTACAAGCACATGAAAAGTAACAAAACGGAATGTGCTTTAAAAATATTCGATACTAGCGAAACAATAGTATTCCCACAATACATCTCTGATGCAATAAGTTAACTATGGGCAACAATACGCTTTTAATCGCAGGAGCTGGCTCAGGTAAAACAACTCACATAATTAATGATGCCCTAAAGAAAAATGAAGCGTCAATTCTGATTACCACATTTACACAGGCAAACGAGGAAGAGATTAAACGAAAGTTTATTGCGATACATGGGTGCGTCCCCTCAAACGTGCACATTCAAACTTGGTTTTCTGTTTTACTGCAACACGGAGTAAGACCCTATCAGGGCGTGAAGTATCAAAAGAAAATAGAGGGTTTATTCTTGATAAGCGGTCAGTCAGCAACAGGAATAGCAGAGACGAATACAGCAAATCATTATTTTACGAAAGATGGGAAAATATATTCTGATAAGGTAGCTAAGTTTGCTATCAAGTGTAACGAGCAAGAAAGCAGCCCTGTCATTAACAGGCTTTCGAGAATATACACTGATATGTATGTAGATGAAGTGCAAGACCTCGCTGGCTATGACCTTGATTTCCTAAAACTTTTATTGGCATGCGACATGAATGTATGTCTCGTTGGTGATCCACGACAGGCGACTTATTCTACAAATCACTCTGCGAAGAATAAGCAGTATAAAAAGTCAGCCATAGTGAACTTCTTTGGCGATAAATCTATACAAATAGAGACCGATACCACATCGCTGAACACGAACTATCGTTGCAACAAGAGTATATGCGAAATATCAAATAAGCTTTACCCTGAGTTTGGAGCAGTACTCTCGGGCAATACGGACACCGACAATCACACGGGCTTATATTTAGTTGGGATTCAAGATACCGCAAATTATCTTTCCGAGTTCGAGGCAATGCAGCTTAGAGACAGTGCAAAAAATAAGAAAATTGACTCGAATTACAGCGTAATGACCTTCGGAAAAGCTAAAGGTTTAGAATTCAACAGGGTTATTATCTACCCAACTAAACCATTTATTGCTTGGCTGAAAGGATCATCTACCGATCTCGCCCCAACTAGTAGGTCAAAATTGTATGTTGCCATTACAAGAGCAAAACTTAGTGTTGCCTTTGTTACTGACGAGTCTATAGATACTCACGGCATCAAGCGATGGGAGAACATTAGCAGTAAGGTTATAGTTAAGCTATGAAAATGCAAATATCAAAGTCTGAATACATGATGTTTCTTAAGCACCCTGCTTGGTTGTGGCTTAAGAAGCACGATAAGGCAAAGCTTCCGCCAGTAGATGATAACACTCAGGCTATATTTGATGCTGGCAATCTTTTTGAAAGTTATGCCGAGCAACTCTTTCCCGATGGAGTAAAGATTGGGTTTAATGATTATAACGAGTATCTAAGTTTACCTGAACGTACCTCTAAAGCGTTAAGTGACGGAGCTAAAACAATCTTTCAAGGCCGGTTCGAGTATGACCAACTAACATTCATTTGCGACGTAATTCAAATTGTAGATACAAATGTGGTTGACCTCATTGAGATTAAATCCAGTACGAAGGCAAAAGCTGACCACGAATTTGATTTAGCGTTTCAGATGGTCGTGCTTGAAAATTGCGGATATGAAGTTCGCAACATCTCAGTCGTACATGTGAATAATCAGTTTGTAAGAAATGGTGAAGTGAAAGCCAGCGACATTACTGCAACCACAGACGTTAGCGAAGCCGTGAAATCTAAGAGAGATTTAACAAAGCAACATATTGAGCAAGCTCTTAAAGTGGCGAACTCACAGACAATACCCGACATATCGTCTTCGCATGCTAGACTTGGGTCTTTTAATGAATGGGTGGACATCTATAGGGGTTTGAAGCCCGTTGAACCTGAAAGCATCTATGACCTGTGTGTTGTTGGTGCGGAGCGAGTCGGTAAGCTTGAAAAGCTTAGAATTACCAAAATCAGCGATATTCCTGACGATTTTGAGCTTAGTGACAAACAGAAACTGCAAGTTAAAGCCACCAAGCTAAACCAGTTAATCCTTGAAAAGTACAAGATCAAAGAATATCTTGATTCATTCACGTTCCCACTTTATTTCTTTGATTACGAAACACTGGCAAGCATCGTGCCATATTTTGACGGCTTAAAGCCATATCAGCAATTGGCCTTCCAATACTCGCTTCACATTTTAGATAGTCCAGATGCAGAGCTAAGGCATGTTGAATATTTGCATCGTGAAAACTCTAACCCTGCTGGACCATTAAGCAAAACTTTACAATCACAAATTGGGGATAGCGGATCTGTGATTACATGGAACATGAGCTTCGAGAAAAACTGCAACACACTGCTTGGGTCTATCGCATCAGAATACGCTGACTTTTACGAAAAGCTGAACGAGAGAATTGTGGATCTCATGATTCCTTTTTCAAAAGGTTGGTATGCTCATAAAGATTTCTATGGCAGTGCTTCAATTAAAAACGTATTGCCTGTAGTAGTGCCCGAACTTTCCTACAAGGCATTAGGAATACAGGAAGGTGGTTCTGCTCAGAGGTTATGGATGGATGCTGTGCTTGATGGCAAACGAGACGACCAAAAAGAACAGATTCTTGGTGACTTAGTCGAGTATTGCGGTCTAGACACACTCGCGATGGTTGAAATCTACAAGAAACTTAGGAGTCTCTAGTTATGGACGTTGATCTTAAGAAGATTCTCTACAATATCAAAGGTAAAAAACTCCCTGTATCAGGAGGGTTAGGGCTAGATATAAACAGTCGAGTCATTATTGCTGAAACTTGTCATGATTTTGCGCTATCGCTAGTGAATGAAATTTCAAATGTCCTTATTAGTTTTTTCAAGATTGATCCCGTAACGGAAAAACAGACAGAAAAAGTTGAAGTTGATTCGTACAAGCTCGCTCGGGTCACAGTCACGTATGCGCACGAGGATGATGATGGAGAAGAACTGAAGGAAGATGTAGTGCTGTACTTCGATATCTCATTATCTTATGGAAATATTGGACGATCACTTCAAGATGTTAAGTCAAAAGAAGAGATCGACATGCTTGTAGCCGATACTCAGGATAACTCGCACGCTACACGTTTATTGCCACATTTCGCTGATATGGTAGCTACATCAATTACTTATGGCTCAGTAGATCTGTTTGATGCTGATTTTGTCCATCTTTTCGACGTAACAGAAGATGATGCTAAGAGTGCAATAAAAATGCTGGACGAGTGTGGCCTGCTGGATATACACGTTCACGAATACTACCAGAAATACTTTGGTCATATTTATCCAGAGGGATACTGGGAGATTATATGGTAGCCATGAACGTCTACCTCGATATAGATGGTGTACTACTCGCAAATGATCTAAATCCGGCAAACTACGCTAATGAGTTTCTGGAGTATGTCCTTACAAATTACCCAGATACGACTTATTGGCTTACAACGCACTGTCAGGGTGATGCAAATGTACCAATTCAGCATATAGGTTATTTGTTTAAGCCTGAGACTGTCGAGCTAATGAAAAAGATAAAGCCTACGACTTGGGATCTTGCCAAGACAAGGGCTATAGATTTCTCGCAACCTTTTCTTTGGTTTGACGACGACTTGTTTTTTGAGGAGCGTGAAACGCTAACTAAGAATAATGCAGTTGATAACTGGATAGAAGTAAATCTGCAAAAAGACCCAGATCAACTTAAGAAGTTTCTGACTTCTTTTCCTCTTCCAGTTTAGCTTTTCTTTTTTGCTCTAAGTCCATTTGAATGAGGACATCGAAATAGCCCGTAAGGTTCTTTAGCTCTTCTTCGGTTAACTTTTTATCATCTGGTTTGTTGCTTTTTGACATCCGATTTCCTTTTCTTAGCTTCAATTTGCTTGCGTTTCTCTAATGCTTCGTGCAACACGTTGGCTATATCAGGGTTCTCACGCTTCAGGATGATCATCTTACCGTTCTTAGCAGTTCTAGCCGTTATATGACCTCTAAGTACCAAATTACGTATGATTCTGGGCGTTAGCTCGCTAACTTCAGCGAGAACTTCAGGTGTAATGTGTTTTTGGTATTTTTTATCAGTATGGATATATTGGGGAAATAGCTTAGTATTGAACGCTTCGTAGCAATCGGGGCACTTCAAGCCGTTTTTGTCATACCAGATTTGACCGTTAACCGTTCGTTTACAGAACGAGCAATTCCGACCGTCACTTAGGAACGAAAAACCTTTTGGTTCGTCCTCGAGTCTTCTGTCCCAACCATCGTGCTCAGTCTGACCATCATAGAGCACCTTCATCAAACTAATCAGCGAGTTTGCTTGGCGACGCATTTCAGCGTCAGATTCGTATACAATCCCTTTTTCGTCACTGATACGCTTGTATTCTTGATAATCCTTTTCTGTCAGCATATTTGACCCTTCCGCTACGTACCTATATTCTATCAATTATAGGGCTAGTAGTGTACGGAGCTCGCCATTTAGAAAGTCAAAGTTATCTACTTCGTTCTCCAACTCATCTATGAACCCCTGCCATTGACATATGTGGTATAATGTAGTAATGTTACTATATGAGTTTGTTTGAAGAAACGCCGGAAGGCTTACGCGACCAAATATGGAATAATATCAATGGAGTTAATCCAGATGACTGGTATGCGCATAGCGTAGGAAACCCTTATGGAATAGTACTCGTTGCTGCTCCAGCATACGGAGCGGCTACAGTTGAGGTAAATCTAGCGAATCACCCGTTTTTTGCTTCCGGTGGAGATAGCTTATCTATATGTTCTGATGTGAGCGGTTGCAGCAAAGATTTGAACACAACAAAAAGAATAGTTAACGCTGTGATCCACGGTGTTGAAATTGATGAATGTTATGACGGTGATTTGATTGTAGTTAACAACCGGGAGAGGCCAATAACTCCTGGCCTCATAGCTAAGTTTTCCGAACTAGTTGCAATCACCGAGTTTCAGGCTCCAGTACGTCGACCGCTTTAAAGCCCGGGCGCTTATTGGGCCATGCTTGTCTAAGTATTGCTTCTGCTCTTTGAAAAGTGTAAGTGTCGTTTTCGATTCCGCTTTTTCTTAGGCTATGGGTGGGTTAAAAAGTATACTTAATAGATGGCCAAGAAATCCATTACCTATGCCTTTATTGATAGTCAAAATCTCAACCTAGGTGTTAAAAGTGCCGGCTGGACGCTGGACTTTCGCAAGTTTCGACTGTATCTCAAGAATAAGTATGGCGTGGAAAAAGCATACCTATTCATAGGCCAAATGGTTGGCCAAGAGTCACTCTACGATCGTTTGCAAAACATGGGTTATCATCTGATCTTTAAGCCCACTACCGAGTATAAAGTGGCGGGCAAGACTGTAGTCAAAGGCAACGTGGACGCTGAACTCGTGCTATACGCTGCCGCTAAAGTCATCAATGAATACCATAAGGCTATTATCGTGACCGGCGACGGCGATTTTCATTGTCTGGTGGAATATTTGAAAGAACAGGATAAGTTACTGCACGTCATGGTGCCAAATGACAAATTTTCCAAACTGCTGCGACGGTTCACCAAGGACATTGTCAGAATCAACCCTCTCAGACCAAAATTACAATACACGCCAACTAAAAAGACCAGGAGTAGCGGTCGGTCGAAACCTTAGGCCTGCCTGGTCATGGTGATACTTGCAGTATAGCAAAAATTGACACCTTAGGCAATAGCCATTGGCTATCAATGCCACATACCTAGTTTATACTAGCAAGGAAGGGCCAGTAGTGTCTTGAGCTCACCGCTGAGAAAGTCAGAGCTATCAATTTCTTTCTCCAACTCATCCATGAACCCCTGCCAATTCGTTTATTATGAAACACAAATCTCACTCCATAATTTCTAGAGTAAAGATATACCTTATTAAATACCGGAAAAGCTTGGCAATAGTAAGTTGCCTGGCAGTTTTATTTCTAATTGCATTCCTAATCTTCTGTTATATGCTGGTTTCCTCGTATGGAAAATATATATTTGACTTCCCTGACACTGCCAGTATCAAGAAAACACACGTCTCAGTCGGTTTAGTGCTTGGAGCTGGCATCACCAAAAACGGTAAGCCATTCCGCGAGCTGCAATCGCGGCTCGATATAGCCGCTGATTCATTGAAGAAAGGCTATGTTAGAAAATTGCTACTTTCCGGCGATAACCGGTTCAAGCGCTACGATGAACCCGCTGCAATGGAAAACTATCTAGTGCATACTAAGCACATCTCCAAAAATAAGCTGCAGGTCGATGACGGCGGCCGAAGCACTTATGAATCATGCGAGCGCGTTTCCAAGGTTTTTGAAGTTAAGAAAATAATTATATTCAGCGCAAAATCACACCTGCCCCGGGCGATTTATGTCTGCCGGCACTTTGGAATTGAAGCCTACGGCATCCCGAGCAAAGTTGAAGCAAACAATAGCACACGCCGCGAAATACTGGCCCGGGCCAAAGCCATTGTCAACATCTACATATACGGCGAAAAAACCGTTTTAGGGAATCCCATTAAGCTATGAGGCCACTATTAAGATATTAAATAGGGCCGAGACTTAACACGCTACTTCTTAGGTTTGACTTCGTTGCGGCCAAGATTCTTTTTAGTTTCAGTGAAAATTACATGTTTACGTAGTCTTGGGCTGTACTTCTTAAGGCTTAACTTATCAGGAGAATTCATAGTGTTCTTAGTCGTGTAATAGAGGCGCTCGCCGCTTTCCTCGCTCACCATGCCGATAATCTTACGTTTGTCACCTTTTTTAGCCATAGACTATTAGCCTTTATAAATCTTACTTTGCACTTAATACTAACAGATGCCTAATGAATTGGGAATAGATTCTGTGGCTGGGCTTGATTAACATCCAGTACGTGGAAGCCAAGAGTAGGAACCAATAAATTCTTGCCACGGAGTTCAATTCCTTCTTCCCTCATCTGTTTTGCACGGAGGCCCGCTATTATTTCTCGGCTAGTTACCAGAGTTTGCTGAGGTGGCAGATCTTCAAGAAGTCGCTCCACCGAAGCTTCGACTTCTGAGGGGACATCGCCGTTATATAACCTTCGTGCCAATTCCATTCGACTGCCATAATCGTCTTTACACGTTCCGTTTAGCGAGGGGATGACATTCATTGCCGAGAATCCCAGTAATACGCTTGTTTGGCGTGCTCTTAGCCGCTCGGAAGAAGCAACTGCAGTCATATCCCAGCCGTTGTCTCTAAGTATTTTACCAAGATATAATGATTGTCGAATACCAGAAAGTGTTAAAGGGGGGTCTTCGGGCCAATGTTCGCCCGTTGACATTTGTTCGCCATGACTAATAAAAAGTCGCTGCATTAAAATACTATAACATATATCTTCAGATACAAAAATACCGGTTGATCAAACCGGTATTCCTGTTTTTCTTCTTGCAAGAAGGACAATTTGTAAGAATAATTCTTTTGGTTTTATTCTTACCTAGCGCTTATGGTAATAGACTGACAAGCTCTTGTCAACGGCTTCTCTAAGACTTCTCTAAGACTTTATCCACAGCCTAGACTAAAAACACCCCTATAAGGGGCGCTTTTCAGTGCTCGCGTGGTTACTTAACTAGCGTCTTGTAACTCGCTGGTCGGCACTAACTTGTATAGTAATCCCTGTTGCATAAACAGTGCTGTATAAATTATTACTAATTCCTCTACTACTTTTTACATTGGAGCCACCTGTCGGATTCGAACCGACGACCTTCACTTTACAAAAGTGTTGCTCTAGCCACTGAGCTAAGGTGGCACACACCCTCGATTAAATAGATTTTTTAATGTATTTAAGCCTTCTCCAATCTCTGCCCATACCTCTATTAAGGTTTCTAAAGCTTGGAGTCAATGAGTGGCAATTTGGACAAATTAGGCGTAGATTGATTTCGAGATTATTTTCAGCGTTACCGTCTATGTGATCTATTTCTAAAGGCACCCTTCCGGTAGTTTCACTTACTCTATCCCAGCCACATAAAGAGCATGAAGCGCCGTATTTATCACGTAAGTATCGCCGTAAATGTCCAGAAATATTTTTAGCAGTGACGCCTCGGCTACCACTAACTTCACCGCGTTGCCATTTGACAACATACTCATGATACTGCCAGTCACCTTGGCACTTATTGGAGCAGTAGCGATAAGTCGATCTTTTAGCTGGCTTACCACACTGCAGACATAAAGACATGTGAGAAGTATACACTTATCTAGTTTTGTTAAATAACCGCCAGATCCTTGTGTTGCACTGACAGATGTAAAGTGTAGCAAAAACAGAGAGAATTTGCTACTATTTGTTTAGTTTCTGCCTGCCATCTTAGCTCAGGGGTAGAGCACATCCATGGTAAGGATGGGGTCCGGGGTTCAAATCCCCGAGATGGCTCCATGTACAAAACGCAGGGTTAGTGAAGCGGTCAAACACGGCAGACTGTAAATCTGCTGGCTTATGCCTTCGCAGGTTCGAATCCTGCACCCTGCACCACAGATTAGAGCATTATAGAAGTCGAAACTTTGTTTAACCCTTGTAATTACACTTATTTCAATTAAACTCATAACTAATGAGCCTGTCTGCTATCGAAGAAGATATTCTTAAATCAATTGTTGTTGCCTCAGAAAACGATCCTTTAAAACCTGAGTTTCCTGTGGATGATCCTAAGTTTCCGGCAACTCCAACATATCAAATAGATGTTACCGGCTTCTCTAATGTTTGGCTAAAAGACGAGAGCCATAATCCAACCGGCACACATAAGGATAGGATGGCTTGGGAAATTATTGTGACCTACCATGACTTCCTGTTAGCCAAAAAACATGCCCAAAGCAGTGAGCCATTACCCAGTATGTCCATAATCTCCTCTGGATCTGCAGCGATTGCCATTCAGACCCAACTCCGAAAATACAAGTTGCCAAACCTTAAAGTTTTGGTTGACTCTGCTATTTCTCCCACTAATCTGGCCTACATGAAAAAACTGGGTTGTGAGATTTACGAAACGAGCTTGAGCAACAAGCCGCTTCATTGGAAAGATATCCTCAAGTTAACCCATAATCCTAACGGTTTTGACATAACTTCCAGCGAAGCACTCGACCCAACAACTCGTTTCTATGACTGGCTTAGTTATGAAATTATCAACTCTTCGCCTGACTATTGTTTTATACCGTTTGGTACAGGCAATTTGTTTGAGAACGTGTTAAATATCAATAAACGAGAAGTCTCGACCTCCAATCATGATCCAAGATTTAAGGGCAATGTCGACAAGTTAAGGCAATGTAGCTTTATGGCAGCCACTACCAATAATCCCAACTCGAAAGCCGGCAAGCTGTACTCTCCCCACCTGCCCTTCGTTCATTATGACGAACAGTGGATGCGGCTCTATAGGTATGCCGGTTTTTGTGGCCCAGAATCCAATGTTTATAATATGAAGGAAGAATATCTTGATGAGGCGATTGTATTATCTAATGAACTAGGGATTAAGTGTGAGCCTTCTGGAATTGCCGGATTGGCTCTGTTGCTCCAGATACAAGAAAAGATACCAAAGGATAAGAAGATCCTTATAGTAAATACTGGAAAGACAAAGATTCATTAACCGGTTAGGTAGCAGTGTGAATGTTGACCTGAACAGTGTTCTAGGTCTAGACTCAAACATATTAACTTTGATGCTAGAGCATTCAAGAAGAGTTGTGTATGTCTTTATTAAAAGTAGTCCGGTTGGGGCATCCATCGCTTAGGGCGAAGTCAAAGGCCGTTACTAAGAAAGAGCTGAAATCCAAGGCATTTCAAAAGTTTTTGGATGATTTGGCGCAAGTTTGCGATAAAAATCAGGGAGCCGGGATCGCGGCGCCGCAAGTAGGTGTTAATAAGCAGGTTATCGTGGTGCATATAGACCCTAAAAACCCACGTTATCCCAGGAAGAAGCCTTTTCCGCTTACCATTGTTATTAATCCTAAAGTCTTAAAACGTAGTAAAGCGACAATAGAAGATTGGGAAGGTGATCTGTCCTGTGACTTACGAGCCCTTGTCCCCCGCCCTAAAAGTTGCGTTATCGCCGGTCTAGACCGCCATGGCCAGCCAGTAACCTATAACTTAAGATACGATTTTCACGCCCGCGTTTTTCAGCATGAAATTGATCACCTTGACGGCATGTTTTTACTGGATAGGGTTAAGCGAAAGGAAACCATTAGCGAGACGGCCGAATGGAAAAAATATTGGAAGCCCAAGAAATCCGGTAAACGCGCGGATTAGACAACTACTCGGCGGCGGTGGCGGAGGATGCGCTTGGCGCGGCCGGCTGGGGCTTTGAACTTTTTAAGCCGGTCGGCTATAAGGTCGGCTTCGGCTTCCTGGCCATGACTTTTGTAGGCTTTGAAAAGTAGTGTGAAGGTTTCGCGGTTTGGCTCAAGCTCCGAGGCTTTCTCCAACTCCTGGAACATCATTTTGTCGTTGCCGAGTTTTTCCTGGACTTTGGCATAAGCCACGTGGCGGGCAGCCAGGCCATCTTCCAGTTTCAAGGCCTGTTCAAAAGCCACAGCAGCTTTTTCGTAGTTTTCAGTCTCATAATAAATTAGCCCCAGATTATGCAGACTTGAAGCCGTGGCCTCAATGCTAGAAGCGATCTCGAAGCAGTCTATGGCATCGCGGTACTCTTTCTGCTTAGCATAGAGAATGCCCAGTCGGTTATAGGCGGGGGCATTCTTTTCGTCAATTTTCAGGATGGTCAGCAGGGCCTTTTCGGCGCGCAGGAAGCGGTGTTCGCGCATACCCTGATGGGAAATATCCCATAATTTGCCTAGCCGGTCGCCGACTTTTCTGGAGACATTGGCAAACTCATCGTCATGGACCTGGGAGTTATGGTATGCCAAGGCACCGAAGGCCGCTACTATTATTAGCTCATACATCGATCGCTATAGTATAGCATGGGCTAAAAACCGAGCATCAGCTTAGTCAGAGCCAGCTTAGGCTGGGCACTGCCAGACAGGGCTTCGGCCGCTTCGTAGCTGGCGGTGAGGACGTCTTGCCATTTTTTGGCGGTTGCACCTTTGGCGTTCTGGAGACTGACATGAGCCATTTGCTGGAGTATGAAGCATAAGTTCAGGGCGTGCTCACGCTGTTTGGATAATTCATCGACTGATAGGAGGCGCTCGTAAGGCGATTGACTGAGCAGTTGGCGAGCCATTTCAGTAGCCTGCGTCAGCGGATGATCGATTTGATTAAGCAGGGCCTGCATCAGACCGGGAAGACCGCCGGAAATAGCGTACGCCCGGATTATCGCCTTATCGTCAAAGTTCTGGAGCTTAAAATGGTCTTGTACGTCCGCCTTAGCTGGTCGTTTTATGTCTATTAATTGGGCTCGGGAACGGACGGTAGGCAGTAAGGCCTTTTCGTGATTAACACTCAATATAATAAGAGTGCCGGCTGGCGGCTCCTCCAGTGTTTTGAGCAGAGCGTTTTGAGCCTCAGCAGTCAACAGATGGGCAGCTTCTATAACGACCGCTCGGTTATGTGTTGCCGCTCTAGGCACCTTTAGGGTTAAAAAGTGTTCCAGTTCCCGTACGGCTTCGATACCTATAGATTTGCCTTCAGCTGTGCCAATAATCAATTTGTAGGGATAATTTGTGAAGGTGCCGGCTGGCAGCTCAAGTACTGCTTCGCTCAATTTAGTGGCCATGGTTTGCTTACCGCTGCCTACAGGTCCGGCCAGCATAACCGCATGTGACGGTGACGACACAAAATCATCAATCTGGCGACGGGTTACCGGGTGCAATATCAGATTGTTCATACCTTAAAAAGCTCCTTGAAATCCGGCGGCAAGAGCACTTTGAACACCTTTCGCTGCTTGTTCGGCAAAGTTATTTCCAGGCTTAAAGCCTGTAAAAATAGCCGCTCAGCTGACTTGCCGCCGTAGAAAGTATCACCAACTATAGGATGGCCGAGGTGCTCTAAGTGAACCCGGAGCTGGTGGGTCCGGCCGGTTGTCGGAATTAGTTCAAGTAAACTGAGCTTTCCATCTGTTTTTAAGACTTTGTAAGCCGTAACTGCGGATTTGCCATTGCTGCCAACACGGAAGGTCTGCGGTTTCTTCGGGTTTCGCTCAATCGGCATGTCTATTATGGCTTGCTCCTGCTTTGGCACTCCTGTAACTATTGCCGCATAAGTCTTTTTGACTTTACGCTGCGAGAACTGTTTTTGCAGCCAGCCGAGAGCTGCCGGCGTCTTAGCGCAAATCATCACGCCGCTGGTAGCCCGATCCAGGCGATGGACAATGCCCGCCCGCTCGCCTTTCAATGATTTCATCCGGCTCCGCAGCCAGGTAGATACCGTCGCTTCAGGATTAAAAGCGCCCTTGCTATGTGTTAGTAAGCCGACGGGCTTATTGATGACTACGCAGTCATCATCTTCATATAGTATAGGCAGCTCAATATCGGGGAACTCCACGGTTTTGGCCGGATCATGGCCGATATTGATCTGATCGGCTTCCCGCACTTTATAGCCGGCCTTTAATTGCGGTTCGCCATTGACGGCTATGTCGCCGTCTTCGATTAACCTTACCGCAAAGCTCCGGCTCACCCCGGGGCGATGCCGCACCACATACTGGTCGAGCCGTTCTGCCCTGCTCACCTTTAAATTGCTCATTTATGGCCTCAGACCGACGGCTTTTTGGACTTCATGAAGTTTGCGGCCGGATATTTCCCGCATTGCCTGCTCGCTGGCTTCCAGCTTGCTAAAAATCGCTGTTTCATCGACTTTTGCCAGTTTGACCTGGAAGTCAGACAAAAATTTACCGATTTTGTCGGCTACGGCAGTTTTAAGAGGTCCGTACTGTGCCTGGCCAATAAATTCATCAGCATGCCCGCCCATCAGTTTTAAAATATCGAGCAAATTGCTGACACCCGGCTGCTTCTCGTAATCGTAGTGCACTCTGCCCAGGCTATCGGTTTCGGCACTCATAATCTTTTTCTTGGTAGTGTCCGGACTATCTGTCAAAAAGATAACGCCTTTACCCGACTCATCACTTTTGCTCATCTTTTTGGTCGGATCTTGTAGGTCACGTACACGCAATCCTTGGTCTTTGCCAAAGAACTCATGCTGATCTTTGACAGCTTTTGGCACTGTGAATAAATCACCAAACCTCTTATTAATTCTTACTGCTATGTCTCTTGTGAACTCCAGATGCTGCGTTTGGTCGTCTCCTACAGGCACATACTCCGTATCATATAGCAATATATCGACTGCCATAAGCACAGGGTAATTAAACAAGCCGAGGCTAATACGATCAGCATCTAGTCTGGATGATTTATCTTTAAATTGTGTCATACGACTCATTTCACCAAAACCAGTAAAGCAATCAAGGATCCATGTCATTTCACTATGGGCCGGGATATAACTCTGACGATAAATGAAAACATCATTGTGGTCTATTGGCAGTCCAGCAGCCACACACACCTTAAGATTCTGCATGATGGACGTTTGCAAATCGGCATGCTCTATAGGGGTAGTAAAACTATGCAAGTCTGGGATGAACAGATTAATTTGGTACTCACCAGCGCGCTGTTTGGCCATATCGACTATTGGCAGCAACGCACCAAGATAGTTTCCCAAGTGTAAATCGTTATTAGCCCGCAGGCCAGTCAAAATTACTGGTTTACTCATAACTTTCCCTATTATATAGCTTCTCGCCTGACCAGCATATTACCTAATGGAAGGCTGTAACGGTTCCGCATATAATTCTCCTTTATCCGGCGGATTATAGCTGAGCTTTTGGTTTGCCGTGAATAGACGTTAGGAGCAGGGCTCTAACTGATTAGATGGTATGATTAATAATATGCACAAAATCATCCTTCAGCCAAATGCTAAGCTAGCCAAAGACAGCACGATTTTCATTGGTGGGGGCATTCTTTCAGAAATCGGGTCTCTCTACGACCTTAAACAATATTCCAAAGTGTTTGTAGTAACTGACGAAGGTGTAGCCCCGCTGCTGCTTGATCCACTATTATCTGTGTTGCCAGCCGGATCGGGCTCTATTGTTTTGCCAAATGGTGAGCAGCAGAAAAACATTGAAGGTGTACAAAAGATCTGGACAGCAATGCATGATGCTAAATGTGACCGGAAATCTGTAGTCATTAACCTTGGCGGTGGGGTAATCGGTGATATTGGAGGCTTCGCTGCTTCTACCTATATGCGCGGCCTTGAATTTTTGAATGTTCCAACCACTCTACTTTCACAAGTGGATGCTGGTATAGGCGGTAAAAATGGCTTTAATTTCAGTGGGATAAAAAATTTAATAGGAACATTTAACCAGCCTATTGGTATCATGATCGACCCCCGGACACTGGGCAGTGTTCCTGAGCGCGAATTCTTATCCGGCTTTGCTGAAATTATCAAACACGGCTTGATTTGGGACAAAGCATACTTTAAACAGGTTACTTCCAAAAAGCCCCTGGATTACACTCAGAAGGAGCTGACGGATATTATTGCCCGGTCCTGCCAAATAAAAGCCGATATCGTCCAGAGTGACACTAACGAAGAGGGTGTCAGGAAACTTGTAAATTTTGGGCACACAGTAGGCCATGCACTTGAGGCTCTAAGCTTAAATTTGGACACACCTATGGTGCATGGTGAAGCGATTAGTATCGGTATGATTGTTGAAGCAGATATATCCCAACGTATGGATTTACTGCCTTCAACTGATTTACCTACTATCAAACAAGCATTTGTAGATGCCGGATTACCCGTAAATACACAAGTTTCTAGCATAGCCAGTGTCCAAGAAAAAATGAAATCCGATAAGAAAAACGAAAACGGCAATGTCAATTTTACATTGCTAACAGGCATAGGACATGCCGTCTTCAACCAACGTGTGGATGAATCTGTAGTATCCGCATCCTTGCAAGCTCACATATCCGAGTCGCCATGAAACACCTGAAGATTTTTCCTTTATCACACCGGGCTAAAGCCGAGATCAGTATTCCGGGGTCTAAAAGTTATACTAACCGGGCGTTGCTGATCGCCGCAATGACGTTTCAGCCGGTAAAAATTATTAATCCTCTGATTAGCTATGACACCGAAGCCATGATTGCTTGCCTTAAAAAATTAGGCATCAAAATTAAAGCTCAGCCTAATGCCATAAAGGTGATTGGTGATATTCGTGATGTGGCAGATAGAGATTATAATTTGGATGCCGATCTATCCGGAATAACTATGAGATTTATGCTGTCATTGTCGTCTGTTATTCCGGGCCGCCAAACCATTGGGGGTAAGGCAGGCCTCAATAAACGTCCGATAGGTGAAATTATCAAAGCGCTTAGGCAGTTAGGCGCCAGCATTAAATACCTCGATAAAGAGGGTTATCCGCGCGCAAGGGTTGAATCTTCTGGTCTTTCAGAAGGCACTATTACGATGAGCGGCTCCGAAAGCAGCCAATACTTATCGGCAATGCTAATGATATCACCCCTGTTAGGTAAGATAAATATTGAAGTCATTGGGGAGCTGGGTTCCAAACCCTACGTAGACATGACAATTGATGTCATGAAGCAATTCGGGGTTAAGGTAGTTAATAAGAACTATGGAAGATTTATTATAGGAGGCGATGCCGACTACATCGCGTCCGACTACATAGTGGAGGGAGACGTATCGAGTGCTTCTTACTTTTTTGCTATAGCGGCACTCACCGGCTCAATTTTCACTCTAAAAAATATCAACCCTGAATCTCTGCAAGCCGATATGGGGTTCCTCAAAATTTTAGAAAACATGGGCAATAAAGTGACTGCCGGAAAAACAGAGATAACCATAGAAGGTAAAGGAATCAAACCGGTCAATATAAACATGCAGGATTGCCCTGATCAAGCCCAGACTTTGGCTGTGTTAGCAGCCTTCGCTAACGGTACAACTACCATAAAAGGCATCCAGTCACTCAGAATTAAAGAAACCGAGCGCGTGAAAGCCTTGGAGCAGGAACTCCAAAAAATAGGCATTAAGACGTCTTCTACGCCAGGCACTTTAGTAATCTATGGCGGCAACCCACAAGCGGCAAGCATCAATACTTACGGCGACCATCGTATGGCAATGTCATTTGCGATAGCTGGTTCAAAGCTTTCGGGTATGGTTATAGAAAACCCGGACGTTGTAGCTAAAACCTTTCCGGAATTCTGGAAAAAGTTAGCGGAAACCGGGATTAAAACACAGCTAATCACGCCAAATATAGTCCTGATTGGCATGAGAGGCAGCGGCAAAACCACGGTCGCGCAACTACTGGCCCAAAAATTAACCCTGAAGCACCTTGATTTAGATCAAGCCATGGTTAATAGACTCGGCTTAAGCACACCGGAAATTGTAAATAAACATGGTTGGGATTATTTCCGCGACCAGGAATCAACCATTGCGTTAGAGCTTTCTAAAGCAGAAAATACGGTCATATCAACCGGTGGTGGCGTCGTGCTAAAGAGTAAAAATATTAAAGCTTTGAAAGAAAACGGTATACTAATATGGCTACGTACACCTGCGCATGTACTCATGGACAGGATTGAAGATTCTGCAGATAGGCCGCCATTAACCAGCGCCACAACGTTATCTGAAGAAGTAGAACAAGTCTTAAATGAACGCCGAGTATTATACGAAGCGGCCGCTGATGTCATAATTGACACTGGCGACTTAACCCCCGAACAAGTTGCTGATAAAATTATTGTGGAACTTGAAAGGAATGCTAAATGAGACTTACTGCAAAAACCAAAATTTGTATGGTAATCGGCGATCCTGTGGAACATTCACTTGGACCGCAAAAGTATAATACCGTCTATGAGAAACTGGGCATTGATAATGAATATGTCTACGTAGCCTGCAAGGTCAACATTACAGATATAGCTGATTGTATACGTGGCGTAAGGGCTATGGGCATAAGAGGTATAGGCTGTACGATGCCCCACAAAATTGAAGTTATAAAATACTTGGACAAGCTGGATCCGATAGCCGAAAAAATTGGTGCGGTAAACACTGTGGTTAATGATAGCGGTGTTCTTACAGGTCATAATACTGATTGGTTAGGTGCGGTCATTCCGCTTGAGCGCCTCACTTCTCTAAATGGTAAAAATGTCGCTCTTCTAGGTGCCGGAGGCGCGGCCCGGGCGATTGTTTATGGCCTGGCCAGTCGTGGCGCAAACGTGACGATATACAATCGAACGTTCCAGAAAGCCGAGGAGTTAGCAAAAGAAACCGGTACAAAAGTTGGTTCATCCGAGACATTGAAAGACATACAAGGTATGGATATTATTATTAATGCCACGTCGGTGGGAATGCAGCCTAATGAAGACGCGACACCATTAGACCAGAAATATATTACAAATAGGCATATAGTCCTAGATGCGGTCTATGTACCTTATGAAACCCGATTGCTGCAGGAAGCTAAAAAATGCAATGCCCGGATCATACATGGCACTGAAATGTTGCTGCATCAGGGCATTGCCCAGTTTAAGCTATACACAGGCCATGATGTGCCCGAAGATATGATGAGAGACGTCATATTACAATTCTTGCCGCCTTCAAGGAAAAACTGATGTCACCTAAATATTGTCTGCCGATTATAAAAAGCCAAAAATCCGAAGTATTGGAAGATATTGACTCTAGCCAGAACGAATACAGTTATTTTGAAGTGTGGCTGGATTATATTGATGACCTGGACGAGGCTTTTATAAGACAGCTGGTTGAACTTTTACACGACAAATTAATTTTGTTATTCCGCAGGCAGAATCTGGAAACTATAAAAATGAGCCTGGAACAACGATTTACCATTCTTGATTTGCTTAAAGATGCTGAAACGCTGATCGATCTAGATGTAAGTGTTCAGGCAGATGAGCTGGATCATATAAAGAAGAATGACTTATCGATCAAAACCATAGCTTCCTATCATAACTACCACGAGACACCGGCCACGGCACAGTTTAAAACAATTATTGGTATAATGGAGAGGTATCAGCCGAGCATTTATAAACTCGCCACATTGTGCAACAGTCACGATGACGCTTTAAGGCTTTTGGCACAATTACTTGAGCTCAAATCTCAGGGTAAGCGCGTGATTATTGTTGGTATGGGTAATAATGGTATGGCTACCAGGATTCTTGGAACTTTGTGGGGTAATGAAATGGCTTTTGCCCCCAAGTCCATAGCAGAACAATCAGCGCCAGGTCAGCTAACCAGAAATCAGCTGGAAACAATACTAACGGAGTTAAGGGGTTAAATATTATGGCCGGTAGCACGTTCGGACAGTTATTTCGAGTCACCACCTTCGGCGAATCACACGGTGGGGCTGTTGGCGTGGTCGTAGATGGCTGTCCACCCGGCTTAAGCATATCCGAGACCGAAATCCAAAAAGAGCTCGACAGACGAAAACCCGGCCAAAGCAGTATTACTACCCCTCGTAAGGAGCAAGATTTAATTCATATTCTATCCGGTGTGTCAGATGGCCTCACAACTGGAATGCCTATATCGCTGCAGGCCTATAATAAAGATGTAAAAAGTGAAGACTACCTGGAGCTGAAGGACCTATACCGGCCCGGGCACGCCGACTATACATTTACAAAAAAGTACGGTCTAAGAGATTGGAAAGGCAGCGGCCGCGCCTCAGCCCGCGAAACTCTTGCCCGGGTGGCAGCCGGAGCAATTGCCAAAAAATATCTCAGGGAAAAGCTGGGCATAGAATTTATCAGCTACGTCGAACAAGTCGGTGACATTAAAACCTCTATTGACTTCGGCTCAGTCACTACCGAAGCTATTGAAGCCAATATAGTACGCTGCCCAGACCCAGAAGCAGCCAAGGAAATGATCAAATTGATTGAAAAAGTCCGCGATGAAGGAGACTCTGTTGGCGGCGTTGTCCGCGGCGTAATAAAAGGTGCACCGATCGGTCTAGGCGAGCCGGTTTTCGATAAGTTACCGGCCGACTTAGCCAAAGCAATGATGAGCATCAACGCCGTCAAAGGTTTTGAAATAGGCTCAGGTTTTGCCGGCGTATCCTTACGTGGGAGCCAGCATAATGACGAATTTTACATAGACAATCAGAAACAAGTAAGGACACGGACAAATTATGCCGGCGGGACGCTGGGCGGAATCTCCAATGGCGAAACGATTTATTTCCGGGTTGCCATAAAACCTGTTTCCACCATCAGCAAGCAACAAAACACTGTTAATACTCAGAATGAAGAAATGGAATTAGAAGCCAAAGGCCGGCATGACCCCTGTGTGTTACCCCGGGCCATCCCGATTGTCGATGCCATGGCCGCACTAGTCATTATGGATCACTACTTACGTGACAAGGCGCAGAATTCATGACAACCGATATTATCGATATTAAGAAGCATGCGAAAATGCAGGAGCTACGCGACATGATTGATTCCTTAGATGCCGAGCTGCTGCAGTTATTGGCCAAACGAATAGATGTCATTAAACAAGCTGGCTCTTATAAAAAAATTCATGATTTACCGGAACTGGACGAAGACCGTTGGCAGCAAGTCCTAAAGACGCGCTTGGAGCAAGCCGAGCGTTTAAAGCTGCCACCAGAATTCGTGACTGATTTACTGGAACTAATCCATTCCTACACCTTGAAGATCGAAACGGACATTAAAAGGCAATAATATGCAGCGGGTCAGCATAATAGGTTTCGGCCGGTTTGGGAAGACACTTTACCGGCTGCTTAAAGATGATTTTGCGATTACCCTATACAACCGCAGCGAGGTTAACGTTGACTCAGCTCAAATTACTAAAAATACAAAGATTTCCAAAAATCTCAGCGAGGTTTATGCCAGTGACATCATTTTTTATGCTGTGCCGATTTCTCAATTTGAACCTGTTATTGCCGACCATACACAGTATTTCGAGCCAAGACATCTCCTAATTGATGTTCTGTCGGTAAAACTGCACCCCGCTAAAGTCTTCAAAAAATATTTATCAGGCAGCCAAACCCAGGCATTGCTTACACACCCGATGTTTGGGCCCGATAGCAGTCAGGAGGGCTTTGATGGACTGCCAATCATAATTGATAAATTCAAAACAGATGATAAGACATACGGGTTTTGGAAAGAATATTTTGCATCTAAGCAATTGCGGATTATAGAAATGCCGGCCGCTGAACACGATAAGATGGCAGCTAACTCCCAGGGCGTAACTCATTTCTTAGGCAGGCTGCTGGACGAATATAAATTTGACGAGACGCCGATTGATACTTTAGGGGCTCAAAAATTATTGGAGATAAAAAGACAAACCGTAAATGATACGTGGCAACTGTTTAATGATCTGCAGCATTATAATCCTCATACCAAGGAAATGCGCCTGGAGCTGGGTAAAGCTTATGATAAAGTCTACAATAAATTGCTGCCAGCTCAAGTTAACCCGGACCACCTAACCATAGGTATTCAAGGTGGCAAAGGCAGTTTCAATGAAGAAGCTGTATTGTATTGGCTAGACCGCTCCGGCATCACTAATTACAAACTTGAATATCTTTATACGTCCGAGAAAGTACTGGCCGCTTTACATGCCGGCAACATCGACCGCGGCCAGTTTGCCATCCATAACTCCGTGGGCGGGATAGTTGAAGAGAGCGTCGAAGCGATGGCTAAATACAAGTTCACGATTGTAGAAGAGTTTGCCATTAAAATTGCCCACGCACTAATGATCCGCAATGATGCAGAATATGGCGAAATAACGGAGGTAATGGCTCACCCTCAAGTATTCGCCCAGTGTAAAAATACCCTGCCCCAGAAATACCCGCACCTTAAGCTAACTTCAGGTGAAGGCGAATTGATTGACCATGCCAACGTTGCCAAACACTTAGCAGCGCACAAACTGCCAAAAAATGTCGCCACCATGGGCAGCAAAGTCCTAGCCGAACTCTACGACCTCAAAATTGTTGAAAACAACCTCCAGGACGCCCAGGAAAACTACACCAGCTTCCTTCTCGTCAGCCGCTAGATATGTTCACAGCCGAAAATTTTACTCCTCTTCACTTATGGCCAGTTTTAATAAAAATACTGTTTCGTCCCTGAGCTTGGCGCGCGCCCAATCTTTTTGGGCATCATTCAGAAATTCACCCAGCCCATCAAGGATGTGTTTATTGTCCATTTTTTCGAGCAGCGCAATGCATTTTAACAATACTTCTTTGAGTGGCATATCGGCTCGCTGCTCGACAATGACTCGATTTATTGCCCAGCCTTGCTTAAAGAAGCTGTAGACATCAAAAACATCGCGGCTGGTCTTGCCAATTCGCTCAACCATCGCCATCAGCTTGTTGGCGAACATGTCCTCTTTAGTCATGACCAACATGGATATGCCGAGGAGATTCTTAACCTCATATTTAGAACCGAAATTACGGCGATTGACCTCAACTTTTATTTTTTGCGCTCCGGGTGTGTACGAAACTACGCCCAATAAACTAAAATGTTTAGCTCTCGCATACTCTACTGTTCCATAGGCAGAAATAATTTTTTGAAGTTTATCGAACACCTCTGCCTCTTTACTCGTATCCAACAGATCAAAATCCAAATCAACCGATCGACGATTGAGACCATAAAACAAAAGCGCTGCCGTACCACCCTTAAAGCCAAGACATGAGGCGATCGAAGTATCTGTATAGATGTCTTTAAGTATCTGAAGCAGTATACTTTTATGCTTGGCGTAGTCTGATGTCATGTGGCAATACCACTTTTGTAATGCTTAAAGTACCCCTTGGCTTGTTTAACCAGCCTTTGATTGTTATAAACCGGCAATATTTCGAAAATTTTATTCCAATCCAAGCTATCTAGATTATCAAAGTGATAGTCTTTGCTCACATACAACCTATCTAAAAAGGCTCTTTCCTTAGTTGCCCTAGCATACTCACCTTGATGTTCTACTCCTGTAGTGTCGCTTAGGACGTAGTTTTTCATCCGAATGAAAGATATCTTTTGGCCGTCTACTTGGATGTCTCGATTAATATATGACGCTACGAAAATAGTACTATAATACTGAAAGTTAATACCTTGTTCAGTTAAAACGGTTTCAAAACTTATATAAGCCGGCGTATATATCCGGGCAGCGAGTTCAAAGCGATTGTAGTTTTTATCTTTAGCATAAAAACCGCGCCGAGCCCTCACAAGTTTTCCGGCCTTTGCGTAGCTATTTAAGCGGTTACTGACTGTGTCCTCTCTTGTTTCGCCCCACAACAAAGCCACGTCTTTGGTAGAAAAGACGGTTTTAGGAGAACGTAACAAGGTCTCCAAATATTCACCTTTGGTGGGCTTTTTATCCATATTATGACTGGAAGATACTTTTAAGCTGATCTCCAGTCCACATTTTAATACATCTCCCGCCTTTATGCAACATAAAATACCCGACGATAACCTCCAAGACCCCCAGGAAAACTACACCAGCTTCCTCCTCGTCAGCCGCTAAGCTCCCAGAAAACATTTGGTCTCTATGCTATGATGAAAAAGTTATGACAGACAAAAGATACAAGATAGGCGTTATCGGTGGTGGAGCTGTCGGACTGATCTATTCGGCATGCTTATCAAATAGTGCAGATGTGATAGTGAAAACACGTCAGCAAGCACAGGCAGTAAAAATTAAAAACGCCGGTCTCAGCCTGTTTCAGGATGGGGTTGAGGAGAACTTTACCGGCATTGATGCATCTTCTGACCCAACTGCTCTCCAAGATTGTGATGTGATAATCTTTGCTGTTAAAAATTACGATACAGCGACAGCAGCTAAAGAGGTTGCACGCTTTCTGAAGTCCGATGCTGAAGTTGTGTCACTTCAAAACGGTCTGGGAGCCACTGAGATTCTGCAGTCAACTATTCCAAATCCAGCTCGCATATTTACAGGTGTTACATATATCGGCGGTACCAGAATAGATGGTAGAAGCGTGAAGCTGGGCAACAATCGCAAAACCGTGATAGATAGTAATGCGACAAGGCTTATATCAGCTTTAGACCGAACCAAATACGGCGTGGAGTCCTCGACACATATTCAACAAGCCGTGTGGGATAAGATGGCTCTCAATACTGCTCAAAATGCGCTTAGCGCAGTCACAGGCTTTAATCTTGGGGAAATGTTAAAGTCAGAGTACTGCCTTGATATAGCTGGTAAATTACTCACCGAGTTCGAACAAGTAGCAAATGCTGAGGGTATCGATTTTGATTACACCCTTATGGAAAAACTGAAAGATAACTGGCAGATGTCGAGCTTCTACCCTTCAATGTGGCAAGACTTGCATAAGGTCAACCGCACCGAAGTCGATGCTATTAATGGCGCGCTGGTTGTGTTGGGCAAGAAACACGATATACCTACGCCCTATAACGATATGCTTACATCTTTAATCAAGATTCTTGAAAAGAAGCCATCTTAAATTCTTAATAACCTCTTAAAGACAGGCCATATCTGATAATATAAGGTGTAGCTTAGTTTATGAATAAAGCAGAATTAGACAATTTATGTATTAATACCATCCGGATGCTTTCGGCGGATGCTGTGGAGAAAGCTAAGTCTGGGCATCCGGGGTTGCCTATGGGGGCGGCGGCTTTTGCATACACGCTATGGATGAAGCATCTGCGGTTCAATCCGAAAAATCCGGACTGGCTGAACCGTGACCGCTTTGTGCTGTCGGCCGGGCATGGCTCGATGCTGCTTTACAGTTTACTGCATTTAACAGGCTATGACTTGCCACTTGGCGAACTAAAGCAATTTCGTCAATGGGGCAGCAAAACACCCGGGCATCCGGAGCATTATTTAACTCCTGGGGTAGAGACGACGACCGGACCGCTTGGCCAGGGCTTTGCCAACGGTGTCGGTATGGCTCTGGCCGAAAGGTTTTTGGCTGACCGCTACAATACCACAGACCATAAAATTATTGATTATTCTATTTACGTTATCGTATCTGACGGCGATTTGATGGAAGGTATTTCGGCCGAGGCAGCTTCGTTTGCCGGGGGCGTTAAACTTGGCAAGTTAATTTACTTTTACGACAGTAATCATATTTCGATTGAAGGCTCTACAGATTTAACATTCTGCGAAAACGTAAGGGCGAGGTTTGAGGCATACGGTTGGCACACCGAGGTCGTGGAGGATGGCAATGACATTGCTGCCGTTGATAAGGCTATCTCGGCAGCTAAAAAAGACGACCGCCCATCGCTGCTGATAATGCGTACCCACATCGGTTTTGGCAGTCCTAATAAGCATGATGACGCTAGTGCCCATGGATCACCGCTTGGTGAAGATGAGTTAATCGCTACCAAGAAAAACCTCGGCTGGCCGCTAGAACCAATGTTCTATATACCGGAAGAAGCTTTGTCGCATATGAGGACAGCAGTAGATAAAGGCTCTGAGCTCGAACAGGATTGGAATGAGCAGTTCACGGCTTACAAAAGAGCTGAGCCGGAGTTGGCTGCAGAATTAACCAGCCGTCTTAAAGGTGAGCTCCCGACAGGCTGGCAGAATGACCTGCCGATTTTTTCTCCTAAAGACGGAGAACTGGCTACCAGGGAAGCCTCCGGAGCCGTTATGAATGCAATTGCCTCCAAACTGCCACTTTTCGTAGGCGGTTCGGCTGACCTGGGTCCTTCCAATAGTACGCATTTAAAGGATTTCGGCGATATTACCTGCGACCACTGGGAGCCAAGCGCTCGCAATCTACATTTTGGCGTCCGCGAGCACGCCATGGGGGGAATAACTAACGGGCTGGCCATATCCAAGGTAATAATTCCGTTTGCGGCCACTTTTTTGATCTTTTCCGATTATATGCGGGCTTCAATCCGGTTAGCAGCCATCATGCGCCTTAAAGTGGTTTTCATTTTTACCCATGATTCAATTGGCCAGGGCGAGGATGGTACGACTCATCAGCCCGTGGAACACCTGGCCTCGCTTCGGGCCATGCCAGGCTTGACCGTCATCCGGCCATCAGATGCTAATGAGACTGTTGAAGCCTGGAAGCAAGCTCTTATCTCGAAGGAGGGGCCGACGGCGCTTATTTTAACCCGTCAGAAATTACCTGTCATCGACCGGTCAAAATATGCTGCGGCAAGCAATCTTAGCTTTGGAGCGTACGTGATTAAAGACTGCGCCGACAAGCCCGACATTCTTTTAATTGCTACTGGTTCTGAAGTGTCGGTTGCCCTTGACGCAGCTGAGCATCTGGCCGTTATGAATGTAAGCGCCCGGGTTATTTCAATGCCAAGCACCGAGCTTTTTGAAAAGCAAAGCCAGGATTATAAAAATACCGTTTTGTCACCCGCAGTTTCAGCGCGTCTGGTAATAGAAGCGGCGTCATCTTTTGGCTGGGCAAAGTATGCCGGCGCAAAAGGCGATATAATAAGCATAGACAAATTTGGCGAGTCTGCTCCAGGGTCGGTCATGATGGAAAAATTTGGCTTCACGCCGGCAAACGTCGTAAAACGAGCGCTTAAATTAATCGGTAGAAAGTCTTAATAATATGAAACCACCAGGTCTTAAAAGTAAAATATTTTTAGACAGCGGCGATCCGGCCGAAACAAAAGCCATACTTTCTATCCTCGGCTTTTTAGACGGGCAGACCACCAATCCTACTCTAGTCGCCAGAAATCCATATGCAAGAGGGCGCTTCGAGAAGGGCGAAAGGTTTTCTAAAGTTGATATACTAGACTTCTATAAAAAAGTAGTTAAAGACGTGTCAGAAGTGATACCAAACGGGTCTGTATCAATTGAAGTCTACGCTGATCGTGCAACCACCGCCGATGAGATGTTAACTCAAGGCAAAGATATGTTCACCTGGATTCCAAATGCGCATATTAAGTATCCGATAATTTCGTCGGGGCTGTCTGCAGCTGAACAGAGTATTCAAGCCGGTATAAGAGTTAACATGACTCTCTGCTTCACCCAGCAACAGGCCGCTGCTGTATATGCAGCAACAAAAGGCGCCAAACAAGGTGATGTATTCGTATCGCCATTTGCGGGCCGCCTGGACGACCAAGGTGAAAACGGCATGGCTGTGATCGAAAACATAATAAAAATGTACCGCCAAGGCGACGGTCACACTGAAGTGCTGGCCGCAAGCATCCGCAACCTGGACCAATTTATGCAGGCACTGGCCCTGGGAGCGGATATAATCACCGCACCATTTACTATTCTCAACGAGTGGGGCAAGGCGGGTATGCCCCTGCCCGGCCAGGATTTTACCTATGACTCTTCAAGCCTGAAAGACATTGCTTACCAGAAATTAGATCTTGATAAGCCTTGGACTTCTTTTGACATTGCCCATGATCTGACCGACAAAGGCATTGAACGTTTCACTGCCGACTGGAACGAACTAATAAGCTAAATTATGAAAGTTATTCTCGCTAAGTCAGACCTGAATATTAAAGATTGTTACTCTATATTGGTACAGCTTCGGACAACTCTGCCAAAAGAAAAATTTCTCAGTAGTGTTAAAAGACAACAAAAATCCGGATATAAATTAGCGTTTATAAAAGATAATAATGAAGTAGTCGCCGTTGCCGGCTTTAGAATTTCCGAGAACCTTGCTTGGGGCAAGTTTATGTATATTGATGATCTGATTACTAACTCCACAAGCCGTTCAAAAGGCTATGGTAACGCGCTGATGGACTGGCTAGTAGATTACGCAAAGCATGAAAGTTGCAAGGAGCTTCATCTAGATTCTGGTGTG
Organism: Saccharimonadales bacterium (SeqCode); assembly: GCA_038238095.1. Lineage (GTDB taxonomy): Bacteria > Patescibacteriota > Saccharimonadia > Saccharimonadales > UBA4665 > JBBRXZ01. Next base: position 28,087 of record JBBRXZ010000001.1, read on the forward strand.
CAACGGTTCAACGCCCATCGATTTTACCTACGGAAAAGAATGAACATTACTGCTCACCACTTCGCCTTACAACTTGACAATCTCAAGACATCTTAAGACTTTTCCATGTCTAAGTTTCTAAGTCTAAGTTTCTAATGACTCCTCGTAAAGTATTTTCCGGCAGGTATTATAGTCTCCCAGATGACAAATGGCTAATCGCTCGGCCTTAAAACCTATTTCTTTGGGGGAATCGACCATTCTACCGATGCCCACCGTTAGATGCGGATAATACTTATCGTAGGCCGATTCTATTGCAAAGCGACGTACGTAGTCTAAGGATTCTTTACGCACGAGAGAATCATAAAAATATTCCTTTTTAGCGTCGTAAGAAGCAAATGCTTTAAAGTCGTTCATAACCTTGTTGTGAAGTTCCTGTAGTTGCTTGGTTTTAGCGATTTCAAGCCAAGGGTTGTACTCTTTATCGAGCTTGCCCTTCAGTTCTAGTACACCAAAGTCTGCTGCAATCTCCTTTAATCTAGCCACTACACGGACGAGGTTTTTTTCCTCTATTAAGCATTGCGACAAAGTTATGTGCGGCAAACAACTATGTTTATTTAAAACAATTTTCGGGCCATATTGAGCAATCAGTTTTTTGTTAATTGCAATGGCTTCGTCCATTATCTTATCCGGAGGTAAAAGTGCGATATCAATGGCTAGATATTTATTCATAAGATTACATTAGGACTCATAAATAACATTTAGACACTTGCGAACTTTTGACATATCCAATGTGTCCCCGGTGCGGACGCCGGAAGCTATATCAATGCCGAATGGTTTTACCTGTTTTAATACATCTGGCAGGTTTTCGGGAGTCAGACCGCCGGCCAGAAATATTTTGCCAGGATTAGCGGCCGTGAGTTCATTAACAAGATCTAAGCTCACAAGCGGGCCACGGCCTTGAATATGCCTGTCGAGAACAAAAAAGTCAGCCTTAGAGTGATCAACGTATTCCAGGAGTTCAGCAGCAGATTTTTTAGGGTCGGCAGCCACGGCTTTCATTACCGGCGCTTGCACTTGCTGAATGTAGTCATTTGATTCGCTGCCGTGTAGCTGTATGTAGTTTATACCGAGACGCTGAGCGTAATCATTGACCATTTCCAGCGGCTGGTCGCGGAACAGGGCTACCGTTTGCAGCTTTGAGCCTTGGGCAACTGTTATAATTGAAAAAGCTTCTTCCAGCGTTATACAGCGGCCAGATTCAGGCACGAAATTCAAACCTATGTAATCAACTCCGAGCTCAGCTAATTGCCTGGCTTCGTCAGCAGTTTTCACGCCGCAAATTTTGAGCTTTATTTTACTCATTGCTCATCAGCTCTTTTAATTTAGCGCTAGCCGCTCCTCCGTTAAGCGTATCTATGGCTAATTTGATTCCATCTGAAATTGAAGAGGCTTTGCCGGACACGTAAAACCCCAGACCGGCATTAAATACAATAATGCGTTTATGAGCATCCAAGGCGTCAGCCGGCTGCAAATCGTTAATGATCATCTTGGCATTTTCAGAAGGATCACCACCCTTAATTTCCGACAATGGAGCAGGCGCTAAACCGTAATCATCGGCATTCAGACTTAAGGGCGTTATAACTTCTCTTTTAACCTCAAAAGCTTGTACAGGTGCGATCAGACTCGCCTCATCCAGTCCATCTTCACTGAAGAGTACTATAACGTGCTGATAATTCATTTGAGCTACGACATCCGCCAGTAATTTAGCGTTTTCGACACTAAAAGTGCCGATTACCTGCCGGCGGACATCGGCGGGGTTCAACAATGGACCGAGCAAATTAAAAACTGTTGGAAAGCCAAGTTGTTTACGTACTATTGCCAGTTTTTTCAATGAAGGATGATACAGGGGCGCGAACAAGAAAACAAACTTATGCTCGGCTAAATAGCTAACCGCAGTTTCCGGTGCTAAGTCCACCGGCACGCCAAGCTCTTCAAGCACATCTGCACTGCCGCACTTGCTGGTGGCAGCGCGGTTGCCATGTTTGGCTACGCTCACATCGCCGGCTGCCAGTAGTATGGCAGCGGCGGTTGATATATTAAATGTGCCGGCTTTGTCGCCGCCTGTGCCGCACACATCAATAGCATCTGCTGCGGTCTCTACGTGAATCATCCTTGCCCGCATACTATCGACGAAGCCGCTGATTTCATCTACAGTTGCTTTCTTCTTGGTGAGCGACGTAATGACTTCGGCAATTTTGGCATCATCCAAAGTTGCGTCATCAAGAATAAAGCCCAGGAATTCTGCCGCTTGCATACGACTTAAATTACGGCCGTTATTAATTGTGTTTAGATAATCTTCAAAACTCATTTTATATGCTCCTTTAAAAAATTTCCTAGAATTGTCTTGCCTGTATCCGTCCGGAATGACTCAGGATGGAACTGCAAGCCAAAAGTCGGATAATCACGGTGATGGAATGCCATAATAGATCCATCATTGGCCACAGCGTCTATAACAAGTTCACTGGGCAAAGTAGCCTTGTCTACAACCAAAGAATGATAGCGCATAGCTGTAATTTCATTTGGCAAATTCTTCATGATACCCTTGCTGCTGTGTGAAAACGTGCTGGTTTTACCGTGCATAATTATCGGCGCTTTAACCACGGAACCACCAAAAGCAGCCCCGATTCCCTGATGCCCCAGACAAATACCTAGCACAGGATATTTTTTATAGAACTCCTTAATAACTTGACCGGTTTTACCAAAATAGGCGGGGTCGGTCGGATCGCCAGGGCCAGGCGATATGACGATATGGGTGAATTCGTCGTCCCTTATACGCTCCAGCGGTATCTCGTTATTACGGAAAACGTTGACTTGATCCGCTAATTCACCAAGATATTGATATAAATTGAACGTAAAGGAATCAAAGTTATCTATGAGTAGTACTTTCATGATAAGTCTCCTGCCAAAAATGGCTCCATGGCATGGTCCATGGCGGCCTTTTTGTTGCTGATCTCTTCATACTCTCTCAGGGCTTCGGAATCGTATACTATTCCCGAGCCAGAGTGCAGCAACAATTTGCTGCCCACTGCAGTCACTGAGCGAAGGTTCGTAGCATGCATAGAGTCGCCGTTATAGCTAAAATAGCCAATCGTACCACCGAAAGTACCGCGCTCGTAACCTTCTAGTTCCCGGATCATTTTAATAGCCTCGACCTTCGGTGCTCCGCTTAATGTCCCGCACGGAAAGCTGGCTGCCACAGCATCGAAGGCGTCACGTCCCGCCTCTAGTTTACCTGAGACAAGTGAGCAGATGTGCTGCACGTGACTTAACTTCTTAACGTACATTAGCGCCTCTATTTTAACCGATCCGATCTTGCAAATCCGCCCGGCGTCATTACGGGCTAAATCAACCAGCATGCTATGTTCGGCTATCTCTTTTTCATCCTGCAATAGCTTGTCCGCCAGACTGGTGTCTTCCTCGGCTGTTTTCCCTCTATGAATGGTACCAGCCAGAGCCTCAAGATAGATATTGCCGTTCGGCTTGGTATGCACCAACATTTCCGGGCTGGCCCCCAGCGTTATGACATTGCCAAATTTTATAAAAAACATGAAAGGCGAAGGGTTAATCCGCCGCAGTTCTTTATACAGCTTGAGCAAATTGCCTTCAAAGCTATACTCATATTTGTTGGCCAGCACCACCTGAAAAACGCGGCCATTCTGTATATCGGCGCGCGCTTTATCAATCATCTGGCTGTAGGCAGCAACCTCTTTAGCAGCACCCAAAAAATTTATTTTTAGCTCGCTCTCATCAAGAGCCTGCGTATGATGGTACAAATCGGAACGATCATTATCAGAGTAAAAATAATCCGGCGCTTGGCCAGGACGAAAGAGTAGTCCGTCGTTATATTTGGCAAACTCAAAGTCGTAGAAATCGCGCTTATATGGAAAGTTAAGGCTCGGCTCGAAGTAATGAATAGCCTCGTGCGAGAAGTAGCCCACCAGGCCGCCGATAAAACCAGCTGGCAAGGATTTATCGAAAGTAATTTGCTGGCGAAGTGAGTCGTATGGATTAGTAGTTTTCTGTTCCTCTCCATCAACAAAAAATACATCTTTGCGGGCTGCAAAAATATGTTCCGGGGCTATGCCAATGTAGCTCTGGCTGCTGGTTTGCGGTTGATATTTGTCGGCCAGGGTCTCCAGCAAGAAGCAGTACTCATTCGTGGCAGCCAGCTGTTCAAAAACGACAAGCGGGTCATGGCTCAAATCTGTGGGTTGAATTTGAAATTTCATAAGTCTATTTGGCGCTAACTAAGGACTGGACGTAAGCCAGCGTTCCTTTTACACCTGAAGATTGAAACCGCTTTATCACCGCACTGCCTACCACGGCAATATCACCTATTGCCAGCACTTCTTTTACGTCTTTCGCGGAGTTAACCCCAAAGCCAACCATTATTTTTGCGTTAGATAAATTTTTAATCCGAACGACTAACTGCTTTAGCTGCTCCGCCGGAGCATATTTATTACCGGTTATACCCTTAGTGCTCGTAACATAAATAGTGGGCGGGTTCAGTGCCAACAGAGCTTGCATACGATCTGCGACCATGCCCGGGCTTAAGACTGGCAGAAGTTCCAGCTTGAATTCTTTGCTCGACTTTCTGAGGTCTGAAAATTCCTTGCTGTCGTATGGCAGATCCGGAATGATGAGACCCTTTGCCTGGCACTCCGCAACTTGTTTGCAAAATTCTTTTAGGCCAAAGTGACTTAGTTTCTGCAGGTAACTCATTATATAGAGGTCGGTAGTTAAACCTTCCCGGCGGGCTTTTTTGATCAGCTCAAAGCTGGCAGCAGTGGTCATGCCGTTCTGTAGAGCCACGTCATTAGCGTGCATAATCGTTTCCCCGTCGGCAATCGGGTCCGAAAAAGGTATTTGTACTTCTATGGCCGAGACGCCGCAGTCTTGCATACCGAGCATTAGCTGCAAACACTCTTCTTGGCTGGGATAGCCGGCGACTACATGGCACATTAGCATTCTATGCATAGCCGGAAACCTCTTGAATTAAGAATTCTTTAAATTGCTTAGGGCTAAAATGTTTGGCAATCGTAAACAGATCTTTATCGCCCCGCCCTGACACATTTACAACAACAATCTTGGTTTTTGGGAGCTTTTTAGCGAGCTTAACCGCGTAGGCTACCGCATGAGCAGACTCCAGGGCCGGTATAATGCCTTCACAACTTGCCAGAGTCTGGACTGCCTTCAAAGCCTCACTATCACTGGCCCGCTCAAACTGCACCCGGCCGCTGTCGGCCAGCTGCGCCAGCTCCGGCCCAATGCCGACATAATCAAGGCCGGCTGCAATGCTGCTAGTGGGAGCCATATTGCCATCCACGTCTTGCAGGAAATACGATTTGTAACCTTCCATGATGCCCACCTTTGCATCAGGGAAACGAGAAGCATGTTTACCGAGTCTTTTGCCGCTGCCACCAGCTTCTACGCCAATCAGCTCCACTTCTGAATTATTCAAAAATGTATGAAAAGTGCCCATGGCGTTACTGCCGCCGCCGACGCATGCTACTACATAATCAGGCAAACGCCCAAGCTGGGTTTTAATTTCCCGGCCAATTATGGCCTGAAAATCACGGTTCATGCGCGGATAAGGGTCCGGCCCTAAGCATGAACCAATAATATAATGCGTATTATCGGTATTTTGTAACCAATCGCGAATAGTGGCGCTGACGGCGTCCTTCAGGGTCCTGGCACCATACTTTACCGCAACAACTTCTGCACCGAGCAGCTCCATCATCACCACATTGGGACGTTGGCGCCTCATATCAATTTCACCCATGTAAATGGTACACTCGAAACCGAATTTAGCGGCTACTGTCGCCGTAGCTAAGCCGTGTTGGCCGGCACCGGTCTCCGCAATCAAGCGTTTTTTGCCTAAGTGCTTGGCGACCAGCGCCTGGCCTAGGCAATGATTGATCTTATGCGCGCCGGTGTGGTTAAGGCCTTCATTTTTTAGATACAAACGCGCCCCGCCAATTTCTTTGGTTAAATTTTCAGCATAGACTAGGGGCGTGGGACGGCTGTTGTATTCAGTCTGCAATTTCTGCAGTTCGTCTTTAAATTGTTTGGTGTTTTTTAATTTATCATAAGTAGCGGCTAGAGTTTCCAGTTCACCTTGCAACATCTCCGGCACGTAACGGCCGCCATAGTCGCCAAAATAGCCGTTCATTTCTGTCTCCCTGACGTTGGTGTGGTAGACGGTGTGACAATTTTTTTGATAGCTTTGCCAATGTCTTTAGATGACATAAAGTGACTGCCGATAAGCACAGCATCACAGTAAGTAAAAATCTCGTTAAGATATTCCGGATTATCGATACCTGATTCTGCCACCCGGGCATAGGAGTCGTCTAATTTGCGTAGGAGTTCGTGCTTCTTTATGTCTATCTTAAAGTTTTTTAAATCCCGGCTATTAACCCCTATGCAACGGGCTTTGGTAGCTGTAGCAAGTTCTAGTTCATGCTTGTTATGGACCTCGATGAGCGGCTCTATGCCAATCGACTGCCCCAGGTCAACCAAGGCTTGAAGCTCGTCGATATTAAAAAGTGAGGCGATCAAAAGAAAGGCGTGGGCGCCCAGCGCTTTGGATTCCAATATTTGATACGGGTCGAAGATGAAATCTTTTCTTAGAAGCGGTTTGTTGTGGGTATTGTTTGCGGCAAAAAACTCTAACGTTTCTTCGCTGCCATGAAAATATTGCCTCTCGGTTATAACCGAAATGGCTACGACATTTTTAGCGGTCTGATAAGCCTCATTGATCTCAGCCACGTCAAAAGGCTCACGTAAGTTCCCGCCACTCGGTGAGGCTTTTTTAACTTCTGCGATGACTTTACGACCCGGCTTAGCATTCTTAAGTACATCATAAAAACCGGGAGCGCTTGATGGCGGTCTATCGGCTAAATCCTGCTCTAATTTAGCTAATGGCACATACATTTTCCTGTCCCGCAAATAGAGCTTTTTAGCAATGATAATTTGATCTAATATGGTCTTGGTTTTTATCATCTTTTGCCTCTCAAAACTTTGAATCTACCTTGTGCCAGTTCTTTGGAGCCGCGGGTAACGGTAGCCACACCCACACCGAGGTCCGCGGCAATTTTGTGTTGCGGTTCACCATTTATAAGCCGCTTAATTATTGCTACTCTTTGCACAAACTCCTCGCGTTCTTTGGACGAAGTCAAGCCCATTAGCAGGTTCTCGAGCAATGCTTTGTCCCGAGTGGTATAAATAAGATCAATAATATCAACGAAATTTGACATAATTCCATTAATACTAGCATACTAGTATGTTATATGTCAAGGTTATATTTATTAATTTTCCGTTTTACGTCGGCGGGCGGCTGCCTCGGCCAACATAGCCAGCATCTCATCAGTATCATCTAAACCAGCACATTCGTCCGTGATGCTCTGGCCATAAATAAGTTCGCTGGCCGGCTTGAACTTGCCGTCGGCGTTTTTCTGCTTTTGGGCGCCGGCCACTAGATTGCTCTCGACCATAACTCCTACAATTGCCGTTTCGCCCCCGGCAACCTGCCTGGAAACGTCTTTGATCACTTCTATTTGTTTATCTGCCTGTTTGCCGCTATTGCCGTGAGAGGCATCAATTATGATCGACTCCTGCAGTCCGTATTTATTGAGCAACTGCTTAAGTTGGGCCACATGTTCGGCTGAATAATTTGGTCCATCCTGGCCACCGCGCAGTATGACATGGCCCGTCTCATTACCGGTGGTATTGATCTGGCTAATCACACCGTCTGTACTCATACCTAAGAAAGCATGCTCAGATTGGGCCGAGCGTACAGCTTGGACAGCCGAGAGCAAGCTACCCTCAGGGGTATTTTTAAAACCAACCGGCGAGGAAGTCCCTGAAGCGTACTCCCTGGATTTCTGGTCAGTAGTATTACGGGCACCAATGGCATCATAAGCCACCAGGCCATTCAGGTACTGAGGCGTTAGGGCGTTTAGGCGCTCCATGGCGATCGGCACACCCAAGTTAGTGATCCGGCCGGACAGCAAACGCGTTAACACCAGGCCCAGATTTATATCCTCTGATCCGTCGAGAAGAGGGTCATATACCAACCCCTTCCAATCCTTTTCCGTACGCGGCTTTTCCATATAGGCGCGCATAATGATCTCTAGATCAGAGCCATATTTATCTCTCCATTGTTTAACCTTTTCGGCATATTCAAGGGCCGATGTGGGATCATGTATAGAACATGGCCCGACAATCACAATCAGCCGGTCATCTTTTTTCGCTAAGATATCGATAATCCTTTTGCGGCTTTGTTCAGTCGTTTTGGCGGATTTTTCAGTAGTGCGTAATATATCTGCCAATGCTTCAGGTGTAATAACCGGGGTTTTTTTCATGATTCTGGAATCGACTATATAAGCCGCATCGACAGTATTTACCTTATCGTAACCAAGTTTTTCGCGCAGGCCACTCATCTGCACCGAGCGAGCCGCGGTAGCGGCGCGGGTAACTTCTACTTCAACCTTTAATAGCTCATTCTTGATTCGCTCAGACTCTTGCATAAGATCTGATGGTGGCAAGTCTATGGCTGGGGACATAATTTTTTCCTTTACTATATTAAAAACCGCCTGGTTGGCGGTATGATCTTTGCTTTGATTGCTGGGGTTATGTGTACATGCAAAACAGACCGCCACGAGGTGTGCCGGTAAACCAATATTGGCAGCTGCCATGAAGTCTTGACATAAGAGGTAATATACACCCTCTGTCAAGGGGTGTCAAATTAACTCATCCAGAAAGCTTAGCGTTTGGTGAATTGGCGTTTTTTGCGGGCGCCTTTGAGGCCGAACTTCTTGCGTTCGCGTTCGCGGGCGTCACGGGTGAGGAGATCGGCGCGCTTCAACGTACTCTTGAAGTCTTCGTTCAAAACGACGAGGGCTTTGGCTATACCAAGGCGGATGGCTTCGATCTGGCCTTCGTGGCCGCCGCCGGATACTACAACGCTGACATCGAATTTATTAACATTGTCGAGCGCTACGAACGGTTGCTGCAATTTAGCCAGCAGATATTTGCTGTCCATAAAGTACTCGGCAGCCGGTTTGCCATTGACTGTTATGGCGCCTTTACCGCTCTGAAGGCGAATACGGGCAGTGGCGCTTTTGCGGCGCCCCAGGGCATAGAAGTAACTGTCTTTAGCCATTATTTATTGCCTTTTATGGATATATTAGCTGGTTGTTGGGGATCATGAGGGTGCTCGGCGCCTGGGTAAACCTTCAGGCGTAACAGGCGGCCATCGCGCAGACGATTGACGGGTAACATGCCGCGCACGGCGTTAACAACAGCGAAAGTTGGATCTTTTTTTTGCTTTTCGGCTAAGGTGGCTGCTTTGAGACCGCCGGGATAGCTGCTATGACGGTAGTAGACCTTTTGCTCCGGTTTGCTGCCGGAAACCACAATATTGGCAGCGTTCAAGACAACCACGTAATCGCCGCAGTCGATATGCTTGGTGAACTGAGGCTTGGCCTTGCCGGTTAATAAGGTGGCGACTTTAGTGGCTACACGGCCAAGCGGCGCTTCGCTGGCATCTACGACGTACCACTGGCGCGTAATATCGCTCGGTTTGGCGCTATAAGTTTTCATAATTTAACCTCCTGGACGACGGGCTCAGTTGCAACTTCAGATTTTAGCGTTTCAGTAGCTATAGGGGCTATAGGTTTCTCATTAACAATTGGCTTGGCAACCGGCGCAGCCTTAAGATCATCAACAAAGCTGACTCGGGCCAGCTGGGCGTTATCGCCGCGGCGAAAGCTGGTTTTTTCTATACGCAGGTGTCCGCTAACACGTCCTTTTAGTTTCGGGGCAATCTCATCAACCAATTTGTGAGTGCTGGCCACTGTTTGCAAGCCGCGTAGCACCTGGCGCCGGTTGTGCAAATCACCTTTTTTGGCTTTGGTAATCAGTTTCTCCATATATGGTACGACTTCTTTGGCTTTGGGCAAAGTAGTCTCAATGGACTCGTACTTAACCAAAGAGTCGGCCAAGCCTTTGTACAATGCCCGGCGGGCATCGCGCTCGCGGTTCAGTTTACGGCCTTGGTACCCGTGGCGATGCATATCTAAAGCTCCAACTCCGCTAATTTTTCTTTGACTTCGTCTAGGGCTTTAGAGCCGAAACCTTTAAGGTCACGCAGTTCAGCATCATTAAGAGCAAACAGGTCGCGAATGGTGTGGATTTCGTTATTGATCAGAGCGTTGGTGGTGCGAGCCGAGAGATTGAGATCCTCTATGGATGTGCTTAGCGCCGTAGTCTCTTCGCCGAGTAAATCGCTGCCAAACTCAGAATCCTGACCGCTACTATTATCGCCGGAGACTTCATTGCTGGCAATGCGTGTCTTTCCGGCCAAAGCAGTGTATTGGTTAACCAGGATAGCCGCGGCTTCTTCAAAAGCATCAGCGGGAGTGATGGAGCCATCGGTATCGACAGTCAGCAATAGCCTATCGAGGTCGGTTGCCTGACCGACACGGGTATTTTCAACCTTATAGCGAACTCGTAACACCGGGCTGAATATAGCATCGAGGGCAACCATATCGGTGGCTTTCTTGGCCGCACCTTCTTCAATAGTGCGGTAGCCGCGGCCGACTTCTACGTTCAAGTCAATAGTCAGCTTGGCTTTGGCTTCGTCTATAGTAGCGATGACATGCTCGGGATTCACGATTTCGACATCGGCATTGGTCTGGATATCTTTGGCTATAACTGTGCCTTTGCTTTGCTTGACAATGCGTAATGTCTGAGGCTCACTGCCATAGATGCGAAAGCGGACTCCCTTTAGGTTAAGCATAATATCGACGACGTCTTCCTTGACCCCGGGGACACTGGTAAATTCATGGGTAACGCCTTCTATCTTAAAAGCCGTGACGGCGGCCCCTGAAATGCTGGAAAGCAATACCCGACGCAGACTATTGCCCAGTGTCATGCCGTAACCGCTGTGCAGCGGCCCAATCACAAAAGAAGCGCTGGTATCGCTGTGGCCGTCAACTTTGACGAGACTTGGCGTGTGGATAATATTTGACATTTGTGGCTCCTATTTTAACGTGAATAATACTCAACTATTAACTGTTCATTTATATCCGGTTCGGCGTCATCACGGGATGGCAAACCGGTAATCGATACAGTAACTTTTTTACGGTCAACGTTCAGCCAACCCGGCGTTTCACTGGGAACCGGGCTGACTTCGTCGAGTTTCTTGAAATATTCAGTCTTTAGGCTGTGCGGCCGGGCAACCAGTGTGTCACCGGCTTTAAGGCGTATGGAAGGAATATCGACGCGCACATCATTTAACAAGAAATGGCCGTGTGTCATCAGCTGGCGGGCAGCCCGCCGTGAAGGTGCAAAGCCGGCCCGATAGATAGTGTTGTCGGCGCGCTGTTCAAGCAGCTGGAGCAATACCTCGCCGGACTGGCCCTGGCGGCCCGCGGCTTCTTTCATGAGGTTAGCAAATTGCTTCTCGAGCAGGCCATACAGACGCTTAACTTTTTGCTTTTCACGCAACTGCAAGGAGTACTGGCTGGCTTTACCGCCGCGCGGTCCGCGCGCATTAGGTCCTTGGCCCGGTTTGCTGGCCCGCTTAACCAAAGCCTTGTGAGCCTTGGGGTGCAAGGCGTAGCCCTCCCGGCGACTCATTTTAACTATGGAACCTCTATCTCGTGCCATGATATTTACTTAAATCCCCTAAATCCTACGAGCCTTACGCGGCCGCACACCACCATGCGCCACACCTGTAACGTCTTTGATAGTTTCAACGGCGATATCCATGCCATTTAGCACGCGGACTGCCGCATCACGGCCAAGTCCTATGCCCTTTATAAAAACATCAGCCCGGCTGAAGCCATATTGCTGTTTGGCGGCCTGCGCGGCGCGCTCGGCTGCTATCTGGGCCGCATAAGCCGTGCCTTTTTTAGAGCCGCGGAAACCGCAGGCTCCGGCGCTGGAGGTAGTAAGTACGTTACCGCTGCCGTCAGTAAATGTAACTATGGTGTTATTAAAAGTAGCCAGCACATGAACCTGGCCGCTGGGGACATTTCGTTTAGCTTTTTTACGCTTAGGCGGCGCGCCGGCTTTGGACGCTGCAGAATCATCTTTGACGGCTGTAGCGGTTCCTGAAGCCTCGATCGGGGCCTGTTCTTCTTCTTTTGCCGGTGCGATAGTTTCTTCTGCCATATTAATAAACCTAGGTCTTGGATGCTACCTTCTTAGCAGTACCGCCGACGGTAACTTTTTTGCCGCGGCGGGTGCGGGCATTGGTCTTGGTCCGCTGGCCCCGTGACGGTAAACCAGCAGTATGGCGGATACCGCGGTATGACTTAATCTCTTTGAGGCGTTTGACGTTCCCGCTGACCATACGTTGCAGCTCGCCTTCGACCAGAAAATCGGCATTGATAACGTCCTGGATACGGCCAATCTCAGCGTCCGTAAGGTTCTTAACCCTGGCGGTTCGCTCCACATTGATCTTCTTCAAGATGTCATCGGCGCTTTTAGGACCAATACCATACACGTAGGTCAAGGCAACCCAAACCTGCTTATCAGCGGGAATAGTTACGCCGGAAATTCTTGCCATAATTTAGTAACTGCCTCCGCTTGTAACCGAAATAATTTTAAACCTCTTCATCTAGCCTTGCCTCTGCTTGTGCTTGGGTTTTAACTTGTTGATAACGTAAACACGTCCCTTGCGGCGGACAATCTTATCATCAGGGCTGATTTTTTTAACGCTGGCACGCACTTTCATGCGGATCATTCTCCTTCCTCGGAGGGTGACTCACTGCTCTTAAAATTATGACTTGCGATAGGTGATTCTGCCCTTAGTGAGATCGTAAGGGGTCAACTCGACCGTAACGCTGTCGCCGGGAACAATACGGATAAAATGTTTCCTCATCTTGCCGGCAACGTGAGCTATGATTTTATGGCCGTTCTCGAGCTCTACACGAAACTGAGTCCCTGGAAGGGTCTCGATAATTGTGCCTGTAAGCTCGATTACTTCCTTATTAACTGCCATAAATATAACTAAGGTTCAATTATAGCAGCTCTCACAACATTTTGTAAAGGTTTTTATACTATTGTCATAACCTCTACCGGTTGCGAGGTAAGCTGTCAGTAAATTGTCTATAATCAGGTTAACATGGTTCGCTATTTTTTTGTAGTTTTGGGGCGGCGTTTGAGTCGCGGCCTGAACCATAATCGACTACCTCCTAAAGCAGCTTGGCCCTCACTTTCGGGCTCGTAAAAGAAATCAGGTTGTGAGTATTGATCGTAGGTAACCATTAAGGCGCGCGACTCGACGGCTCGTAAAGTTTGTAGCGCTACCGAAACCAGGATAAGTACGCTGGTGCCGCCGATAGTTATGCTGGTACTTATGAATATTTGGGCGATAATTGGAAAAAGCGCCAGCAGGCCAAGGCTTAAGGCACCGAAGAACGTCAGTCGATTGACAATCTTACTGAGGTACTTCTCGGTTTGTTCACCGCCACGCACACCTTCTATGAACCCACCTTGTTTGTGAAGATTTTCGGCAATTTCTTTAGAATTAAAGGTAATGCTCGTGTAAAAGAAAGTAAAAATAAACACTAACAAGAAGTAAGTAACTGGATAAATGTAAGCATGCCAGCCATTTGTCGCAAAGGTTTGAGCTGAGGGAGTCCGAAACCAGTCTACAAGCTGTGTACCCAGATGCGCCAAATGAGGGCTATGGTTGGCGCTAAGCAGTTGGCCGGCAAAACTCGGCACACTTAGAAACGCCACCGCAAAGATTATAGGCACCACTCCGGCGGTGATTAATTTTACCGGCAGAACTGTAGTTATACCACCGTAAGCTCTGTTACCCTGCACACGTTTCGCGTAGTTCACCGTGAGATTGCGGGAAGCTTCGTTGAGCATTACCACCAGCCAGGTTACTACTACCACCGAGATTATTATACCTATACTATAGATCAGAGCAGTTTTATTAATAGGCAGGTTATGGCCAAACAACACCCAATGGTCTTTTTTATTAAGGACTGAGCCGGCAATTTTGGATATCTGGCCGGGCAGCCCGCTGACGATACCTACGGTAATCAGCAGCGAGATACCATTGCCGACGCTCTGTTCTGTTACCAGCTCACCAAGCCACATCAGCAACATTGAGCCGCCGGTAAGAGCGGCCACCATTAATACCCACCGCCCCAGCGATGCGTTAGCGGTGATATCGCCAATACCGCCGATGGACTGCGCCGCCTGCTTAATCAGATAAATTGAGCCGATGGACTGGATTATGGCCAATGGCAAAGTCAGCATGCGGGTATATTGATTAATTTTCTTCTGGCCGAATTCACCTTCTTTATGCAAAGCCTCAAGCTGAGGAATGGCTTTGGTGAGCAACTGCATTATGATCGAAGCGTTAATATAGGGGCCAAGGCCGGCTATCATTATTGAGAAGTTGGCGAGAGCTCCACCGGATAAGACGTTTATGATGCTCAGGAGCTGCGGCGTATTATTAGAATTAAATAGGTTCTGGAGCACCTGGTGCAGTGTTTCGGGATTGCTAAGTGGTACGGGAATATGAGCTAAAATGCGAAAAATCAACATTATACCAAGCACAGCCAGAATACGCCCTCGCATATCCTTATGCGTCAATGACCGTACAATAATTTTCCAGTTCATCGGTGTTTTTTATCCCTCATTACTTTGATCTATTAAACCATAGTTCGCCCACTTTAAACAGCTTCTTGGCGTGGCTTATTATGCTCTACTTCCGGATTTTTTTGTAGTGGTTTTGAGGCGTTGGAGACGATCCGTTGCTTCGAAGCTGCCGCCAGAAGCTTCAATGGCGGCTTTGGCAGATTTGCTGGCCGCCGGGAGCTTAACTGTTATCTTTTTGGTTAACTCCCCTTTAGTGATTAGTTTTAATTTAACATAGGCATTACTAATCAAACCGGCTTCGGCCAGGACTTTGGCGTCAACGATTTTGCCACTGAATTGTTCGAGTTGGCCGGTATAGACATTTTCTGTTTTCGGACGGTGGCTTTTGAAGCCGGGTAGCTTTGGCAATTTCTGCATCAGGGGGTTGGAGCCACCGGCGAAACCAGGTTTGGCACTGGATCCGGTTCGAGACTTTTGGCCCTTAGTACCGCGGCCCGCGGTTTTACCCTTGCCGGCAGCAATTCCTCGGCCAACCCGCTGTCTGGATTTGCTCTTGGTAAGTTGTAATTCGTGATACTTCATCGTTTATACTTTAGTCTTTTTCGGTTTCTTTTTAGTGGCCGCCGGTTTTTTCGAAGCTGGTGCAGCTTCTTCTTTAGCCGCTAAGGGCTTTTTAGTCCTAGAGGCACTGGTTACCCATTTATTCGATGGCACTAAACTTTGCAGTGCGGCAATGGTGGCATAGGCAGTATTGGTCTTGTTACTGGAGCCCAAAGATTTACTAAGGGCGTTTTTCACGCCGGCCACCTCCAGGATAGTACGGACTACGCCGCCGGCAATCAATCCGGTACCGGCGCTGGCTGGTTTAAGCAGGATGTGGGCGCCGCTAACCTTAAACTCCACTTCGTGCGGCAGAGTACCTTTATATAACGACACGCTAACGAAATTCTTTTTAGCAGCTTCCGTAGCCTTTGTAACGGCAGCTGTGACATCAGCGCCTTTAGCAGTACCAATACCAACTTTGTGCTTTTTATCGCCGACGACCACTAGAGCCCGAAAGCGGAAGCGGCGGCCGCCTTTGACTACGCGAGCCACACGGTCGATGTGCAGAGTACGCTCATCAAATTGTTTTTCTTCTGGTTGAATTTCGGGACGACGATTACGTCGATCCGAAGATTGTGCGTATGCCATGCTAGAACTCCAATCCTGCTTTACGAGCCGCGTCAGCCAGGGCTGCAACTCGGCCATGGTACAACTTGCCACCGCGGTCATAAACTACCGTCTTTACTTTGGCCGCCTTGGCCTGAGCCGCGATTTCGCCACCTACCCAAACGGCCTTTTCGCTCATGGTACCTTTAACGGATTTCTGGCCAACCGTAGTTACATAGCCTAGCGTCTTATGGGCAGTATCGTCAATCAACTGGGCAGTAATATGCAAGTTACTGACGTAGATGCTGAGCCTGGGACGCTGTGCCGTGCCGCTAACGACAGACCGCACACGACTTTTGCGCTGAGCGCGGTTATGCAATTTATGGGCTAATTTATTGACTAGAAGTTTACTCATGATTACATATTCCTACTACTTATCTTTGCCGCTCTTACCGCTCTTGCGGATAATATGTTCGCCGGCATATTTGATACCTTTGCCTTTGTAAGGTTCCGGCTTTTTAAGGGCGCGGATCTCGGCAGCCACCTGGCCGACTTGTTGCCTGTCGATGCCGGTTACTGTGATAGTATTCTGTTCGATCGTCGTAGTGAGGCCAGCCGGCACTTTGTAAATAACATCGTGCGAAAAGCCGAGATTCAGCTTCAAATCTGTACCTTGCTGGGCTACACGATAACCTACCCCATTAATTTCCAATTTCTTGCTGAAGCCCTGGCTGACGCCATTTACCATATTATTAAGTAAAGCTCGCATCAGACCATGTTTGGCCCGGATCTTCGGTTCATCATTGGCCCTGGTGATAATTAATTCCTGCTCTTCCTGTTTAACAGTGATGTCAGGCATAGTGAATTGGGTCAGCGTGCCTTTGCTGCCGGCAATGGTTATCTGATCAGGATCGATAGTGATAGTAACCCCGCTCGGAACTACAATCGGCATTTTTCCTACTCGGCTCATAGTCTATACTTACTTCTTCCTTAATATACTTTGCAGATTAATTCGCCGCCAATATGCTCGGCCCGGGCACGATCGCCGGTCATCAGACCTTTGGAAGTGGAAACTATAACCACACCGCGGCCGCGTTTAACCACTGGGATAGCCTGAGCGTTAACGTAGTGACGGCGACCCGGTTTACTCATGCGGACGATTTCGGTGATGCGGGCATTATTGGTTTCGTCGTTGATTTTGACAGTTAGAGTTTTGCCAATAGCGGCATCTCCCACAGATACGCGGTCAATAAAGTTGCTTTCAGCAAGCAAGCGGGCAACCGACTCTTTGATCTTGGAATGCGGCAGGGTCACCTCTGTTTTACGCACCATAATGGCATTACGGATACGAGTCAACATGTCGGCAACGGGATCAGTTGTAGTTTTACTCATACATTACTCTCCTACCAACTGGCCTTTGTTACACCAGGCACTTCGCTCTTACTGGCGTGTTCACGGAAACTAAGGCGGCTCAGGCCAAACTGGCGCATATAGCCCCTGGAGCGGCCAGTTTCAATACATCTATTTGTACGGCGGGTAGGGCTGCTGTTACGCGGCAGCTTCGCCAAACCTTCCTGGTCGCCCAGTTTTTTCAGTTCCGCCCGTTTATCTGCATATTGTTTAATCATTTTTAGACGTTTCTCGTCACGAATGACAATGGATTTCTTGGCCATATTTAATTTCCGTCTTTCTGCTGTTCAGCATTTAATGGATCCTCATTACTGGTTGTTGGATCGCCTGCGTTTTCTGCTAAATCATCATCACTAGCTAGCCCGAGACCAGCATTACTGCGAAGGGCAGGTTGGTCTCTCCAAAATTTTTCAATTTCTTCTTGTGTGGTTGGCACAGAAGCACCCGGAATAACATCGGCTTTACTATCACGAAACATTTCAGTCATCACTTATTCTCCTTTTCGAAGGGCATGCCGAACTTCGTAAGCAAAGCTCGAGCATGTTCCTTTTGATCACAATTAATTACGAATATTACCTGTAAGCCGTGGGGTGTAGTGGTTTCTTCAAAGCTGAGCTCCGGAAAGACGGACTGGTCGATAAAGCCGATGCTGTAGTTGCCCTGACGGTCAAAAGCCTTGGCGCTGACACCGTGGAAATCACGCAGGCGCGGTAGGACAACTGTTATCAGCCGATCTGTAAATTCGTACATACGTTCGCCGCGCAGCGTTACTTTAAGACCGATCTTATTACCTTCACGCAGCTTGAAACCGGCGATGGAATTCTTGGCAGCCGTCTCTATGGGTTGCTGGCCGGTGATTTTTCGTAGCGTGTTGGTGGCTACTTCCATAATCTTCTTTTCGTCTTTGGCCCTGCCGAGACCGATGTTAATTACAATTTTTTCCAGTTTAGGTGCCTGATGCGGATTCTTGAGGCCCAGCTCCGTCACAAGTTCCTTGGCAATCGTGGTGTTATACAAGAGGCGAAGACGCGCACCGGTATCGGTTCCCCTACTAGACTTGTCGGTCTTGGCGGGCTGAGCAGTTGCAACGTCAGACATTACTTGATCTCCTTGCCGCTGGATTTATAAATACGGGTTTTCTTACCGTCTTTGTCAAAGCTAAAGCCGATGCGGCTGGTCTTCTTGGTGGTCGGTTCAACGATACCGACTTTACTAACCCATATCGGTTTAGTCAATTCAATAATCGCACCCTGAGGGTGTTGCTGGTTAGGTTTGACGTGCTTTTTAATTATGTTAATGCCATCGACGGTAACCTTGTTTTCGCGCGGGAAAGTAGCCGTAATTTTGCCGGTTTGACCCCTGTACTTACCAGCACGGACGATGACCGTATCACCTTTCTTGAGTCGAATCTTATATGGTTTCATGATTACAGCACCTCCGGCGCCAGCGAAATGATTTTGGCATAGCCGCGGTCCCGCAATTCGCGGGGAACGGGACCAAAAATGCGGGTGGCGCGGGGCAGTTTATCATCACCTATAATCACGGCGGCGTTATCATCAAACTTTATAGTGGAACCGTCTTTACGGCGGATCTGGTTTCGGGTACGAACCACAACCGCCCGGATAACCGACTTCTTTTTGACAGTACCGTTAGGGGTAGCCTGTTTAACCGTGGCTACAATGATGTCGCCAACACCGGCGTAGCGGCGGCGGGTACCGCCCAGTACACGGATACACAGGATCTCCTTGGCGCCGCTATTATCACAAACGGTTAAACGGGTCTCTTGCTGTATCATGAAGCCGCCTCATCTGTACTTTCTACATCATTCTCTATATCTTTTAACTCTTTTGCCTTGGCTTTGGTGGCCGGTTTTTCGGGTTCATCTGCCTTAGTTATAGCCAGTGAATCAGCCCTTAGGACCGGCTTTTCAATAATACGATCCAAGCGATGGTGTTTGCGGGCACTTATAGGCCGCGCTTCGACTATGGCGACTTTATCGCCAGGCTGAGCTTCATTTTTTTCATCATGCGCCATAAACTTTTTACTTACTGTATATTGTTTACGGTACAAAGGATGGGTCTTGCGTGTCTGGACCGTCACGACGATGGTTTTATCGCCTTTACTGGAAGACACAACTCCTACAATTTGCTTCGCCATTGTTACGTAGTCTCCTTTATTAGGGCTTCACCAAGTACTGTTAGCATGCGGGCCAGGTCTTTACGTTTGCCCCTGATAATCCGGTTATTCTGGATTTCACCCAGGTACAAACGGCGCTTCAGCTGGACGATTTCCTCACGCAACTTAGTACTCTCGGCAGTTAATTCAGCAGTCGATAGTTTGCGGATTTCAACGACCTGCATAGCCTTAGACCTCCTCCTTGGTCAGAAATCTGGTCTTGATCGGTAGTTTGTGAGCAGCCAGGCGCATCGCCTCGCGTGCCACTTCTTCGCTAACACCCTGCATTTCAAATAAAATAGTACCGGGACGGACTTTAGCAACAAAGAATTCCGGGTTGCCTTTACCGCTACCCATTTTTACGTCCTGCGGCTTGCGGGTAACTGCAATATGCGGAAAAATTCGGATCCAGATCTTACCGCCGCGTTTGATATAACGGGTCATGGCCTGGCGGGCAGCCTCGATCTGCCTGGAGGTAATACGCTCCTGGCCTTGGGCCTGCAACGCATAGTCACCAAAAGCAATATAGTGGCCGCTGGTGGCCACACCGCGAATCCGGCCTTTACGCACCTTGCGGTGCTTGGTACGCTTTGGCATCAACATTATTGTTGTACCTCGCCTTTATAGATCCAGACTTTAACGCCGATTATACCGGCAACGGTTTGGGCGTTGACCTGGGCGTAATCAATATCGGCCCTTAGTGTATGGAGCGGCACGCTGCCTAAGACTTCTTTTTCGCGGCGGGACATTTCAGCGCCGTTGAGACGGCCGGCAACTTCTATACGGACACCCTTGGCACCGGCCCGCATAGTAGCGGCAGCGGTAGACTTAATGGCGCGTCGGAAGCTCATGCGGCGTTCTAACTGATGCGCAATATTCTCGGCAACTAATTTGGCATGCATATCGGGCTTTTTGACTTCATCAATATTCACCCGGACCGGGACACCGTAGATCTTCTCTATTTGGGCTTTAAGTTCGGTGGCACCGACGCCGCCACGGCCAATAACCACGCCGGCTTTGGCGGTGGCGATAGTCACCGTTACAAGGTTTGGCGTACGGGTAATTTCAACTTTATTGATAGAAGCGCGGCTGCCAAGCTTATTGATGATTAAACGACGGACTGCCAAATCATCTTTAAGAAATTTAGCGTAATCGCGCTTATCGACAAACCACTTGCTGGCCCAGTCTTTATTGACCTGGAGCCGCATGGAAATCGGATTTACTTTTTGTCCCATTATATTTTCTCCCCGGTCTTGATAGCGGCTTTAGCCGGTTTCTTGACTTCGCGGATTTCGCCGTCAACAACGACGCGGATGTGCGAAGTTTTGCGCTGGAATGGCAGGGCACGGCCATGGGCGGCCGGACGGTAACGCTTTAAACGCGGGCCTGGCGTAACACTGATCTCGGTAATCTGTAAAGTTGCCGGCTTGTAGCCATGGTTGTGGTCAGCATTGGCCCGGGCGCTGGCAATGACCTTTTGGACCGGCACAGCGGAACGGCGAGGTACATGACTCAAGATGGTCAGAGCGTCCTGAACGCTGTGGCCACGCACCAGGGCAGCTACCACGGCTATTTTTCGTGGGCTCATCCGGACTCCTTTAGCGACTGCTTTGACTGCCATATTAATTTCCTATTTTCCTTTCGCTAACTTTCCACCATGAGTGCGGAACTTACGAGTAGGCGCGAACTCACCAAGCTTATGGCCAACCATATTCTCCGACACAAACACCGGAACGTGGACTTTGCCATTATGAACAGCGATAGTCTTACCAACAAACTCCGGAGGAATGGTGCTAGCCCGCGCCCAGGTCTTAATAATCGTCCGATCATTATCACCCAGCGCCTCCACCTTCTTAGCCAACTTAAAATCAATGAACGGCCCCTTTTTAAGTGAACGACTCATGACATACTTCCTTATTTCCTCTTGGCCGAGTGGCGGCTTCTTACTATAAATTGGGTGGTGTTCTTGCGGCGTCGGGTTTTGTAGCCCAGGGTTTTCTGGCCCCATGGCGTCTTTGGCGCCGAACCTATACCGTGGCGGCCGCCGTCACCACCGCCGTGGGGGTGATCGGCCGCGTTCATGACAACGCCGCGAACCGATGGACGCTTGCCTAAGTGACGGTTGCGGCCGGCTTTACCAATTTTGACGTTTTGATGCTGCTCATTGCCGATAACGCCAAGTGAAGCGGTGCAATTCTCGTGGATCAAACGGACTTCGCCGCTGGGCAAACGCACCTGGGCGTAGCCATCGTCTCGGCCCATCAGCTGGGCGCTGTTGCCGGCGCTACGTACCATCTGGGCACCACCGCCGACTTTCATTTCGATAGCATGAATAGTGCTACCAATGGGAATATTCTTGATCTGTAAACGGTTGCCTGTTTCGATAGGTGCGCCTTCGCCGCTGGTTATAGTCTGGCCTACCTTCATACCCTGGGCGGCCAGGATGTAATGATAAGTACCGTTCGACTCTTTGATGCGGGCAATCCGGGCACTGCGGTTGGGATCATATTCGATGTGTTCGATGGTAGCTGTGATACCTTCGGCCAGTTTGAAGTTAACCAGTCGGTAAAACTTCTTGGTGCCGCCGCCCTGGTGCCGGGTAGTAATGCGGCCCTGGTTGTTCCGGCCATTGCCGCGCCTTTTTGCCACAAGCAAAGAGCGCAAGGGTTTCTTGGTAGTAATGCCATCAAAGTCCTGGCTGGTCATACCGCGGCGGCCTGGAGTAGTTGGATTGTACTGCTTAATAGCCATTATTTATCCTCTTCCGGTTGTTTCCGGATCCTTTTCGTCAATCGCCATCCACGCCAGGCTTTAGGTGCTTCCGGCTTAGTCTCTTCTTTTACAGGCTTTTCGATGACAAGCTTTTCTTTGACGGTTTCTTTTTTAGCAGGCTTAGCGGCAGCCTTCGGGGCTTCGATTGTTTTATTGTCTGTCTTTTTCTCGGTCTTGGCAGTTTTGGCGGCTTGTTTAGCGGCAACTTTGTCAACCTTTTCCTGGGTAGCCTGTTCTTTCTGTTCTTCTTCCTCTATGGCATTAAAGAACGGCAATCCTTGGCCTTCAGCCAAAGTGACATAAGCCTTCTTAATATCATTTCGGCTGCCTTCGGCGTTTTTCATACGCTTGCCTGTCATACTAATAATGCGCTTAGCTTTTCCGGTGATATTTGTGGTATTTACTGCAGTGACTCTAACTTCAAACTGGGCTTCAACGGCGCGCGCAATGCTATGCTTGTTAACGCTGCGTTCCACATCAAAGACGTAAACACGGCTTTCCGCCAGACCATAAGTCTTCTCATTTAGCCGGGGTCGAAGAATAATTGTTTTAGACATTACTTAGCTTCCTTACTAAGCCAGGCTGTGGTTGAATTGAGAGCGGTCTGGTTAAAAACGATACTATCGGCATTTAGCACGTCAAATACGTTAACGTACTGGGCGCTGACTAGCTTAATGCCCGGAATATTGCGGCTGGCACGAATAAGTTCCGGCGCCTTTTGCTCCAGCACGATCAAAGTGCTACGGCCCACTTCAAGCTTAGCCAGCAATTTACTCAGTTCAGCGGTCTTACCGTCTTTAGAAATGATGTCTTCGATAATAATAAGCTTGCCGGCCTCGTTGGCCAGGCTTAGAGCCTGACGGATGGCCAGTCGTTTGGCCTTAATATTCATTTGTTTAGAGTAGTTCTCCTGGCCGGTTGGACCAAAAGTAATGCCGCCACCACGCCAAATTGGAACCCGTGAAGAGCCGAAACGGGCCCGGCCCGTGCCCTTTTGCTTCCAGGGCTTCTTACCGCCGCCCCGGACCAGACCCCGGGTTTTTGTAACAGCCGAATTTTTGCGGCCACTGGCCAGATACAGGTTGTAAGCATTTTTAAGAAGTTCATGATTACCGGGCGATACGTCAAAGACGGCTTTGTCCAGCTTAACCGGCGCCGTGGCTTTAGTACCACTCTTAGTATAGGTAGGAGTAGCCATTATTCAGCACCTTTCACGAGGAGAATACCTTTTTTAGGCCCGGGCACTGCACCGGTGATGCCAATGACACCCATTTCGATGTCAATTAGTGCAACTTTCAGGTTCCGAACAGTGATTTGATCATGGCCCAACTGACCGGCCATACGTGTGCCTTTAAAGATATGCTGGGGATACATTGAGCCGATAGAGCCTGCCTTGCGGGTGTTGCCCTTGCCGCCATGAGTTTTACGCTGACGATGAAAATTGTGGCGGCGAATGGTGCCGGCCCAGCCTTTGCCTTTAGTGATGCCGGTGACATGCACTGTATCGCCTATATTAAAAACGTCGGCGCTGATTTTGGCGCCGACGCTGTGTTCCTCTGGGATTTCATTAAGACGGAATTCGCGAATAATCTTTGGCATCACCTTGGCCGCCTTTACATGACCAGCCACGCTCTTACTCAGCTTTTTGGCAACTTCCGTACCCACCTGGACCGCCGTATAGCCATCTTTTTCAATGGTCTTATGGTGCAATACAGTATGCTCGCCCACAGCCAGCAAGGTAATAGCCTGCACAGCGCCATCTTCTGTTATGGTGCTGGTCATACCGACTTTTCGGGTAATTAGGGCTTTCATAAATTACTTTCCGTATCCACGGTGACATAAAAACACTTGGCTGCGAGTGGTTTCTACCTCTGTTATTGGCAGACCTACGTACGCTAACCAAGTCCAAGTCTTTCCGATATACCATACTAGAGTATCACGCCGGAATTACCCCTGTCAAGCTGTTGCAAATTATACACTCAAGCAGTCATATAACAATAGACTGATTTCTCTCCTAAATCTTATGGCTCGCCGTTTCGGCGGATATCTTCAGCAATTTTTTCAGCCGCCTTTTTGGCCTCCGGAGCGACTTGTTTAGCATCACTCTTATTTTTAGCAAGAGTCTCTTTAGTATTAGCTTTGAGTCTGCTCATATTGTTTTTTAGGCTGGCTTTGGTCCGGGTAGTAGTAGCCGAGCTTTGGTCTGCGGCCTTGCCGGCGGTTTCACTTAGCTCATCAGCTGCCTGCTTGGTACGATTTTTTAGCATATCTGCGCGCCGCTTCAGGTCACTTCTTGCCTGATCCCCTGTCTTAGGCGTAAACATCATGGCCATAAAGGCTCCGACTGACGCGGCCAGCGCTACCACACCTAATACTTGACCTGGATATTCTTTAATTGAATGTGAATGCGACATAATGGTAAAACTCCTCTTATTAAATTAAATAACCACCTTTAAATACTAGAGAAGTTTAGAGCAAGTGTATATGAAATAGCTTACATTCGCGTAAAGCTAGCTTAAATCTTCCTTTTGACTTGAATGCTTTTTAACTGAATTTTGGATAATCTTTTCAGTAACACGCTTTATTACTCTACGGTTTTTCCTTTGTTCGACCAAATTCCGTGTATTGGCATTATCGTGCAACATAATATCCACAATCTCGCTAAGATTAAACTTAGCTGTTCTCTGTTTTCTTTTAAGACCCATATTTGCCTCGCTTGCATCTTTGTTTGAAGAAGATGAGAAAACATTGAAGACAGACTGAATCTGGTTACGTGAATAACTATGCTCGGGACTAAAATGTTCTAAAAATGTATCAACAATTTCTTGGGTCTTTTCAGCTAACTGATCTATTCGTTGGCGCTTCTTTAGATTAGTACGGCGTTCTTGTGTTATCTCCTCGCTTCTGTCATCTTCATGTGTTTCATTTGCCTCGGATAGCTCTTGCGAAAATTCAGGAGAAACTCCCTCTTGAGTAGGTGGATAAACACTTGACGTGAGATCGTCGCTCGGCTCGGCATCTTCAGGCAACTTTATTAGCCAGCCTTCTTTTGTAGAGATAGGCCATATGACCTCTCCAAACTGGTCAACCAGCACTTGGTCGATATGTTCTGGTATTCCCTTGAAAAGGGTAACATTCATTTCCCACCTGGAACGTATAAGGCGATTCATGAACTGCCTCTTTGTAGGGTCTTCAAACTGTCTATAAATATATTCTACGAAGCCTACCTCTGGATTTTCTTTATCTAAGCAGTCTATCAGATCCAAGATTCGATCTTCATTCTCAAAAACAGCGTGAATTTCGCGCAATGATCGCTCCCGATAGTCCAGTTTCTCGTAGTCGCTCTTCAATCCGGATAAGTCTGGTTTGTATACTTCCATACTGTCAAGCATCTCATGGCTTACTTCGGGTTTATTGTAGGCTCGCAGAACACCATTTAGTGAAGACAATTTCAATCCGACTAGGTAGAGGCTGCTAAGCTTTACGCCAGCAATTTGGGCTTCTGCTTGAGTTTGTTCCGTAACCTCTGCTACGTGTTCATCAAGATCCAGACGAGATGAACCTGGCGGTAGTTCAATCCGTTCCTTTTTGCTTCTGGGGATATGCACCTCCAGCTCGAAGCCTGGGGCAACAGAATATCGCGAAGCGTTACCTGTTTTTTGGTTAGTAATAATCAATGGTTGTCGTCTAAAGCTTATACCCGTTAACCATTTTCGTATACTGGTCATCGCATTTCTATCGAATGGCTTATGATCGCCATGGATAGCTGTCCATATTTGGTGTGGAGAAAGGCTTCGATTCTGGCTTTCAGCAATAAAGATCAAGGCGCTGCGTCTCTCTTCAGAGTAATCGTGATGGCTATCGCTAGAGCGTTTGGAGTAAGGGAATATTTTACCTTCCCGACCTACCCGTACTGCTTTGTCGCGAAAAGTCAGGGTAACTGACTGGACTAAGGTTTCGCCTGCTTCCGGCTCTTCAATTACTAACTTTTTTGGCTTAGCCTCGCCCCCCCCCTTACGGACAGGCGCTTTTGGCTCAGTAGGCTCAGCGCTTGTTAGAGTGGGCAGTTCAATGGCGCGCTTGACCGCCAATTTTCCACTTTGCGCTAACAAAGATAAAAATGACTGAGCTTCTGCGGTCACAGCACCATACCGCTCATAAAAGGTCGCCACACGCTCCAATCGGCCTTGCAAGCTTTCTTCCGTATCTTTCAATTCCTCTGCCGACAAAATAGTTCTTAGAGGTTCTAGCTGATCGAGGCCTCGAACTGCCGATTGCCCAATCTTAGCCAACTCGATTTGCAAATCTGTTGATCCGGCCACTTCTGCTTTTTGTTCAGCCACTCGCTCTAATGCCCGCTCATAACTAGGCCTAAGCTGGGGAACAAAATCATCACTTTGTAGCTGGACTACCAGCACAGCTTCCTGACCCTCTAGCTGGGTTAAACGTTGGTATGCTGGCAAGGACTCAAAAGGGTCTGCCTCAAAACTACTCATAATTAAGTTTAGAGTATACCTCTTAGTAGAATAATTTGCAACTTTATTTGATTATTTATTGGGGCTAACACTTTATTTGATTCTACAACCTTTTATAATGTTTTTAGGTGGTTGGTAGGCTTCTATTTTTTGAAAAGTGTCTCTTGGGCTTAGAGCTTGCTTCTGCTTTAGGTAATTCTCCCTGTTAGCGCTCACTCGATTACCCTAGACTGGGCTGCTACTGCTATTCCGGAGATTTAGATTGTAGCCTTTCGGTAAAGGCAGCTTGATAGCCGTTATAAACTCCGGTCCCTTGAAGTATAATCTTACTACTCAATATTTTTTGTTCACTTTTCATTTATAACTATAAACTACTTACATCTTAATTTCGACGTCGCAACCGGCTGGTAGGGAGAGGTTCATAAGGCTGTCGATGGTCTTAGGCGTAGGCTCAAAAACATCAATAAGCCGTTTATGCACACGCATTTCAAATTGTTCGCGGCCCTTTTTATAAACATGCGGACTTTTGACCACCGTGAAGGTACTGCGGCGTGTCGGCAGTGGAATCGGCCCGGCCAATGAGGCACCGGTACGCAATGCCGTATCAATGATCTGTTTAGCAGCCTGATCGATAATTTTATGGTCATAAGCCTTAAGGCGAATTCGTATCCGCTGCTTGATATCCGGTTGTTTAGCATCTGCCATAGGTGTTATTCCTTCCTGAGCTTACCACTCAGCCCGCTGTAACATCTCTTTATCTTTCAAAAGCGACTTTTAGTCAGCAAGATTAATTATTTGACGACTTTGGTGACGACGCCGGCGCCGACGGTGCGGCCGCCTTCGCGGATGGCAAATCTCAGGCCCTGCTCCATAGCAATGGGGGCAAGTAATTTTACCTTAAATGTTATGGTGTCGCCGGGCATGACCATTTCTTTGTCCGCTGGCAGTTCGACTTCGCCGGTTACGTCGGTGGTGCGAAAATAGAACTGTGGCTTGTAGCCCTTAAAGAATGGCGTGTGGCGGCCGCCCTCTTCTTTAGTCAAGATATAAACTTCAGAATCAAACTCGGTATGCGGCGTGATGGTGCCGGGCTTGGCCAGAACCTGGCCGCGTTCAATATCATCGCGCTCAATACCCCGAAGCAGAATACCGGCGTTATCGCCGGCCTGACCCTGGTCAAGGCTCTTTTTGAAAGCTTCAATGCCGGTTACGACACTCTTGGTA
>JBBRXZ010000002.1:0-54203 GCA_038238095.1 Saccharimonadales bacterium (SeqCode)
ACTACACGTTGTCTTATATAATGAGCCTTCTGTATTCGAAAAGTTATGACTTCCAATTGGTGGCATTTCGTAATTACGCTAACAAATCAGAGGGTCAAATTGAGGTCATGGACTGCCTATTATTAAATAAGAGGGTTAATGCATGAAGGGCGGAGTATTTATCTTTGTGGCGCAGTTTGGTCCTCTATGAAGATACTATTTATTGCCACACGTGGTCAGAATAACCTAGGTGATGAACTGCTTCTGCAGGTAATTACCATGCTGAGAAAGCAATTATTAGCCCAGGAAACAAGATAAAATTATAATATATGATATGAAAAGATCTTTTTTTATCATTAACCATTCAGACGGTAAAATAGGCCGTCTTGACACATTATTAACATTTCTTCGTACACAAGGCTACTCTGTTGAGCTATTGACTCATCCCCTTGATGACTACCGCTATCTTAATACTACTTTCAAAGGTACGAAGAAGAGCATATGTATTCGTAGAAAACCCCACGGAATATTTAATTTAATAGAAGACTTCTTGTTATCTTTAAAATTTATTCGCTCAGCAAATTTTGACATATTTATTGGAACAAACAATTTTGACACATTACCAGCAGTTCTTTCTCGATTTTTTTTTCGCAGACGAAAACGAAAGATAATTTTTTACCCCAGCGACTATTCAGAAGATCGATTCAGCAGTAAGTTTTTAAACTCTACCTATAATTTTGTAGAAAATGTAGTAGTCAAACATTCTGATCTAATTATATCTAACAGTAATACGGCAG
Source organism: Saccharimonadales bacterium (SeqCode) (assembly GCA_038238095.1). Classification (GTDB taxonomy): domain Bacteria; phylum Patescibacteriota; class Saccharimonadia; order Saccharimonadales; family UBA4665; genus JBBRXZ01. The sequence continues at coordinate 777 of JBBRXZ010000002.1, forward strand.
AGTCAAGAAGAATAGAAAGACACGGCTTATCAAGATCAAAGAGTCTAGTTATGGCGAATCCTGTTTCATTGAACAACTTGGAGTTTCCACAAAAAAAGATAAAGAAAGATCAGTTTATATATATTGGTGTTGTCAATAAAGAGCATGGTTTATCGTGTATGCTGCGCGAGATATATCCTCTTGTTAAAAAAATAGTGATAATAGGAACCGGTAACGATCTTGAAGAATCATTAAATGTATTAAATGATCACAATATTGAGACTACCTCTTATGGTCAAAAAGACCATAAATTTGTTCTAAAATGTTTAAGAAAATTTCACGGCTTTGGGCTGGCTCCTTATAATACTTCTGAAAAATGGACCATTTATTGTTCTCCTGTAAAAGTTGGCGAATACATTGCGTCCGGACTCCCTGTACTGATGTCGGATGTACCAGAAGTTTCACAGGTAGTAAAGAATATGAAACTAGGGATAGTTTACCATTCACTAAATATATCGATAATCGAAAGAAAATTATTAGATTTTGATTCAAAAGATTACCATCTTAGGTCAGAAAAATATTATGCAGTTAATAGCCCATCATATCTTTTTGAAAAAATGATATTACGTTTGAATGCTGGGCTTTAAATGAAAAAAAAATTATTTCTATTAAGTTTTATACTGCTAATAACTTTACCGTTTTTCCTTGCCATTAAAGATAGCCCAGTTCAAAGCTATACAGATTTTTTTATTCGAGGAGGTCATCACGCGACTGAATCTTATTATAGTTGGTCTTCTGAAAACTTTGGGAGTAATCATAGCGGTGACGTATGGAGACTAGTACCTTTTTCTCTATTTTATTTTCTTTTCACTAATGTCCTAAAACTCAGCAGCGGTATCAGTCAATTAATCATTTGCGGATCTTTGTTTTTGATAGGTTTTTTCTCTTATATAAAAGTTGTACCGAGGTTGCTGGAGGACTTTAATCTTAACAGCGTAGCAATTAAGCTAAGTGCTTTTTTTTACGTTTTTAATACATATACACTGACTCAATTTGGTAATTCATTTTTACTTGTTATCCCTTATTTAATATTACCTCTACAGATTTTACTATTACTTAAAGCTTTCGAGACGAAAAGATATCTTAAGTTTACTGTTTTTCTTGCAATCATAAATGCCGTCTGTTTCGGTATTAACCTAATATTTAATGTCATCAGTTTCCTTGTATTGACAGCGGTAGCGATAATAAAACTCAATAAAAGAGCTCGGGTAAGACCAAAACTACTACTTGGTTTCTTCTTGACAAGTTATGCACTAACACTTATGTTGTGCTCCTTCTGGATATTACCGCAGGTCTTTAGCAGCCTGACAGACCCAACTACGACTCATTATGTATTGAATAGCGAGCAATTCTATAATTCTGACTCTTCTGCTCTACATGTATTACGAGGACTGGGAGAGTGGGGGTTCTTTGGAAGTCAAAACGGTATTCCATATAATAACTTCGCTACGACTTTCAAACTAAACCCTCTAGTTATCATAGCTGGCTATCTTTTTCCGTTCTTGGCAATCTCTGCGGTCTTTTTTTATCAACAAAACCGTAAATTACACAAACAGATAGTTTGGTTAATTGTCGCACTTGCCTTAATCTTTATAATCATCATCGGTACATATCCGAGCTTTCCCACATCCAGCGTTATGGGCCAGGCCTTCAAACGTATACCCTTCGCGATGGCCTTTAGAAATACTTATAAATTTGCCTCCATCGAAATGCTACTTATATGTTTGCTGCTTACGATTAGCCTGTCAGGGATTTCTAATAACTGGATAAGCAAAAAAAAGTGGCTTCTCAGGCTTGGTGGTATTACAGTAGCTGCATTTATATGTATAAACGCATTTCCATTCTTTACAAACCAGATTTACTCAAAGAGCATCCAGATAAATAAAATACCTCCTTACTGGCAGTCCACAGCTAGTTTTATTAACACTCAGCCTAATTCTGGCTCTAACTCAGTTTTTATGTTGCCTAACCAGTACTTTGAAGCGCTACGATGGGACGGCACTTTAAAGGCTTTTTCCCGCAACTTAGAAGAAACGCTCTTCAGGCCGAATGTGGTACACAATAGCTGCAAAGGCTGCGGACAATATTTGACCTCCAACTTTCTAGAATATACTTATAATAACTTATCTTCCCCAGGGATTTTTAAGCTGTTGGGGCTAACCGGAAATTCTTTAGTAATACAACGGAATGATTTCGATTCTAAATACTATAACGTTCAGACTCCCGAAGAAGTAAAATCTCTCTTAGTATCCCAGAAGGATGTAGAGAAAACCAAAACTATTGGTGCTTTAGATACTTATAAGATTAACAAAAATGAGGTTAATCCTCTTTTTTATAGTCCTAGGAAGATTATTGCGACCAACAGTTTAAATTCCTTTTCTGCTATAGCTAACCAAAATGATAGATCCGCATCGTTGATATTATCTAACACGCTGGGCACTAAAGACACGTATACGACGCCTCACAGCAATTATTACCAGCCATTGTTCAGATCTAACAACACATTAATAGACACTTCTAAAGCCACCTCAGATGTAAAGACGCCACGTAAGGATTCTTTTAAGCTAACGAACTCAACAACTACAGCAAATTATAGAGTCAGCTACACGAGTGTAGATGGAAACTACACACTTAATCTTCGCAGACTTGTCAATCCTATATCCATAAACGGACGACAAGTGACGGATGCAACGAATGGCACCATCGACCTTAAACTAGGCGACTACGGAACAAGTCCGATTGTTGTCGAGATCCAGCAACACTCATTACTGTTAAAACCAAACAAGAGCAATAATGAACTAGGTAATTTTGCGTTTAATCCAAATGATAGTTCAGCAAAAGTTTACTCTACTAGATCGCTTGGTCCAAATTTGGCCATGAATGGCTCTTTGGAGGCCGGCACATGGCAGCCAAAAGTTGGTAACTGCGCACAAACTACCCCAAATGCGCAAATCAATATGAAATTGCAAAAAGGCGGTGCTAGCGACGGAACATCTTCTTTACTCCTATATGCAAAAGATGACTCGGCGTGTACATATACGCCGCCGTTATCAAACTTTCACTCAGGTACATATTATTTCTCTTTCGATGCCAAAAGGGTACGCGGTAGCAATCCTTCATATTGTGTGTGGAACGGTAAAGAGTGTGTGACTTATTCGAAAGTTAATGGTAAGAGCGAATGGACATCGCACGCTCAGGCAGTTTACTTAAATAGTAATGCCTCAAATTTTTACCTGTACTTATATGCCCAGAAGGCAAATTATGTTGAAAGTCAGGCCCAGTACGATAACGTAAAAATATATAGTCTTTCGCAGCCAATCAAGACTATCAGATATGCACTGCCTGCTGGTAACAGCAAGATAGATACAGTAAGGCTGAACTCTGGTAAACAAAGTTTTCAGACAAATTTAACGCTGAGCCCTAATAACTTAATAGATAATGGAAGCTTTAAGGATGGCCCTTGGCAGTCAAAGGCTCAAAACTGCACCGACAAAACAGGAACAAGTACACTTGGCATGAAGGTGGTGAAAGACTCTGTGGTAGGTGCAGCGCTCAAGTTAAGTACAAGTGGTTTGATTACTGCTTGTACCAATTCTGCATATGCAAACAACTATACTAAGGGGGGTATTTATCTTGCAACTTTTAAGTATAGAGTTTTGAATGGTAAGACAGCAAAAGTATGTATTTGGAACGGCAGAACCTGTATAGCTTCAAAGGATTTTACCCCAAAAGACCACACCTGGCATTCTGCCAGCGAGTTAGTGGTAACGGATAAAGGCTACCAACCATTGAGCGTGTACCTTTACGCGCCAGAAGGTACAGCATCAGATATTCTATATACAGATATCAGCATGAGGCAAATTGAAAATTCCTTCGTAAATTCTTACTCTTTATCCAACGATACCTTGCATGAAATTGCTCCGGCAAAACTATCCTTTAAAGAAATTGACCCGACACGTTACGAATTAGATGTTGCCACCACAGATCCGAGTTTGGTGACATTTTCTCAATCATATCATCCTGATTGGAAGGCCTATGTAGTGAAAAGCACTCCAAAAACACTTTTACAGAAGCTAAAATGGAACGTTGGTTTGTGGAAACGCTATAGTATTCCTAACTCTCAGCACATAGTGGCTAATGGCTATGCTAACGGCTGGTGGATTGACCCAGTACATATTCCTTCCAGCTTCCAGGCTTCAACTGGAAGGTATCATATGATTATTGATTACTCGCCCCAGTCTCTTGTTAATATGGGGTTGGTGGTTAGTGGTGTTACTCTGGTGGGGTGTGTGGGATATTTAGTGAGGAGTTACTTGCCGAAGCGGAGGCATTTTAAGGGATGGCGGTATGTTGGACGGCGTTAGGAAAATAGGCAAGGCGGTGGCACGGCACCCGGAAGCGGGGTGGTATTCGCTGCTGGCTATAGTGGTGATGGGGCCGATGCTGCTGCGCGGCTACGTGCTGACGTTCGACATGGTGTTCACGCCCAAGCTGCCGGCGCCTATGGAGGTGTCTAACACCTATTTATTCGAGTGGCTGCTGCATACGCTTAACTTCGTTATTTCGGGGGAGGTGATAGAGAAGGTCGTCATTTTTGTAATATTGCTGCTTTGCGGGATAGGCATGCACCGGCTGGTCACGGCCAAGGCGGAAGCACCGCGGTATTTTGCCGGGATTTTCTATACCATTAACCCGTTTACCTACGAGCGCTGGATGGCCGGGCATTACCTGCTGCTGGCGGGCTACGCATTACTGCCTTTTTTGGTTAGAGCTTTGGCCGATTTGTATACCCGGCCTAACTTAAAGGGTGCACGCCGCGTCATGCTGTGGTACAGCGCCATCGCCCTGGTTTCGGTGCACATGCTGGTGCTTGCTGCCCTGGTGGGCATAATTATGTTCGCGGTTTATCTGCTGGCCCAATCACCGAAACAGCGGTATTACCGCCATATGTGGATGACGGCCGGCGGGGTAGTGCTGGGCGTGGTGCTGATCAATAGTTACTGGCTTATCGGTATGGTGAGCGGCCACTCGCCCATTAGCCGTACCATAGGCAATATCGGCAGTACTGACATTAACGCCTTTACAACGGCGTCTAACACTCACGCCGGACTGTTTTTCAATGTTGCCAGCCTGTACGGCTTCTGGCTGGAGCGGTTCCAGCGCTATGCCATGCCCAACCACATTCTGTTTGTCTGGTTCGGCGGTTTCGCGCTGCTGTGTATATTGATAGCCTTCGGGCTGTGGCGGCAATGGCAGCGGCGGTCGCTGCTGGCGCTCAGCCTGGGATTGGCCGGAATAATTGGCTTAGTCTTAGCTTTGGGCGTGCACGCCCCCTTGTCCGGGCCGCTAACAGGCTGGATTATTACCCACGTGCCGCTGATGCGGGGCTTTCGCGAGCCCCAGAAGTTCAGCGCGCTGCTGGTACTGGCCTACGCCTATTTTGCCGCCTGGGGCCTGGACTACATCTTAAAACGATTACCGGCCCGGGCCGAAGGCCGCATAGAGTTTACCCGGGACGCGGCGCTGCTGTTACCGGTGCTGTACGTAGCCACCATGCCGTTCGGCTTTGCCAAGCAGCTCAAACCGGTTCACTATCCGGCGTCCTGGTACGGCTTCAACCGGCAGCTGCAGCAGCATCCGGCCAAAGGTAAAATACTGTTTTTACCCTGGCACGAATATATGAGCTTCGATTTCAGCCCGCGGATTATTGCCAATCCGGCGCCGGATTTCTTTACAGCGCCGGTAATAGCCGGCACTAACGCGCAATTTGGCGGCAGTAACGACCCGTCGCCCACGCCAACCAGCACCTTTATAACCAAACAGGTCCTGGCCCAGACCCGCCGTACCGATTTAGGCGCTAAACTGGCTAGCCGGCACGTACAATACGTATTGCTGGCAGGCGGCTACGACTACCAGGCATACGGCTGGCTGGGCCGCCAATCCGACCTAAAACTGGTGAGCCGCCAGCCCGGCTTAAACGTTTATAAAAACCAGGCTTACCATGACTGATAAGCGGAAGTTAATCGGTAACGAAATACTGGCGGGCGGCCAGCTGCCGCCAAGTGTTCACCGGGCTAACCAGAAAATTGTTGCCAATTATGATGCCATGCGCGCCCGGCGCAAGCAGCTGATCCGCTTAGCCGCCGACCCGCCGCGGCTGCCGGTCCCCGCCAAACTGGCGCCGGCCGTGCCGGACACCGCCACATTTAACATAGTCGCCTATAGCGTGCTCTTGATCTCGATTCTAGCCTTCATAGCCGTGGCTACAAATTATATCAACTGGGCATTCCTGGCCTACGGTATTCTGGCCGTAGCCGCCCGGCTGCCCAGCAGCCAAATGTTCGTGTCGGCCTTGATCTGTCTGGCCATCATCCCTCTAACCAGTCTCCTGCAGCGCGAATCGCTGGGCAATGCTTTTGCCGTAATGACGTTTTACTTCCTAGTAATTGGCCTCACGCGGGCCGTGCTGGAACTGCGCCGCGACAATAAAATGGCTGCCAAGCCTTTAATAAAGAATAAAGCTAAAAGCAGCTTAAGCGGTATGTGAAATATCTTATTTGCATATGTTTGGCTTATCCTATAAACTTGAAACTTAGTACAAGAAAAGAGGGAGTATTCAATTTGACTAGTTTGAAATTTGCTGCACGATTTAAAGAAAGTATGCTAGCCGCCCGGATTGCCTTTGTAACCGGCGCCATAGGCTTGGTCAGTTTGATTGGCTTTAGCGCCGCTTCTGCCGCCACTGGCAGCATCAGCGGTACCGGCTACGGCAGCAGTAATTCCATCAATGAGACTACTACCACCACGACAACCACTACCAACAATAACAACATTTCCATCAGTAACAGCAGCAACCAGTCATCGAGCACCGGCAATGCTTCCTCCAGCAACAACACCAGCGGCGGTAATGCCAGCAGCGGCTCCGCCAGCAATAGTAACTCCAGCAGCTCCACGGTTAACGTCACCAATTAATAAACCCGTTATTTCTCTTCTCCGGCGTCAAGCCTGAAGAGTAGGGTGGGTGAGTGAAAAATCTTACTGCACTTGCCGGCTAGGCCGTCATTATTAAGGTAGAGTTAACGCCTGTCGCTTTCTCTACTTGTTTTATCAAGACCTTCGTACAGGCAGGTGGAGCCATAAGGGTTATTAGGGTTAGGGGGAGGTAATATGGCTATTAATACTCATTTAAGAGTTAAAACCAGCCGGTTTTTGGCGTCCGTTACCAGCTGCCTGGTGCTGGTTTTATCCCTGGGAGCAGTACAGATGGCCAGCGCCCTAAGCATTGGCGGGCCGAGCGATTGCAACACCAACTCCATAATCAACTGCGGCGCGCACAGCACCACGGCTTTAGTAAGCGCCTACAATAGCAGTGCTTACGTCCAAAAGGTTTACACCTACTTCACTATTAGCAGCACCGATATGGCCAACCTGGCCAGCACTAACGTCGCCGGCACGGTAACAAGCAGCGGTAACGTGTTTGTTAGCGGCAGCTCCAGGCCTGTCGCCACCGGGGCCATCACGGCCGGCCGTCTGAATATGTCCGGCAGCACCCGGGTAACTTATCAAGGCGTTACGTTCTTCAAACGGCCGCCCGGTGTGTCTTTCCGGCAAACTTCACTACCGGCTTTCGTATCGATGAAGAACGGTAAGTTCCAGTTCGCCATTATCGCCAGCTGCGGTAACCCCGTCATGGCTACTCCGGTCAAGCCGCCGGCTAAGCCCGCTCCCAAGCCCAAGCCGACCCCACCCCCTGCGCGTACGCCTAAATCGAATATGACGGCGCCCGCCCCGACCCAAAACCAATCGAACCAACAAACTCAAACTAACCAGCAAACCAACCAGCAGAGTCAATCCCAAAGCCAACAGGTAATCGTCCAGCAGGCGCCGGCGCCATCTGCGCCGTCAAATAATTCAACCGCGGAAACGTCAGCCTCAGCTTCAACAGCTGCCTCGGCCTCCACCGCGGATACGTCAAGCAGTTCCAGCGAAGAGGCTTCAATCACAGATAACTCCACGCCGGCCACCGCCAGCAATACCGATAACGAAGAAGCAGCCCCGGCTCCAGCCGCCGAGGTTGCAGCGGCGCCGGCGCCGGTTGCAGCCCCGGCTCCAGCGGCAGAACAGCCGGCCGCCCAGGCTGCCACCACCTTACCGAACACCGGTACTTCCGGCTTAGTGGCTATCTTCATAATCAGCACTACGCTCGCTACGTTTGGCTTTCGCCGTTTCCTGGTAAGCCGCCTCACTTAGTTAAAAAACCTATTTGAGTTACAACCCCGGAATTTGCCAATATAACACCTATGTGATATTTTTTGTTGTATGAGTGACCTCGAAAAAGTATTGACCAGAACAGGCGATGTCAATGAAGCATTAAGATTACTTGCCCCTGAAGATCGCCAGACTATTTGGGTGCCCGGTGAATGGCCTGATTTAAAGGTTATCTCATTTGAACCCCTGAAGACATCTCCATATATTTTTGACGAAGGTGAAGGAGATCTATACGAAAATGAAGCTCAATTATTAGGACATTACCGTCTAGATGCCCTACAAGGTAGCGTAATAGGCGATCCTCACATTATCAAGATTGCTGGCATATTAGCAGTAAGAGAGGGGCACGTTGGCCTCTACTTAAAGGGGGCTGTAGTCAACACTATCATACAGAATGTTCTCTGGACGGACGACGTTCTGAATTTTTAAGACTTCCAGCTCATTTTAGTTGCTAAGCATCCAAGTCCGGCAACCGTATTGCTTGACCATTTCACAAGTCGAATTTACTCACTCACCGAGATTTAAGTTATACTAACAGATATGATTAGTGTAGAAGGGGTAAGATTATGAGGGTTGCGCTGCTGGGCACCGGCAAAACCGGCAGTAAAGTCCTGGAAATTTTGGATGGAAAAAATGTTACCGGGTTTAATGAAGCTAATCCGCCGACGCTGCAAAGCCTGGCAGGCCACGATGTGGCAATATCTTTTTTACCAGGGCCCTCGCTGCTGACCTATATAGATCTGCTTATTGCCAGCGGTATGCCTTTAGCAAGCGGCAGCACCGGCTTTGAATGGCCGCCGGATATCGATAATCGGCTTAAAGCCAGAGGCCTGGCCTGGGTCACGGCATCTAATTTCAGCCTGGGCATGAACCTGGTTTACGGCATGCTTAAAGTACTGGCCAAAGCGCCGCTGTTATATGATGAGTTTGAATTCCAGCTGCACGAGGTCCACCACATCCATAAAAAAGACCGCCCCAGCGGCACGGCTTTATCGTGGCAGGACTGGGTAGGGCAGAAGGTTGATATAACCAGTGGCCGGGAGGGTGACAATCCGGGGAAGCATAAACTTACGCTGGTAACTGAATATGAGGACATCAGCGTCCAGCACCAGTCCAAAGACCGCCGGATTTTTGCCAGCGGCGCGCTTTGGACGGCCCAAAAATTAGCCGATGGCCGAATAGAGCCGGGCTTGCACACATTACAAGCTATAATGAAAAAGGACTTGCAGCTATGAGCGATATAGATTCTTATCAAATCTGGACGGCTATTATTACGCCAATGCAGCCGGACGCTTCCATAGATTATGATAGCTTTGCTGATCTATTACGCGAACAGGCAGCGGCCGGTAATGGCATTACCATCTTAGGCAGTACCGGCGAGGCGCTCAATCTGGATCTGGCTGAGCGCCAGGAAATTCTTAATTTTGCCATAGGTTTGAATCTAAACGTGCCGCTGATGGTTGGCGTCGGCGGCATTAACCTGCACGACCAGATAGCCTGGATAAAATACCTGAATTCACTGGCTGTCGATAGTTATCTGCTAGTCGTGCCGCTTTATGCCAAGCCGGGCATTTACGGGCAGCATGATTGGTTCAAGACGCTAATGAATATAGCCGACAAACCCTGCATTCTATATAACGTGCCCAACCGCACCGCTAAAAGCCTGGAATTTGAAACCGTAAAAATGCTCAGTGGCCACCCGCGGTTTTGGGCCATTAAAGAGGCCAGCGGTTCCGAGGCAGCCTTTGCTAAATATATGGCGGCCGCACCAAACGTCCGAATGATGAGCGGTGACGACCCCATGTTGCCGGCTTTTGCCAAGCTTGGCGCCAAAGGCGTAATATCGGTGGCCGGAAATACCTGGCCGGCAGCGACTCATGAATACGCGCTGCAGTGCGTTAACGGCACGTTCAAAGACCACGAGATCTGGGCAAAAGCCACGGCCGCTCTTTTCTGCGCCAGTAACCCGATCCCAGCTAAAGCCCTGCTTCACGATTTAGGCCGCATAAAAACACCCGAACTGCGCTTGCCGCTCAGCAGCAAAGACATGGCCGACTTGTCTATAGTCCGCGAAGCCAACAAGCTGGTGGAAGACTGGTTTTCAAACCAAACCAGGGAAGTCTAGCGTCTTAAAATAGTCCCGGGTTGTCTCGGCGCGCCGGATTTGCTGAAATGAACCGTCCTCTTTTAAGAGTATTTCGGCGTGACGTAATTTGCCATTATAGTTGAAGCCCATGGAGTGTCCATGGGCTCCGGTGTCATGCATTACTAAGATATCCCCGATTTCCAGCGGCGGCAACTGCCGGTCTTTTGTACCTGTGAAAATATCATTATTTTCACATAAACTGCCGGTGACCCTTTGCGGCTTGGTTGGTAAATCCTCTTTACCCAGAACAGTAATATGGTGGTAGGCGTCATACATACCCGGTCTCATAAGATCAGCCATGGTCGCGTCCACCCCGACAAAATTATGATACGTTTGCTTGGTGCTATTAACGCTTGTCACCAGGTAGCCGTTCGGCGCCAACACAAAACGGCCATTTTCGGTAACTATCCTGATGGGATCCAGACCGTTTTTAACAATAATTTCCTGGTATTTATTTTTGATACCGGCTTTTAGGTTGTCTAAATCAAGCGGATTTTCCTCCGGACGATAAGCCACTCCAAGGCCGCCGCCAAGATTAATGAACTCGACTTTGATGTTAAGCTCCTGATGAAGTTTCACAGCCATCTTAAATAAGATATCGGCTGTCTCTATATGAGCAGCCTCATTATTTTCATTTGAGACAACCATAGTATGCATGCCGAACCGTTTAGCATCTTTGTCTTTTGCTAGTTTATAGGCCTGAGGTAACTGGGCGGTAGTAACGCCGAACTTGGCGTCACTTGGGTTGCCGATGACATTACCGGCTCTGGTCACCAGGTCCGGCCCGGGATTGTATCGGAAACAAATTAGCTCCGGAAATTTACCACCGAGAGTTATTTCTAATGCCCCGACCTGGTTTATATCATCAAGATTAATTATCGCTCCCAATTCATAAGCTTTTTTGTAATCTTCCGGCGGGGTATTGTTCGAGGTAAACATTATTTGCTCTTTTTGCAGGCCGACTTTTTCAGACAAAATCAGCTCCGGCAACGAACTGGCATCAGCTCCCATGTACTCTTCTTTTAATATTTTTAACAGGTAGGGGTTAGGGTTGGCTTTAACGGCAAAATAATTTATATAATCCGGTGACCAGTCATAGGCTTTGTTAAGAGCCCGAGCAGTCGCTCTTATGCCTTTCTCGTCGTACAAGTGAAATGGTGTAGGATACTGTTTGGTTATTTCTCTTAACGTCTTTTCGTCAAAAGGCAAAGTTTTTTGATAACTCATATTCGCAGTCTCTCTTTTATATTTTGAATGGCTTTGTCGATGTTGGCCTGGTCGCCGAAAGCGCTCAGGCGGAAATAGCCTTCGCCGAGTCGGCCAAAGCCGGAGCCCGGCGTACCCACAACGTGGGCTTCGTTCATTAGTTTGTCGAAGAATTCCCAGGAGTCCATATTATTCGGGGTTTTAGCCCAGATGTACGGCGCATTGACGCCGCCGAAAGTAACCAGGCCAATGTCATTCAGGCCACTGCGGATAATTTTGGCATTGGCCATATAATAATCTATCAGAGCCTGGGTTTCCTTTAGGCCTTGCGGCGATAAGACGGCCACGCCGCCGGCCTGGACGATATTTGAAGCCCCGTTAAACATCGTTGATTGCCGCCGGTTCCATAAGCCCTGGACATCACCCGGCTTTGAGCCTTCAACGCACAGTTTATGAGGCACTATCGTCCAGGCCAGCCTGGTACCGGTAAAGCCGGCTAACTTGGAAAAGCTATTTATCTCAATCGCACAGGTTTCCGCCCCGGCTATTTCATAGATAGACCGCGGCAGGCTTTTATCGGCAATAAACGCCGCGTAGGCGGCGTCAAAAATTATGACGGCGTCGTTGGCGTGGGCGTAATCGACAAATGTTTTAAGCTGCTCGTGAGTGGCAACCGCGCCGGTCGGGTTGTTCGGACTGCATAAGTATATAAGGTCAACTTTATTACCGGGAGCGTTGGGAAAGAAGTTATTTTCCTCGGTGCAATCCATATAGACCAGGCCTTGGTAACGCCCATTATCAAACCCGGATGTCTTGCCGCCAATCACCGCGCTATCCACATATACCGGGTATACCGGATCCTGGACGGCCACAATAGAATCGGCCGCGAAAATAGATTGGATGTTGGCTGAATCCGGCTTGGCGCCGTCGCTCACAAAAACTTCATCAGCCGCTATATCGACTCCGTACTGCCGGTAATGATCAGCTAAGGCCTGGCGTAAATCGGCATTTCCTTGTTCCACCCCATAACCGGTGTACGTTTTTACGTCTGCCTGATCATCCACTGCAGCATGTAGCTGTTTTATTACGCCCGGCGTAAGCGGCAAAGTAGTGTCGCCAATTCCCAGCTTTATTAGCTCAACACCGGGGCTTCTATCCATAAACTCACGCGTCCGCCGCGCAATTTCCGGAAACAGATACCCAGCCTGCAACTTCAGATAATTTTCATTAATTCTCGCCACAAAAACTCCTCAGGAAATATAAGTTAAGTATAAGACATTATCAATCTAGAGGCTACTCAGTTGAGCGCGAGACTTTACATATATCGTTTTTTGTGATATCTTTAATTTACAATTTATTTTAGTTTGAGAGGTATAGTTTATATGGCAAAGATCTTTGAAAGAATAAAAGATGTTTCTCAACGGGCAGCGCTTACAGCTGCCGCTACTGGCGCCCTAGTTGTTCCTGGTATTGCACAAGCCGAAACAGCACCTGTAAAAGGCAGTAAGCCAAATATATCCCATAAACAAAAGTTACGTAATGAACAGGCACAAGGACGCCTTAATAAGCTCGCAAAACTAATTATGCGTGGTCCGGCTGCTCATCATGGAGGTGAGAAAGATTACACCAATGCTTTAACCGGAAAACGCTTTGGAGTTGCTGGAGCTGACGTGCAGAGTAGCTCCCTTTATAGTGACGAACCTGGCCGGTATAGCTTTCGCGTAACCGCGCCACTTGATACACGTGGCAAACTGCGTCTAGGTAAGACTATGGCAGTATCCATGACTGAGGGCGACACTACTAACAGATACGCATCCTTAACCTTCACAAGAGGCGATTACGGTGCTGTACGATTCTATGGTGACTATGTTTCTCCCAAAGGCACCCTTAGTGACATCACGAGTATAGAAGCTAGTACATTACCATCTTCTTCCAAGGAGGCTCGCTTAACGCCCACTCGCTTACTAGCAGCTACCCATCAAGCAGCGCATACTATTCATGCCGCTGAAGTGTTAGAACCGACAGGCGTATTGCCACCAGCATTTACGCAGCCTCATGGTACATATGCCGGTATGAAGTAAATGAAGGCCTTCGCTCCCCTCCTAAAACCTAACCACAGTCTCACTAATTAAGTCATTCGCGCTTAAAGCATGCCTAGAAAGGCGAAGCTCGACTAGTAGAGGGAGACGGGTATACCTACCATGTTGGTACAAGAATTAATGTTTTTTCGCAATATAACTTCGGTGATTCAAACAACTCCGGCGTGGAAAATCTGAAGCAGAATTCTCTAACGTAGTCTGGAAACTTCTCTGGCGTCGTATGGTGGTACATTCTCCGGATAAAGGTACGGGTGATATAACCACTGGAACCGAATTGGATGCTACTCTCGCAAATCACGGCTCGAGTGGATACAACCAAAACATTGCCGTGATAACCAGAAATGGGACTAATTTCGATACCACACTAGCAATGAGAGATGTAGGCTTTGTGCCCTTAGTGTATGGTAGCGAAACTGCAACTGAATCTGTAAATTGATGCGTGTTTGAAAGTCTACACATGCACGTTTTCTATTTAATATCTTTACGTCACTTAGCCACTAGCTAGTCCATTATAAAAAGCCATAACACCTACGCCTAAGACCTGGCGAGGTCGCTTATGTTACATTAGAAAAATGATGGATCGAGATGGTGCAGTAGAAGAAGAGAAACCGCAACCGGCAAGCATAGAGGCTTTAGCGGAGCAGGCGGAGTATGGAGAGCAGCTTAGGCAGGTGGTAAATATATTTGTGCCTTTAGCTCTCCGCCTCCCTCAGCTCAGGGATAACCCTGCCATGCTGGAAGAGACTGTAAAAGCGACCGGAAAAGATGGAATAACCGATGTTGCTACCAAAGCTGACGTTTATGTCCAGAAAGAGTTAAAGAGACGGATAGCTTCACAGCATCAAGATTGGCAGTTTTGGGGTGAGGAAGGTGAGGATAATACAAAAAGCTATGATCAAACAAAAAAGTTTCTCTTCATTACAGACCCGATAGAAGGAACAAACAACTTCAAAGCCCGAAAAGACGGTTTATGGGGATCGGTACAGCCCTGGTGGCCATTTCAACGAAGGAGCCTGTAGTCGGGGTCATTGCGGATCCGGCAAAACGAAGAATTTATTTAGGCGTTAAGGGAAACGGCGCCTACATTGTTGACTATAATGAAAGAAGCAAAGTCACTAAGTTTTCGCCGATGCCGCCGGAGCCTGAAGCACCGGAATTTACCTACAATAGCAGTCCGCATTTTGAGCAACCGCTGGTAGAGCAAGTGCACAGATTTTGGGCACTGGGTGAAGTTCAGCCCGACGACCCACTGGCTGACAAACTAGAAAAGGCCAGAAAGAAAGTTATTTTTAAGGAAGACAGCGAAGAGATTATATTTATCGATCTCGAGAGCGGAGCATTGGAAACAGTCCGCAATCGGGGAACAATATACTTTAAAACCAGTAATGAAATGGCTGCCGTATTTGTAATACTTAATGAACTTGGCGGAACAATAACCGATGCCAGTGGTAAACCCTGGACATTCGGAATTAACACCCTTATTGCTGCCAGGAATGAGCATGATTATAACTACCTGCTAAGTGGTTATAATAAAACGCGGTAGGTTCTAGCTTTTTTCAGTACGAAGAGTCGAATTGGGCATTTCAAGTTCTACCGAGCAGTGTGGCGAATGGTGCCTGTTTCGTCAATTTTTCGGTGAAAACGCTCTCCGGCTTTGCCGCCAATAACCGCAGCCAGCAAAGACAGTTTTAAATAATTCTCGTTAATTCTGGCCACAAAACTCCTTAGAAACATAGAATTAAGTATAGAACATTCTCGATTTATATCCTGACGATGTGCTTGTGCTTGCACGGCGACTCCGTGGCTGCTACTCTTGAAATATTCAGAAGGAGATTGGAACATGACGAGCGCAGCGCCAAAAGTCAGCGAAAAGTCAACCAAAGGCGATATCTGGGAAGCGTACCAAAGCTTGCTTGACAACCTGCAACAGCGACCTGTCTCCGTCAGTGACGACCCTGCCAAATTACAGAAAATGACGACAGCTCTGGGTGAAGCCAAAGCCAATCTGATCGGTCACTTTGACGCCACCATTGAACGTCTGGGCACGCTACAACAGGCCTACTCGGACGCCGATCAAGATCTTGCCCGGCGCAAAAATCTCGTCATTGAAACGCTCGAGCAGGACAAACGGCAGCTGGAAACCAGTATTGCGGCAATTCGCGCCCAATGGGAGCAGGAAAAAACCGACCTCAGCCTGAAGCGGCAACGCGATGAAGACGCCTATACCTACGACTTGACTCGCAAACGGCGCGACGAACAGGAAACCTACAACCAAAAAACCAAAGAACGCGAGCAGAGCCTGGCCGCGCGGGAAGCTGTCATCACTGAGCGCGAGCAAACCGTAACCGACTTATCCGCGGAGGTCGAAGCCTTTCCAGCTCGCCTCGAAGCAGCCTGCAAAAATGCCCAGGAAGAGCTTGCCAAAGAGCTCAAAGCCGAGCGTGACAGCACCGTTAAAGACCTGAAACAGGCCTCCGAACACGAAAAGAGCATCCTGGTTCTCAAGCTGCAATCAGCCGAAGCAACGATTAGCGCTCATGCACAGCAGATTGTAGATTTACAACGCCAGTTGGACGCTAGTTCAGCCCGACTCAAAGAGATGGCCGTCGCAGTCATCCAGTCGAAAAACGCACCATCAACGTCTGCCGCCTCAACTCCCAACTAAATGTCAGGAAAATCCTCAAGCCCATTCAATTTCAAAGGCTGCCACATCTGTTCGGTAGCGTCGGAAGCCGAGCACCAAGGCCGGTCATTGTCAGAGGCGGAACTTAAGCAGGCATTCACCGTCCAGAATGCCAGGCAAACCAAAAAGACCACTACGCCCTCCAAGACTAAAATTACTCCTTAGCCCAATTTGTTATACACCCGTTTGCGTTGCTTGAACTGCCTATCCAGAAAAGGGATGTTTTTGTCGTGATAGTCGATCAAGACTTGCGGACTGGAGCTGTGCATCAGCCGGCCGATGTACTGCGTGAGCTTGCCCTCAAAAGCAAACGGAAAAGCCAGGATCAATGACTCGATATTCTTGACACTCATGCCTTCGCCAAAGATCTGCCCAGTTGCCAGCAATACTTGGTAGTGCCCATCTTGGATCTGTTTAAGTTTTGAGTTCCGACTGGCAGTCGAGTCATCGCCGCTAAAAACCAATACTTCGCAGTGGCCCTTGAGATAGAGCTCCAGAATCTTGAGATGGACTTTGCGCTCGCTAAGTACCAGCGTCCGTCGGCCGAGTTTGACTTGTTCCAGTATGTCTTGGGCAACCAGGGAATTGCGCGAAGTGTCGTAGCTAATAATCTTGGAGACCAGATCAAAGGCATCAGTTTTCCAGTTGAAGGGAATATTCAAATTTGTTTCGTGAACGACGACGTCGTACTTTTTATGGGATACTGGTCTTTCGCCATTGGTCATAACCGACATATCGGCAATCACATCGCCAATATAGACATAGATCAGCTGCTCGTCGTTGTGTTTGCGTTTTGGCGTGGCCGTCAGCCCGTAGATAAATTCCGGATTAAGCTGAGCTACAACCTCCCTGAAAGTCTTGGCCGGTATATGGTGGCACTCATCAACAATAATTGTCCCGAACTTGTCGCTGTAATCAGCCAGATCCTTGGCGCGGGCGAAACTTTGCAACAACCCAACTGTAATTTCCTTGCCGATCGTCTTTTTGTTACTGGAGAACCGGCCGATGTGCGCTTTGGGGATGTTGAGGTAAGTTTGGATGCGATCCACCCACTGGTCAAGCAATTGTTTGCGGTGCACGAGCACTAGGGCCGGCTTCTGGTGTCTGGCAATCAGCTCCAAGCCCATCATGGTTTTACCGCTGCCCGGCGGAGCTACGATCACACCCTGTTTTTCGGTGATAGCAGAACTGACTACGCTGGCCTGAGCTTCGGTCAGCGTAATACCACTTTTAAACTTACAAATTGTAAGTTTTGGGGTCGTAAAGCTAATTTCGTACTTGATGTCATTTTCGTACAGAAATTTAAGCAGCCGGGCGAGAAAACCACGGGGCAGAGAAATAGTTTTGGCAGATTCATCAATAAGTCGAAAATATTTCTGGACCTGATAAAGTGACATGCCGAGCCGCTTCTTTGTCAGATACTCAGTGTTCAGGAAATTCAGCTGTTCTTTTAGAAACCCAATGAGCACACCGCCCAGCTGTGCTTTGTTCAGAGTAATATTTTGGCCGACGCGGATCTGCAACTTTTTATTTTTGGTTGTCGTCGAGATATCCGCGATTCCATCCGTCACTTTTTCATAGGCGGTATCCAGCGTTGCCAATGAGTGCCGTTTGATACTTTTGAGCACTAAGAATTGGTCATCATAAGGTTCGGTTGTCGTGGGATCAATAAATACTGTGTTGCCATTTTTGACTAATTCGCCTTGAAACGGCAGGGCAATCAGGTTACCGAAACCGCTGGTGCCAATGGCGTCCTGGTTTGGAAACAGCCTATCAAAACTGGCCTCTTTATCAAAGGACGAGAGACTGAGTACTTTGCGCGCCACTTCCAGGCCGATGGCGCGACTCTTATGGCAGGGATAGGCGTCTTCAAAGAAAATCCAGACATGGCCGCCATTTCCAGACCTTGACCGCTCAATGTACGCGGTCAGCCCAGCTTTTCCCATCTCTTGGTGATAACTCAGGCAATCCTCAAGCCAATTGGCGCCATCAAAATCCGCGGCCAGAAAATATGATGTGTTGTTTTCGAGAATTGGATAAATACCTATGGTTATTTGTCCGCCTAGATGTTTACGAATTATTTCATCTGTTAGCGGCGTAGGTTTTTTGTTTTTGAAGTCTTTGATCGTGCCGCCGCTGGCCTTATGGGCATTAAATTCATTCCAATCAAAGCTATAATCCGGGAAGTAGCTACCATTTTTGTCCCATCTCCTGGCAAATACATCTTCACGCCCCCGGAATAAGGATCTATATACCTTTATTTTGTCGCTAGGCTGCATAAACTGAGGTTATAGCTTTCTATACCTGGTGGTACTACCGCTACCGATACGTTCAACTTTTTTCATTTTGAGCAGCCGGTTTAGTGCCTGCGACACGGTCGGTCGGGCTACACCGGTAGCTTTAGCAATAGCTCCCGGCGTAGCCTCTGCTATGGTACTCAAATAATTCCAGACCTTAAGCTGCTGAGGAGACAACAAGCTCTCAATTTCCTCTCCCGAAAGTAATTGGGCGGCTCGCTTGGCCTGCTCTAACAAAACACCCAGAATGTACTCTGTCCAAGCCACAATTGATTCAGATTCGGTGCCAAACGTTAATTGGCTTCTACGCAAAGCTATATAGTATTCTGCTTTACTATCCTCAATGAGCTTCTCCTGCGACACATATGGCACATAACTATAGCCCGCTTTCAGTAAAAGCAAATTTGTAAGCACCCGGGATAAGCGGCCATTGCCGTCCAGAAAGGGATGAGTCTTAAGAAACGCGACTATGAAGGCGGGAATTACTATAAGTGGATGATTTTCATTTGTCTGAAGCGCATCCTGGACCCACTGAGATAGTTCAGACATAGCTTTTGGCGTCAGATAAGCCGGGGTTGTATCGAATACGACTCCCAGCACGTTTCCGCTCTGATCTTTCATCTCAACTCTGTTCTCAAGGTTCTTGTAGCGTCCTTTGTGACGTTCATCTTTCTCGGAGTATTTTAGTAGCTGACTATGCATGTGCAAAATGGTGTTCTCCGAAAATGGTATGTCCATATAGCTCTCAAAGACCATATGCAGCAGTTCATAATAGCCACGCACTTCCTGAGCATCCCGATCTGCCATTTTTTGCATGGTTAAGCCGCGCATCAAGCTTTCAACCTCTTCGTCGGAGAGTTTCGAGCCCTCAATGCGGGTAGATGCACCAGCAGATGTAATCAGCGTTGAGCGTTGCAAGCGATCCAAGATTTGTGGACTCAGATTTGCGCCCTGTGTCCATCTGCCTTTCAGTTCGTCGATCTGGGCAATGAGTAGGTAAATTGACTGGGGAAGGTCATTAATTCGTTTACTTAGATCATTCATAATCTAATATAGAGTATATATGAGATTATATTAGATTGCAAGAGATCTAATTTTACTCTCGGCAAGAATAAGAAAGATCTTGACAAACTTACTTTACTTTGATAAAGTGAATAACATGGCTGAAGATAGAACCACGGTTTGGAGAAGTAAAACGGCCCGGCAGTTCGCTGAGGCGCTGGTTAATATTAATGACGTGCAGGCTATGCAGAACTTCCTCCGGGATGTTATGACCGAAAAGGAAATTATTGAAATTAGCTCCCGCCTGGAAGCAGCCCGTATGCTTAAAGCCGGCAACACCTATACCGACATTGTGGCCAAAACTAAACTTAGCAGCCGCACCATAGCCCGTATTAGTGATTGGATGCAAAACGGCTCCGGCGGCTATGCCGCAGTACTTGAGCAAAAAAGCAGACGAAAAGGCAAGTCGTGAAAAACATAATTGACGCGGCGGCCAGTGCCCGTCTAGTACTGGTGCCCAAAGGTGATGACAGCACGCCCTGCCTGACGGCTTTCGAAAAGGCCACCGGCATAACAGTACCGGAATTTAAAGATCGGCAGCTGGAAGTTAGCGATGGTCAACGGACTTTTATTAAAGTTAAGGGCCGGGATATTCCGGGCCTGATAGCCGCCGGTTATGGCGACATAGGCCTGGCGGGTTCCGATTCGTGCGAAGAGTATATGGATTCGCCGGAAGCCGGTATAAACTATCAGACTTATGGCGCCAGCATGTGCCGTTTCGTGCTGCTCGCACCACGCAAACAAGCTGCAGCTCTGCGCAAACAACTTAAAGCTAAAGCTTCTTCGGCAACCGTGGCCACTAGTTTTCCCAATTTACTGAAGAAAATCACCGCTCAGCAGAATCTTCCCTTTGATGTAACAAACCTGAGCTTATCGGGAAGTGTAGAAATTATGCCGAGCTTAATGGGAGTAGACTTAGTAGCCGATCTGGTTTCGACGGGAGCTACCGCTAAAACCAATGGCCTGGTGGAAATTAAAACGCTGCTTGAAGTTTATCCGGCAGTCGTTATGCGCAATGAAAGTAAACTAAAACCATCAGGCCCTACTGATTACAGCGGCGTAGACCTAATAGATAAGACACTGGAGCAGCGAAGCGCACAAGTTAGTGATCCGGCTAAGTCTTCCTTCACCTTAGGCTTATTGCGCGACCCTAATAAAGCCGGCAAAAAAGCCGGCGAAGAGTTTAGCGAGACAATGATGGCTATTTTTGGTAGGGGCAACACTGCTGAGTGCGAAAGCGAGATAGCCGACCTCATATACAGCCAATTGGCCGCCGCCCGCAGCCAAAACAAACCCGTAAAACTCGGCAATATAATCCGCACTTTGATCGAACGTAACCAACGAGCAACCAAGTGATGAAAACTTTTATAAACCCTCCGGCCTCAAAGTGGCAAGCGCTTTGTAAAAGACCTGTTATGAGCAATAATAATCTTGAAGCTACAATCAGTGATGTGTTTGAACGTGTCCGAAGCCAAGGAGATACAGCCTTATTGGCTTATACTAAGCAGTTTGACGGTCTAACGCTCAGAAATATTACAATTGATAGTGATGATTTACTTAGGTTGGCTAAACAGTTGCCGGGCGACCTTAGGCAGGCGATTGATATAGCCTATGCCAATATCTCTGCATTTCACAAGGCACAACGGGCTAGCCTCCAGCCAATCGAGGTTGAAACGCAGCCAGGCGTGCGCTGTTGGCGTGAACCGAGAGCAATTGAGCGGGTCGGACTATATATACCTGGCGGCAGCGCCCCGCTGTTTTCAACCGTATTGATGCTTGGTGTGCCGGCACAGCTAGCTGGCTGCCGGGAAGTAATTCTTTGCACGCCGCCACAAGCGGATGGCTCAGTCAATCCAGCTATTTGTTACGCGGCGAGCTTAATTGGGGTATCTAAAATTATTAAGGCTGGTGGCGCACAAGCGATCGCAGCCCTTACTTTTGGTACAGCTACGGTCCCAAAGGTAGATAAAGTTTTTGGCCCGGGCAACCAGTACGTGACAGCAGCTAAGCTCTATGCTGAACGCTTTGGCATTGCGATCGACATGCCTGCAGGACCCTCAGAAGTTATGGTCATAGCCGATTCCACGGCCCGGCCCGACTTTGTGGCCGCTGATCTGTTAAGCCAGGCTGAACACGGTCCTGACAGTCAGGTAGTAATGGTAACCACTAAGTCTTCGATTGCACAAGCTGTAAGTATTGAGCTAGATGGTCAATTAGACGCTTTGCCACGCCGGGAAATTGCTCAGCAAGCACTGACCAACTCATTTTGTGTTGTATTCAACAATACTAATGAAGCGATGGCCTTTGCAAATGAGTATGCCCCGGAGCACTTAATTCTCAGCGTATCTAATCCTAAGAAAGCCGCTAAGCAGGTAGGTAATGCCGGCTCGGTTTTCTTAGGCAACTATTCGCCAGAGAGCGCTGGCGATTACGCATCCGGCACAAACCACACCCTGCCAACCAACGGCTGGGCACGGACATACAGCGGTTTGTCACTGGAAAGCTTCTGTAAGTACGTCACTTTTCAGTCAATTACTCAAAAAGGTGCAAAAGCATTGGCACCGACGGTGACCGCCATGGCTGAAGCTGAAGGACTTATTGCGCACAAAAGAGCCATGGAGATACGACTATGAAAAACCTTGCTTTACAGCATATACAAGCTATGCAGCCGTATTCGCCGCCGCTCGATGGCAGGTCGGCATTTGACGGTTTATTGTTGGATTTTAACGAAAGAACCTTGCAGCCATCTGAGACGATCCTGTTTGCGCTTAAGCAGTTCATGGATAACCCTAAATTGCAGATATATCCGGAGTACTTTGATCTGACTGAGAAGATAGCGGCCTACGCTGGTGCTAATGATGATCAAATCATGATTACAAACGGCACAGACCAGGCAATCGATGTCATCTTTCGCACATTTGCCGGCATAAATGACAAAGCGGTAATACCCGAGCCGAGTTTTGCTATGTTTGGTCAGTCAGCGCGTGTTAATGGCCATCGAATCGTTAATCCTTTGTATAAGAAAGACAGTTTGGCTTTTCCAATCCAAGACATATTAGAAGCTATAGATGACGAAGTTAAGTTAGTAGTAGTCTGCAACCCCAATAGCCCTACGGGAACCCTGGTACCGATCGGGTATATTGAACGTATTGCCAAACGGGCTAGCAATGCTATTGTCTATGTGGACGAAGCCTATTTTGAGTTTTCGGGGGTAACTGCAATCGGTTTGATCCAGGAGTACCCGAACATTATTGTCAGCCGGACATTTTCCAAAGCCTTCGGGCTGGCCAGTTTAAGGGTTGGGTATGTAGTAGCAAGGCGCGAATATATTGCTGAAATGTTAAAGGTACGCGGGCCATACGATGTTAACCAGGTAGCATGCTGCGCAGCGGCAGCAGCTCTGTCAGATACTTCAGCGGCTATAAGCTACGCCCGCGAAGTAATGGATAAGGCCAAGCCAATAGTGGAGAAGTTTTTTACTGAAAGTAAAATAGCATTCTACCCTTCGGCTGGTAATTTTATTCTGTTCAAGCCGGATAACCCCGGACAAGTTGCTGAAATTTTGCGTAAGAATGGGATCCTAATTCGCCCCCAGAATAAGCCAAATATCCAGGGTACGCTGCGGCTGACTATAGGTACGGTTTTGCAAATGAGAACATTCATTGATGTATACACGGCTTCGATAACTAAGAATAAGGAGATTAATAATGGCACAAGACAATGATATAACCAAGTCCCAGCTTCGCGTAGCCACGATTAAGAGAGTTACTAAGGAAACTAATATCCAGCTTAAGCTGAACATTGATGGTTCAGGTAAACAACGCATTGATACACCACTTGGCTTTCTTAACCACATGCTTGAGCAGTTTGCTAAACATGGCCTTTTCGACCTGGAAATCACGGCTACCGGCGACCTTCATTTTGACGACCACCACCTCGTGGAAGATATTGGTATTGTCCTTGGCCAGGCTTTCAATGAGGCGATCGGCAATAAATTAGGCATCAATCGTTACGGATTTTTTATCCTGCCGATGGATGATGCGCTGAGCACGGTGGCTTGTGATTTTTCAGGCCGTTATTCGTTCCGTTTTGATGCCTCATTCAGGCGTAAGAAAATTAATGATCTAAGTAGTGAACTAATTGATCACTTTTGGGATGCCTTTGCTCAAAATGCCAGGTTAAATTTATTTGTGAAGTCTGAGTTCGGACGCAATGACCACCACATCGCTGAAGGCATATTTAAGGCTGTGGCGCGGGCTATCCGGATAGCTTGTGAGTTAGACAGCCGGCTAGGCGATGAGTTGCCAAGTACCAAAGGGAAGCTTTGATAGCCATCATTGATTACAAAGCAGGGAATATTGCCTCGGTTAAAAATGCCTTGGATCGATTGGGTGTGGCATCTGTTATAACTAACACGCCAGCGAAAATCAAAGCCGCTCAGGGAGTGATTTTTCCGGGCCAAGGCCGGGCGGGACCGGCTATGAAAGAGCTCCAAGCAATCGGTCTAGACAAGCTCATACCTCGACTGTCGCAGCCTTTTCTAGGGCTCTGCGTGGGCATGCAATTGCTGGCAGAGGCTTCGGAAGAAGACAATACTGCTTGCTTAGGCATAATACCCGGTCGGTGCCGTAAATTTCCCAGTACACTAAAGCTCCCTCAGCTCGGCTGGAACAAGGTTAGTTTTAGGCAATCCTCCCTCTTAACGCAAAAGGTCAAGAGTGAGGAGTATTTCTACTTCCTTAATTCCTACTACTTTGATGCTGAGCCGACATGTGTCGTGGCAACCACCGGCTACGGTTTTGATTTTCCATCAATTGTTCAAAAAGACAATTTTTTTGCGGTTCAATTTCACCCGGAAAAGTCCGGCAAACCGGGCGAACAGTTGCTTAAGAATTTTTGCGAGCTAAGTAAATGTTTGTAATCCCAGCCATTGATATTAAAGACGGCAAATGCGTGCGCCTGCTTCAAGGTGACTTTAATCAGGTTACCACTTATAACGATAATCCTACTGAAGTTGCCGAGCAGTTTGAAAAGCAGGGAGTAAATCTGCTGCACATCATTGACTTGGACGGCGCCAAAGCTGGATCACCTATCAATAAACAACTAGTTCTGAACATTGCTAAAGCCATTAACGTGCCGCTGCAAGTCGGCGGCGGCATCCGGTCATACCACGACGCGAAAGCCTATCTGGAAAATGGTATCAGGAGAATCTTGCTGAGCACCGCGGCTGTAGAAAATCCACAACTTATCAAGCAGCTGATTGCCGATTTTGATGATGACAGAATAATAATAGCTGCCGACATTAAGAACGGCGAATTTGCCACCGAGGGCTGGACAAAGTCCGGCGGCAAGTCGGTGGCCGATAGCATCACATTACTTAAAAAGCTGGGTGTGAAGAATGTACTGGTAACCGATGTTTCAAAAGACGGCTTGCTGGATGGTCCGAACTTTGCCCTTACGCAGCTTTTTATTAGAGCCGGGTTTCGTACGATTGGGGCGGGCGGCGTGACAACATTAGCTGACGTTGTAGAATTCAATAAGCGTGGCGCTTACGGTGTGGTCGTAGGCAAAGCAGTATATGAAGGCACGATCGATATTAAAGACGCTCAAACGGCAGTTACCTATAGAAACAATCTGGCTAAACGCATCATCCCTTGCCTGGACGTTAAAGACGGAAAAGTCGTCAAGGGAACAAATTTTACTAATTTGCGTGACGTTGGCGACCCCGTGGAGTTAGCCAAAAAATACTCCGAATCCGGCGCCGACGAGTTAGTGTTTTTAGATATAGCGGCTACTTTGGAAGAACGCAAGACTTTTCGCGAGCTTGTGCAGCGCATAGCCGAAGCCATCGCCATACCGTTTTCGGTGGGCGGCGGGATTTCCAGCCTAAACGATATACGTCAACTTTTGCTGGCCGGCACCGATAAAATATCCCTAGGCACTGCCGCCGTGTTGCAACCCAATCTGGTGAAGCGAGCCGTAGATTATTTTGGCTCCCAGTGTATTATCATATCTGTCGATGCCAAGAAATACGGCGATGGCTGGAGGGTATATATAAAAGGCGGCTCAGAATCTACCGATGTGGACGCCATCGAATTTTGCCAGCGCATGGAAGTGTTGGGTGCCGGTGAGCTCTTAGTTAATAGTTTAGACCGCGATGGCATGAATACCGGCTTCGACATAGAGCTCCTGCGGGCAATTACCGAACGGGTTAATATACCGGTTATTGCTTCCAGCGGCGGCGGATCCCCGCAGGATTTCCTTAACGTCTTCAACGAAACAAATGTCGACGCCGCCCTGGGCGCCAGTATATTTCATTACAAAAACATTACGCCGGCAAAATTAAAACAATTTTTGTCTAATAACAACGTAGAGGTAAGACTATGACAAACCTTGATATTACCAAAATAAATTTTCAGAAGCTGGACGGCCTGGTGCCGGCGATTATCCAAGACGCCGAAACTGATGCCGTGCTGATGCTGGGTTTCATGAACGAACAGGCTGTCAGGGAAACCCTCAAGCGGCAAAAAGCTGTTTTCTGGAGCCGGACCAAACAAAAGTTATGGCAAAAAGGCGAAGAATCCGGCAACACCCTGAACTTAGTATCGATTACCAGCGATTGCGATAACGACACGCTGCTTGTTAAGGTCAACCCGGCCGGCCCTACCTGCCACACCGGCGCAACGTCTTGTTTCGACTAAGTAAATATTCTTCTAACGGGAGCCGGGGTAGTGGCTTAAATGAGGTTTTTCATGTTTTTTGGCATATTTTTCTGAGCCGAATAAATAATGCTGCGACATGTCAGGAGAATATTTGCTGGCCTGCACGGTGCGGCCCAGAGCTTCGGCCATAGCCCGGACATGATGCGGGCCGGCACCGCAGCAAATGCCAATGAAGTTAACGCCAATTTCCTGGGCCTTGGCGGCATAGTCCGCCATCTCCATCCGGGTGCACAGAAACTCATCTAATCCCAGAGTGTAGGCGTTTGTGCCATCGAGGTTTTTTAGCGACTGGAAAGACGGCTGGCTAACAGTAGTCCGGTAAGCCACCGGCAGGCCGGCTATAGGACAGGACACGGCGTCGCGTATTTTGGCGAGTAGCGGCAACATGGCGGCGGGGCCGCGGCCGCAGTTAAAGCCCACCACGTCGGCACCGGCGGCTTCCAGGGTTTTGGCGGCCAGAACCCAGTCATAACCGTCCTTGCTTTTGCCGGTGTGAGTTGTAAAATTTATAACCGCTGGCAAATTAAACTTTTTAATAACTTCCAGAGCAACCAGCGCCTCTCCTACATACTCAATCGTCTCGCCGAGTACGAAATCAACCCCTTCGCTGTCTGCCCATTCCAGCTGCTCGGTGTATTGGCGCCTTACTTCTTCCGAGCTGGCTTTTTTATCATCTATGTTATAAGCGCCGGTATTACAAATGCTGCCGGCTACCAGGGCGTTAGTTTCCTTGGCCGCCTTATTTGCCAGCTTTACGGCTGTACGGTTCATGGCTTCCATGTCGTTTTCGCGGCCAATAGCCTTCAGCTTTTCGCGGTGGGTATAGTATGTCAGGGCCACCTGTACGTCTGTACCGGCCCGGGCAAATTCATGGTGCAGCTGGGTTACAGCCTCTGGATATTCCAATACTACTTCCGGCACGTAGGCGCCCGCTTTAACGTAACCCCTGCGTTCAAGTTCAAAAATATAGCCTTCGGCACACAAAATGTTATCTTTTTTTAACCTGTCTAAAAGACCGGCCTTGGTTGAACTCATACTCATACCTCCTTGCAATCTACTTAGTTATCAAAGCTTTCTAATTCTCCAATATAACTGAATAAACTCACAATGCAAGCCACCGAAAAAACCAGTATTATTCCAGCTAAAAAGCTGGCTGGGATTCCTCGTTCTAATATTATTTGTTGGATATTATTAGAGAAACTAGTTACTATCTATATAAGAGGAGGCTGCATGAGTAAACCGGCCGGTATTGCCTTACTTTCGGTATATGACAAGACAGGGATAGTTGAATTTGCAAAAGGGCTGGTTGATCTGGGCTGGCAGCTATATGCATCCGGCGGCACTGCCCAGGCGCTTCAGTCGGCTGGTATTGCCGCTAGCGACGTGGCAGAGCTAGTGGGAGGCAAAGCCATTTTGGGCCACCGCGTAGTGACGTTGTCGCGTGAGATTTCAGCCGGACTGCTAGCAGATAAAAACAATGCGGCAGATATGTCGGAATTAGCCAAGCTAAAGCTGCCGGTTATTGATCTGGTTTGTGTTGATATGTATCCGCTGGAGGCAGCCATTGCATCGCCAAATGCCTCCCGGCAGGACATTATCAACCAAACCGATATAGGCGGACCGACAATGTTGCGCTGCGCTGCTAAAGGCCGGCGTATCGTGCTATCGCACGCTGAGCAGCGTCAACCGGTTTTAGCCTGGCTTCGAGCTGGCAGGCTGGACGAAGCAATTTTTCGCGAAGGGCTGGCAGCCCAGGCAGAATATGAAGTTGCCCGCTACGTAATGTCCTCCGCTAAATATCTGGGAGGAACAGAGGTTAGTGGCTTTTTAGCCCGCCAGGCATTCCCTACAAAATATGGTGAAAACCCCCAGCAAACCCCGGCAGCCTTTTACGCTGACAACCGCGTCGCCATCGATCCCCTGGGACTTGACCAGTTCAATCATGTGCAGGGCATGGAACGCAGCTATGTGAACATAACCGACATCGACCGGCTGCTGCAGACCGTGACCCATATTGCTGCCGGTTTTTTGCGCAATTTTGGTCATGTGCCGGCGGTGGCGGTGGGCGTGAAGCATGGCAATGCCTGCGGCGCTGCAGTCAGCGGCACGTTTGCTGAAGCCGTACAGAAAATGCTGCTGGGCGACACGCGCGCTATCTTTGGCGGCGTGGTCATGATCAACGGCACCATAGACATATCGGTAGCCGAAGCTTTGATGCATTATGAAATTCAGGGCGACAAACCGCGGTTACTGGACGGTGTGATTGGCGCTAAAGTCACTGAAGAAGCTTTGAATTTATTAAGCCGCAATAAACTCCGGGTTGTCATCAATCCGGCCCTATGGGACTTAAGTGAAGCTTCGCTGGACCATAACCGGCGCCTGCGGCCGGTTCGAGGCGGCGGCGTCCTGGAACAACCCAACTATGACTTTGTACTCGACCTGTCGGCTGAATACGTTCAGCAATACGGCGACCCAACGCCTCAACAAATGCAGGATATGATCCTGGCCTGGGCCGTCGGTTGTACCAGCAATAGCAACACCATCACATTGGTAAGAAATGGGCAGCTCATCGGCAACGGTGTCGGCCAGCAGGACCGCGTAGGCGCCGGACAGTTGGCCCTGACACGCACCACATTAGCCCTGCCAGAACTGGATGAAAAAGGCCACAAACTAATTCTAAAAGTCACGCTCGATGCCAGAAAACTGGCGGACGCAGTCGCTTATAGCGATAGCTTTTTCCCGTTTGCGGACGGCCCGGAACTATTGGCTAAAACCGGCATCCGCGCCATTTTAACCTCTGGCGGCTCAGTCGGTGACAAACAAGTCGTCAAAACACTCACTGATCAGGGTGTCCACGTAACCATGGTACCCGACAAAATCGCCCGCGGCTTCTACGCCCACTAAACAGCCAGCCGGCTTTGCCATTCAATATACACGGCCTGGGCTTTCTTAGCGGCCAGACCGGTGTAGTGGGGCTCGGGTTCCTGCAGGATTTTACGTTCTTTCTCTGTAAATTGTTTGAAATAAGGCTCGATTCCGTTATCCTGCGAAGCAACCTGGTAAAGTGACTTACCGTTTTCCAGGGCATAGTGGGCCAGGGACTTGGAGGCTTCGTGGGCAGCGACGTGGCCGTATTTTTCCAATAATAAATATAGCGGCTCAGCGGCGATGGCACCGCCGCTCATATACAGATTGCGCTGCATGTTTTCGGGGTCGACTTCTATCTTGCTCATGACATTATTCAGCCTTTGCGCCATCGAAGCGACGCTGGCCAGGACGATTCCATAAAAGCGGGCCGAGGCTGAATCCGTCAGATCCCGTTGGTGTTCACTGCTGATGTTAAGGTTGGCATTGACAACCTGAGCCATGACTTGCTTTGACATACTGATGACGTTCTCGAAGTTCCAGGGGTTACGCTTATGCGCCATGGTCGAGGAGCCGGTTTGGCCGGGATCGAAATGCTCGCGAACTTCGGCAATTTCACTCCGTTGTAAATGGCGCATGTCATGGGACAAATTAGCCATAATACCGGCGGTAATCGCCAGTTCATCAATCAATCTCACTATGTTCTCGGCCGGAATGATTTGGTTTGAGTAAGGCGCCGGCGTAAGGTCCAGATAGCCCAAAACTGTCTGCTCAAATTTAAGCGGGTCATCGACGAACAGGCTCAGCGCGTTATAAGCGCCAACCGCGCCGGAGAACTTGCCCCGGAGTTTGCCGCTAAGCACTTGAAGGGATTTTATACTTCCGCCGAGACGGCTGACGTATTCAGCCATTGCAAAGCCAAACGTTATCGGCACGGCATGCTGGCCATGCGTTCGGCCTATTTGCACGGTCTCTGCGTAGTCTTTAGTCAAGCTAAGCAGGGTCTTTTCAAGTTCTATTAGACGCGGAATTACCAGCTCATTGATAGCTGCCCTTAGTTGCAAGCTCATGGCCGTCGCCACGATATCGTAAGATGTAGCCCCGAAGTGCACATAAGGCTTGGCCTCTTCAGAAAGCTCGGCTTTTATAATGTTTACCAAAGCTTTTACGTCGTGCTTGGTGGTCTTTTCTTCGGCCGCAACCGCCTCAGCCGTGATCTTGCCGGTGGCAGCTTCAATCTGTCCGGCGATCTCCGGTGTACAAATGCTAAATTCTGCCAATGTGTGGGCGAGAGCTGCTTCCACATAGGCCTGATAGGCGATCCGGCTGCGCTCTGACAGGTACTTGGCTATTTCCGGGTCAAAATACCGGGAATCAAGCGGGTCTATGGCACTATAATTGCCGGTTTGATCAACTGCGGGTAAATTAATTGGTTGCATGGCTGGACTCCAGATAAGTTAATAAATTCTGTTCTATTCTTTTCATAATGTCACCGCCGTCAGCTTTAACAAATTTCTGACCTGTGGCTTTTTCATACAACTCGATATAGCGCTCCGATACCAGTTGGATGAATTCGCCGGGCATTTCCGGTACAGGGTTATCGTTATGCCCGTCAAAGTCTTTGGCAACCAACCATTCGCGGACAAATTCTTTGGAGAAATGTTTAGGCGGCATGACACTTCTGTCTGCTAAAAACGCTTCATAAGTATCGGCATAGAAGTAACGCGACGAGTCCGGGGTGTGCACTTCGTCTATTAGTATGAGCTTGCCGCCGAGCTTGCCGAATTCATATTTTGTATCAGCCAGCACAAGACCCTGGGCCCGGGCCATCTCCTGTCCCCGCGCAAAAAGCTGGCGGGTATAGGAGACCATTTGTTCCCATTCCCCAGATGTAATCAGCCCTTGGCTGATTAGTTCAGCCTGCGCGATGTCCTCGTCATGACCGGCGCTAGCTTTAGTCGTCGGTGTAATGATTGGCTCCGGAAATGCATCATATTCCTGCAGACCTTCCGGCATTGGCACGCCGGAAATGGTACGTTCGCCGGCTTTATACTCCCGCCAGGCATGGCCCACCAGAATGCCTCTTATTACCATCTCAACTTCCAGCGGCTTAGCTTTACGGCCAACGCTGACATTCGGGTCCGGTACAGCTTGCAGCCAGTTAGGCACAATGTCCCGTGTTTTATCCAGGAAATGCGCCGCCATCTGGTTCAAAACCTGGCCCTTGAAAGGAATAGGCTTAGGTAAATTGACATCAAATGCCGAAATCCTATCAGTCGCCACCGACACCAGCATATCGTTATTAATAGTGTACACATCGCGGACTTTGCCATGGTAGAGCGCCGTTTGACCCGGAAAAGCAAAGTCAGTAGTCCCTATTGAGCGTGTATCCATTACCTCTATTGTACGGTATTATTACTGTATGGATCAAACAGGGACGATTGGGATTGTTGGCGGCGGCCAGTTGGGCCGGATGCTGACGGAAGCTGCGATCAAACTCGGCTTCAAAGTTATAGTCGTTAATCCATCGCCGAACTCGCCGGCAGCCCAAGTAGGGGCAAAGGAAATCGTCGGTGACCTATATAACGAAACGGCTCTCAAATCCCTGGCTAAAAACACCGATTTTATCACTGTTGAAATTGAACACCTGAATGCCTCGGTTTTAGAAGAGCTTGCCCGCGCCGGCAAAAAGATCAATCCGGCTCCGGCGACAATCCGTTTAATCCAGGATAAATTAGCCCAGAAACAATTCCTGCAAGAAGTCGGCCTGCCGGTGGCTGATTTTGTGGAAATAACAGATACGGCTTCAGCCGAAAAAGCTTTAAACGATTTTGGGGGCAAAATGCTTATTAAAATGCGCCATGGGGCCTATGACGGCCGGGGAAATGAAGTTGTAAGTAACCCGGAAGAGTTAAAGCGCGCCCTTAAAGCCTTTGCCGGCAAACAACTTTATGCCGAAAAATTCGTGCCGTTCAAAAAAGAGCTGGCCGTCATGGTAGCCAGAGGCATGAATGGTCAAACAGCCATTTACCCAGTTGTCGAAACCATTCAAGAGCGTAATATTTGTACTACGGTCATGGCTCCAGCCGATATTAGCCCGGCAGCAGCAGAAAAAGCCCGGCAAGTCGCTATAGATGTAGCAAACCACCTTGAGGGCGCAGGTGTATTTGGAATTGAAATGTTTCTAACCGAAGACGACCGGATATTAATAAATGAGATAGCGCCGCGCGTCCACAACTCCGGCCATTATACGATTGAGGCCTGTCGGACTTCACAGTTTGAGCAGCACATCAGAGCTGTTACCGGATTACCTTTGGGGCCGACAGATATGATAGTCCCGGCAGCTGTTATGATTAATATACTGGGTGAACACGACGGCGAAACAAAGCCGGAAGGCATCGACAAAGCGGCTAAAGACCCGCATACTAAAGTGCACCTTTACGGGAAATCGCCAACTAAGATTGACCGTAAAATGGGCCACATTACGGCTACCGGCCAGACGGTAGAAGAAGCCCTGGAACGGGCCCAAAAAGCCCGCGGGGCAATAAGCATATAGGAGAAACCATGAGCAACCCACTTGTCGGCATAATTATGGGGTCAGATTCAGACCTGGATATTATGAGCGGAGCAGCCAAAACGCTGGAAGAATTTGGCGTTGCATATGAAACCAGAATTGTTTCAGCTCACCGTACACCGGATGAAATGTCCGCCTATGCTAAAGAGGCAGAGAGCAGGGGTTTGAAAATTATTATCGCTGGTGCAGGCGGTTCGGCCCATTTACCGGGCATGACTGCATCGGAAACAACTTTACCGGTCATTGCCATACCTATTAAAGGAGAAAGCGGCGGCCATGAGGCCTTCTGGTCCAACATCAAAATGCCCCCCGGCATCCCGCTCGCCACCATGCCCGAAAACGGCGCCAAGAACGGGGCTTTGCTGGCCATCCGCATCCTGGCTCTTATTGACCCTGAATTAGCGAAGAAATACGCGGACTTCGTGAACAAACAACACGATGACGTCCTCACCAAAGATATCCAACTGCAAAGTCAAGGCTGGCAAACCTACCTACAAGAAAAACCAAACAAATAACAACATTTTATGCGAGCTATTTTACTTACTCTCAGTGTAATTCTCGAGCTGAGTGCCTTTTTTATTTATTGCGCCAGCATTATCCGGGGAAGAACCAGGCCGCACCGTATTACCAGACTAGTTCTGATGTTTATTTTAACCCTGAATTTCGTAAGCATCCTCTCAGCGAAAGGTAATTTTGGCGCCGTAATATACGCCGGCATAGCCTTTGTTTTTGGCGTTGTCTGTTTTGCTCTGAGTATACGGCGCGGTATGGGCGGCTCGAATCTGTTCGACTGGATTTGCTTCACTATAGCCATGGGCGGCTTGATCGGTTGGCATGCAACTGGCAATGCAGTACTCGGTGTTTGGCTGGCCTCGTTAGCCGATCTAGTAGCCTATCTACCGGCATTCGTAAAAACCTGGAAACATCCCGCCAGCGAATCACCATGGTTATATAGTTTGACCTTTCTAGGAAGTTTTTTGAGCCTCATCGCCTATAAATTCTCAGCTGTTTCCGTTTTTCAGATTGCAGTAATCTTAACTTGCCCGGTAATGCTAATCTCTATTTACCATAAACGCATTTTCGCATCTGTCCCTCATCTATCCCCTTGACAGCACGCCTAATACACCCGACTATCAAGCATTGGAAAAGGCAGAAGTTAAAAAGGTCTTGGCGTCTTCATCTTCCCGTGATGATATACAGGTAGTACTAGGTCACCTGGGATTAGATAACTACTTCGATGCCGTGGTCTCCGGCTACGAAGTCGCGGCCGGTAAACCAGCACCGGATATTTTTCTCGAAGCTGCCAGACGTATACAAGTCAATCCTGGGCAGAGTATTGTCTTGGAAGATGCTGCAGTAGGAGTTAAAGCTGCCAAAGCTGCCGGAATGAAGGCCATTGCCGTTGAGAGTCGTCATACGGCAGGCCAAGATTTTAGCGAGGCCGACTTGGTAGTTTCTTCATTAGAAGAATTGAACTGGGATATTATTAAGAATCTTGGTAGTTTACACACTCCGTAAGTCACCACACACTTTATACACACTAAATACACATTAAGTGTTCAGTATGCATACCAGAAAACTAAATATAAATGGTAGACCAGAATTTACATTAAACTTAGATAGCTAGAAATGGCGGCGGTCGATGTCGGTGCATAATTTGGCGGATGCTTAGGAAACGCTCAGCCTATTATTTGATGTAAATAATGAAATTCATTATTATGGGTTCAGGAGAAAATAAATGAGTAAACAACCAGCCACAGTCAGTTTCTCGGTCGACAGCGACCTGAAGAAGGACCTTGACAAGCTTTCTATCAAGCAAGGACGCTCTAAAAGCGACCTTTTCAGAGAGATGTATAATTATTACCGTTTTAAAAGTTCATTAGCCCGCATTCAGGAACAGGGTGTATTAATTGCCCAAAAGCTAGGTTTGGAAACCGATGACGACGTCTATAAATACCTCGCTAAAAACCGCGCCGCTAAGAACGGTTTTTGATTCGAATATCTACATAGCCGCGGCTCTGAGGCCCGGCCAATACGCCGATCGTTGGCTGGACATCGCCACATTGCCAAGCTCCGGTGTGGAGTTGTATGTATCACCTTACATCCTAAATGAAGTAGGGAATAAGCTGGTGGATAGATTCGGCTTTAGGCGAGTTGATGTAAAACAATTTATAGAGCGTGTTAAAATCTCAGCGACTTTAGTAAAACCCGATGTCGAAGTTAAAGCGTCTAAAGATCCCGATGACAATAATATCCTGGCTTGCGCCATTTCGGCCCGGGCTCAACTTATTATTACGGCCGATAGTGGCTTGTTAAAACTTAGCCCCTACCGCGGAATCGGTATAGCTGAACCGCGGGAACTCAAACGCATTTTTGCGTCGGATTATAGAAATCCTAACTAGGGCGGCGGCCGATGTCGGTGCGGTAGTGCATGCCTTGGAAGTGAATTAGTTTTACGGCGGCATAGGCCTTTTCTAATGCCTCGTCCAGGGTAGTTCCGGTAGCGGTGACGTTCAGAACGCGGCCACCGGCTGTGACTAGTTGGCTATCTTTAATGGCAGTACCGGCGTGGAAGACAACGATGTCAGGTTGATTTTCGGCTTCGTCTATTCCGGTAATCGGCTGGCCTTTGGGATAATCACCGGGATAGCCGGGCGAGACAAGGACAACGCTAACAGCAAAACCGGGTTTCCAGTTAACATTATTGGGGTCTAGTTTGCCTTCGGCGCAAGCTCGCAGAATATTGTAAAGGTCGCTGTCCAGCAGCCGCATATAGACTTCGGCTTCAGGGTCGCCGAACCGGGCGTTAAATTCAAGCAGTTTGATGTCGTTACCTTCAATCATAAGGCCAGGATAGAGGCAACCTTTTAACTCCGCGTTTCTTTTTTTAAGACCTCTTAGCGCTGGTTCGATTGCATGTTCTTTGACGAATTTTATGTGCTCATCTGTGATCCAGGAAACAGGCGCATAAGCACCCATGCCGCCGGTATTCGGACCTTTATCGCCATCAAAAACCTGTTTGTGATCCTGCGAGGCAAGAAACATGACAGATTTAGTGCCATCACAAAGAGCGTGCATGGAAGCTTCCTGGCCTTTCAGAAAATCCTCTACCACTACCTGGTTACCGGCAGCTCCGAGCTTTTTCTTGACCATTATGTCGTCAAGGGCAGTATCCACTTCAGATACGTTATTAGCAATGATTACACCTTTACCACCGGCCAGGCCGGCGGCTTTAATAACGATTGGCAGCGGGCGTGATTTGGCATATTCCAGAGCCTCGGTGGCATCGGTAAAGTTGCGATACTCGGCGGTTGGTATATTTTCTGCGGCCATAAGATCTTTGGAAAAAGCTTTGGAGTTTTCAATTTGAGCGGCAACTTTTGTGGGACCGAATATGGCCAGGCCAGCGGCCTGAAAGGTATCTACCACACCGGCTTCGGAAGCAGCCTCCGGCCCGACAACAGTTAGATCAATCCGATTATCTTGAGCAAATTTTAACAGCCTTTGTACATCTAGGAAATCTACAGCTACATTTTCAATATTACCCTGGCTGCCGCCATTGCCGGGTGCCACGTAGACTTTTCCCACGGAAGGGGATTGGGCCAGCTTCCAGGCAAGAGCCTGTTCGCGGCCGCCATTCCCAATCACTAAAACCTGTGCCATATTAGGCTCCTTTATGTTCCATACTATAGGCTTGGCGGGCTTTTATAAAGGCTTCGATGTCGCCCGGCAGGTATTGTTTTTCGACTGCCTGGACGCGGGCGAAGAGACTGGCTGGGGTGTCGCTGGGTTCAACCTGTACTTTATGTTCGGCAATTACTGGGCCCTCATCGTACTCTTCAGCAGTCAGGTGCAGGGTTTGGCCGCCGTATGGCAAATGATTATCTAATACGTACTGCTGGATTTGTTCGCCGTACATGGCTTTGGTATCGGGCAATAGGCCGGGATGGGTATTGACCATTCTGGCCTGAAAAATACTAGTATATTCAGGTAACCAACCAAAAGCCTGGATCAGATTCGGGCCGATCCGCTTCATATAACCCATGTTAGCTATAAGATCAAAATTGCCTGCCAGCAACGCCGCTAATATGCCGGCTTCT
The DNA here is from genome assembly GCA_038238095.1 of Saccharimonadales bacterium (SeqCode). Lineage (GTDB taxonomy): Bacteria > Patescibacteriota > Saccharimonadia > Saccharimonadales > UBA4665 > JBBRXZ01. The sequence goes on from JBBRXZ010000002.1 coordinate 37,838, forward strand.
TCGCCGGCAGTCTGGGCGCCACGCTCTACATGTTCACTGCTGGCAGCCGGATGGGTTTTGTGGTTAATCAAAATGCAATCAATATTCAGGCCATACTCGGCGTTAAGATCGGCAATGCGTTGAAAGATGCCGGCATGTTTACGACTGGCTATGACCAGCCCGACATCAACGTTTATGGCACCGCTCTGATCAGCCCGAATAAAGGCTTCGGCCGTGGTGCCACCACCCGAAGCCAGGATGGCAATGCGCGGTTTCATACTGATATCGTGCGGGTGGCTGTCAGTTCAGTTGGCGCATGAGTAGTTTTAGGCAAGGTTTGTCCGGCTTTAAGCAGGGCAATTTCCCGGGCGCGCTTGCCGATAGGGATGGGGTAGTCGCCGGTAAAGCAAGAGACTGTAAAACTGTCTGTTGCCAGGCCAGTGGCCTGGATCATGCCGTCAAATGACAGGAAGCACAGCGACGTGGCACGCACATATTCACGCATTTCATCTTCCGTCATATAGGCAGCTAACAGCTCGGTTTGCTTGGGCGTGTTAATACCGTAAAAATCCGGATAACATACCGGCGGGCAGGTGATCAGAACATGGACTTCGCGGGCGCCAGCCTCAAACATCATGGGCACCAGATGGCGCAGAGTGGTACCGCGGACAATAGAGTCGTCTACTAAAACAACCCGCTGATCTTTTATAAGTTCGGTCACCGGATTAAGTTTCATTTTAAGGTCACGTTCACGAAGTTGGGTGGTCGGACGTATAAACGTGCGGTGTATATAACGGTTTTTGATCAGCGCCATTTCAAAGGGAATACCGCTGGCCTGGGAGTAACCAAGCGCCGCCGGGATGCTAGAATCAGGCACTGGCACGATGACGTCGGCCCGAATGGGAAATTCCCGAGCCATTTCGCGGCCCAGATTCTTGCGTACCACGTCAACCCGCTGACCCAGTAATTGACTGTCCGGGCGGGCAAAGTAAACCAGCTCAAAGATGTCCAGTTTTTGATTGCCGGCTACCACTTGCTCGGATGTTAAGCCCTCGTCATTAATGGCGACCAGCTCGCCCGGTTTAACATCGCGCAGGAAAGTGGCGCCAATGGTATCAAATGCACAAGTTTCGCTGGCTATGGCATAGCCGCCATCAAGCGTACCAATCGATAGCGGCCGCACGCCGCATTCGTCCCGAAAGGCTACCAGCGTCGTTGCGTCCATCGCCACGATTGAAAACACTCCCGTGAACAGCGGCCAGGCCCGCTTAATAGCTTCAACTAAACTAAGGTCTTCGTCCATGTAAGCGCTAATAGCCGCTACCATCAGGGCCGTGTCGTTATTTTTAGCTAAATCAACACCGCGAGCCGTCAGAAAGTCTTCCAACTTAGTAGTATCCGGTAAGTTACCATTATGTGCCAAAGCAATTTTATGCTTGCGGTCGACATATGGCTGGTTGTATTGGTCATCAGCTCCGCCGGAGGTCGAATAACGATTATGGCCAATGGCCATGTGCCCAGGCAGTTGCTCAAGGTCTTCTTCCCGGTAAACCGTAGCTACTAAACCTTGGGCAGCGTGACGGTGTAATTCCTTGCCGTCGCTACTGGTAATCCCAGAGCTTTCCTGGCCGCGATGTTGCAGCGCCCAAAGCCCATAAAACGTCAAACGGGCCGCTTCCAGGCCCGTATTGTCGCCGAATTGCTGTCCGATGATGCCAAACACCGCACACTTTTCCTTGAGCACATCTTCCTCTTCCTCCTCGCGCGGAGGGGAAATAGAAACCAGACCCGGTTGTCCGCTGCTCTTCATCTACTCTTATCTTAAGCATTTTTCCGCCCGCTGACAACCCCTTTGTTTACTATGATTAGCTATCGTCCAGATCTAGAAATTTGGTAGAAGCCTCTTTAGCGGTGCGGTTGAGGGCTTCCGGATACTTGCCACCGGTTTCTTTACACAAAACGTAAAGGAATTATAGTCTGGTTTAATGATTATTTAAGAACTTTGGTTTTAAACGTTGTTGAGGATGGAAGACGCCAAGCCAAGCTATTAAAATTAACTGGTAAAAGATGCCGGAGCACGCCCTATAAATAGCCCTTCAGGTCCTCAAGTTTGGCTGTGATTTTCTTCTGAGTTTGCCTTCTGAGCGGATGCGTAATAAGTGGTTTATGCGCTTTATAGAGGTCGAGCCCAATTGAGGTTATAAGTTGTGTAAGTTCTTCCCAGTCCTCAGGCGACTGATAAATTCTTTTTAACCTATGTAACAGCGATACAGCTTGATGGCCAGAGGAAAATTGCGGCATCAAGAGGAATTCTATGTCATGACCTATTTTGGCAATCTCACGGTCCTCTGCAGGAATGTCTTCAAATGACGCGTAATGGCCCCATCGCACGAGGCTTTTCATGATACTTTTTACTTCTGTTAATTCATACTGTGGCGGGTGAATAAAGACTCTGCTTACTGTGGCCCCCAGCTGTTTAGCAGCAGGAGCAAGCATTCTGTGCCCAGCGCCCATAACGATACCTATCTTCTCTGCATCATAATATTCTCGAGCTATCGAGGCTATTTGCCGCAAATCTATGGAGTCTCTATAGGCAATATATGCAACCTTGTCGGCATCTGACTGTGTAGCTTTACTGCCGAGAAACTTCGCCCTAGCTAATTCGTCTCGAGTAGCTGCAATAGTATCGATAGGGATGAAGGTTTGACCATTGCCAGCTAATTCAAAAGTCAATTGAGAGTAGCTATTGTTCCTTGTTAAGGTGTCTCTGGCCTTGATATTTGCGTCTTCAGCTGTTACAGCATTTAATTTTGCAAAGTAAGCTTGACTCTTACTATGTCTCGGCTCTTCTTCAACCGGCCAGGTTTCCCCGCTAGATTCTAAAAGAATAGGATTGACATCGGCTAAATGAGGTACCAAATCAGCTACACTCCCTGATCCATGCCACCAAAACAGAAATTTTAATTCAGGAGCGCTTGGAAACGTTAAGCCTCGGTTTTCCCGAACTATATCTAGTTCGTGCCGTGGATCACTTGACATATAATACTTATATCATAAAAATTAACTTTTGACTAATGTTAGTCCCTGACCCACGTGCACTTCACCCAATACCCCTGTAACGGGGCGTCAGCCCCGTTAGTGCCCGCTGCTCGGTGAGTGCCCTTTGGAACTGTTCGTAGGCTGACCGCACCCAAGAGATGTACTTCTTAGGGTTTGCGCGCCTGGTTCGGGTTTTGGTTGGTTTGGTAACGACGTACAGCACGGCAATCCCCAGGAAGACCAGCCACAGCACCATCTTGAGACTAGTTGGCCTGGTAAAGCTGACATGGTGCAGCTCAAACAAGTGTTTGGTGTCCTTGAATGTCTCCTCAATCTCGAAGCGGTGGTAGTAAATCTTTACTACCTTGTTTCGGTTGCTTTGGTGGTCGTTGGTCAGGATATACCAGGGTTCTTTTGCTCGTCTGTTTTTTGGTGAGCGGACAACCCGTAGGGTTAGTCCAAACAGCTGCACAGTGGTATCTTTTTCACTGAGGTGCTCAACTTTGGTCTTCTGGCCGTCACAGTCGGCGTAATTACCGCCTTTGAGTCGGACGTAGAATGTTGCACCCGACGCTACCAAGTGCTCGGCTATTGACCCATTGCAAAAGCCTCGGTCAAAGACCAGTTTCGGCCAGAAGCCGAGCTGGTCGCGCAGATCTTGCAGGGTGTCAATGGTGTGTCCGGTGAAACTTTGCTGCACTCTTGCAAATTCCATATCTGTCCTGAGGCTATTCCAGCGAGGTGTACTGTTCCGGCTGCCTTCGCCCGGCAAATGGAGTGCGTAGGTTGTTCCGAGCATGGCAGGAATCGCTCGGCCATTCCTGGTCTGAACCGCTCCAACGAGAGCCGTCAAGCCGTCGAAGTCACTGTGGTCGACATTGAGGTAGCTGCCAGGACGAACCAGACCGAGTTGGTTGAAAACCACGCCCAAATGGTCGGCCAACTTGGCGTTGCCAAGCAGCCGACGCACCTTGCTGGACGCAGTATTAGTATTAGCGACCACTGAGCGGGCATTGCTGCCCGCACTCTGGAATGGGCGGAGGCTAAACGCCTCAATGCCAAACGTAAGTTGTGGGAGCCACTTCGTGGGCACAGTCTCAAGTAGCTTGTTTTGAATGAGCGTACGTGAATCACGTACAATATCTGTTGACGACATATTTCTTCCTTGTTTGTTTTAGTAGATGACCAAGAGAAAGTATGTCGTCTTTTTTAGTCACAAACAACAGACAGGAACAGGAATAACCAGCTAGCGCCGGTTATTTGGTTTGAAGTGCACGTGGGTTAGTGTTAGTCCCTCCTTGGTAGTACTTAATAAAGATAAAAACCAGCGCTAAGTCGCTATGAGGTCTTAGACTTGTTATTATGGATAGGTAAAGGGGAGTTGGAGTTTGGCTAAAAAATTAGACTATCACCAATCTGTTGACTATTCCCAAGCCGACCCGCTGAAAATCCTGGCTCAAAAAGAGGGGCTGGCAACAGCTGGTAATATGCCGTTCGGTTTTAAAGAAGTGGCTGGTACCAGGGGCGAATCGGCCTATGTGTTTGAGATGGGGGACCAGTGGGGAGCTTTTGTGCAGGAAGGCCTGGGCACTAAGAGCTTAATTGCTCAAGCGGTCTACCAAAATACCGGGCAATCATATTTTCGAACTATTGCCCAGGATACCGTAGCCTGTATTATTAATGACCTGGTTAGCGTTGGCGCAAGCCCGGTAGTTTTAAATGCCTACTGGTCGTCAAGTTCTTACGAATGGCTAACCGATCAGCATCTGGCCGAAGACTTCATTAAGGGCTGGCGCGCAGCTTGTGACTTATCAAAAGTAGTATGGGGCGGCGGTGAAACTCAATCGCTGCCAGGAGTAGTGGCACCGGGTGCCCTGGAATTCGCCGGTTCGGCTTTTGGAGTTATAAATTCTGCCAAAAACTTAGTGCAAGGTAAAAACCTGCGGGCCGGCGATGTTATCGTCCTGATTGAATCCAGTGGCGTGCATGCAAACGGCATCAGCCTGATACGTGAAATTGCCGCCAGTTTACCACACGGCTATAAGACCAAACTAGCTGACGGAACCATATTTGGCGAAGCTGTGCTGACCGCTACACATATCTACTCCGGCCTGGTAAAAGCCCTCCAAGACGCTGATATTGAGATCCGCTACCTGTCAAATGTAACCGGCCATGGCTGGCGCAAACTCATGCGGGCTGAAATTGACTTTAGCTACATAATAACTAAAACGCCGCCTGTACCGGAAATCTTCAACTTTATTGCTAAACAGGCTGATAACAATGAGGCGGAAATGTATGGCAATTACAACATGGGGGCCGGTTACGCCGTCTATGTACCGGCCGCTCAGGCCCAAAAAGTCGTCGACACCGCTGAAGAACAGAATTTGAAAGCCTGGATCGCCGGCACGGTTGAAGAAGGGCCAAAACAAGTCATTATTAAGCCTAAAAATATTACTTTTGGCGGTGACAGCCTGGAGGTCCGCTAGTGCAGGTCTATAAGGGCATTACTGCATTATCAGATTTCCGTAAAGCCAAGCTGCTCGCACGATTACAAACTGCAGAGCCGTCAGTCACCGCCATAGACGCTGAATACGTCCATATCGCCGATATTGACGGCCGGTTGTCAGCTGAAGATGACACACGGCTCACCAAACTACTAACCTATGATTCGCCTTATGATGGCAGCCGTAAAGGCGCGCTATATTTTGTGGTGCCGCGGCCTGGCACTATATCTCCCTGGTCCAGCAAGGCCACCGATATTGTTCACAATTCGGGCATTGATGTAGTTCAACGGATAGAGCGGGGTGTTGCATACTATGTTCAAGGCGCTGGATCGGGCAATCAGCTCATCGCCGAAATCTTGCATGACCGCATGACCGAAGCCGTCTTAGCCGATGTGGAGGCTGCCAAAATATTATTTGAAAGCCATGATCCTAAACCATTACAATATATAGACATATCAGCCGGTAAACAGACCCTGGTGGTTGCCAATCAAGAGCTTGGTCTGGCGCTGGCCGACGACGAGATTGATTACCTTTACGCTTCATATACGGAGTTGCGACGCAACCCGACAGATGTGGAGCTGATGATGTTCGCCCAGGTAAACAGCGAACACTGCCGGCATAAAGTTTTTAACGCGGACTGGGTTATTGAGGGCCAGAAACAACCGAAAAGCCTCTTCAAAATGATTAAAAACACGCATGAAAAAGGCGGCCAGGATGTGCTCTCGGCTTATCATGATAATGCAGCCGTGCTTAAAGGGCCACAAGCCGGCCGTTTCTTTAGCGACTCTACAAAGGGGACTTATAGCTATCGCCATGAGCCGGTGCACTCGGTGATTAAAGTCGAAACGCACAACCACCCAACGGCTATCGCGCCGATTCCGGGAGCTGCCAGCGGTGTAGGCGGTGAAATTCGCGACGAAGCCGCTACCGGTCGAGGCGCAAAAACTAAAATGGGTCTGGCCGGCTTTACAGTGTCTAATCTGGAAATTCCCGGCGCCAAACGGCCATGGGAACAAGCTTACGGCAAGCCAGAGCGGATTGTTTCACCTTTAGATATCATGCTCGAGGCACCTATTGGCGGAGCAGGCTATGCCAATGAATTTGGCCGGCCTAATCTGGCGGGTTACTTCCGGACCTACCAGCAACAACTGGATGATAGTGTATGGGGCTACCATAAACCGATCATGGTCGCCGGGGGTCTCGGCAATATACGCGATCAGCACGTGCAAAAGCAGCGGCTTCCCGTGGGTTCGCTGATTATCCAATTAGGCGGACCGGCCATGTTGATCGGCTTAGGGGGCGGCGCGGCGGCCAGTATGCAGACCGGCGCCAGCGACGAATCTCTGGATTTCGCCTCGGTCCAGCGAGGCAATGGCGAGATGGAACACAGGGCCCAGGAAGTTATCGACCGTTGCTGGAGCCTTGATGATAATAACCCGATATTGAGTATTCATGATGTCGGGGCCGGCGGCCTCAGTAATGCCTTACCGGAGCTGGTGCATGATTCGGGCCGCGGCGCTGTCTTTGAACTGCGCGACATCCCTAGCGCCGAACCGGGTTTGTCGCCAATGGGAATTTGGTGCAACGAGTCGCAAGAACGCTACGTGCTGGGAATTGCGCCTGGCGACCTGAAACGATTCAAGGAAATTTGTGAGCGTGAACGTTGCCCCTTTGCTGTGGTCGGCAAAGTTACCAAAAATGAACAGCTGGTACTGAATGACAGCTTGTTTAAAAACCAGCCGATTGATCTGCCGATGGATGTCCTGTTTGGCAAACCGCCGAAGATGACCCGTAAAGCAACTCGTCAACAAACAAGTCAACCTAAACTCGATTTAACGAAGGTCAAACTTGATGAAGCCGTGGAGCGGGTGCTCAAACTGCCGGCCGTGGGCAGCAAAAAATTCCTGATCACTATTAGCGATCGTACGGTTGGAGGCTTAGTGACCCGCGATCAGATGGTCGGCCCTTGGCAGGTGCCGGTCAGCGACGTGGCCGTCACGGCCGTGGCGTTTGACAGCCAGTTTGGCGAGGCCATGGCTATGGGCGAACGCTCGCCTTTAGCTCTGATTAACGCGCCGGCAGCTGCCCGGATGGCCGTAGGGGAAGCCATCACCAACATCGCCGCGGCAGATATTAAACAACTATCGGACATCAAACTTTCGGCCAACTGGATGGCTGCCGTTGGCCATGGCCAGGAAGATCAGAATCTCTTCGATAGCGTTAAAGCCATTGGCGAAGACTTTTGTCCGGAGCTCGGCTTAACCATCCCGGTCGGTAAAGACTCCATGAGTATGCGCACCGGGTGGCAAGACGACAGCACCAGCAAAAGTGTCACTTCACCAATCTCCTTAATCATTACCGGCTTCGCGCCCGCGCAAGACGTCAACAAAACCTTAACGCCGCAACTGAACACGACAGATGAGACAGAACTGATTTTAATTGATCTAAGCCAAGGTAACACCAGGCTTGGCGGCTCCTCTTTGGCACAAGTTTACAATCAACTCGGCAATGAGGCTCCGGATGCCAACGCTGTTATCCTAAAAGACTTCTTTGCTGAGCTCACCAAGCTCAAAAAACAAGGCAAAATCCTGGCCTATCATGACCGTTCCGATGGCGGACTGCTAACCACAGTTCTAGAAATGGCCTTTGCCAGTCGCTGCGGCCTTGAATTGGATGTAAGTCAATTGCCAGGCACGACATTAGAAAAATTGTTCAATGAAGAGCTGGGCGCTGTGGTACAGGTAAAAAAGTCGGATATAAAAACAGTCTTAGAAGCCTTTGGTGAGCACGCCCACATTATCGGTCGGCTGGAAAAAACGCAGGATATAGCTATAAGAGATGGGCAAGAAATCTACCGTAACAGCCGGGCCCAGCTGGAAACCTGGTGGAGCGAAACCAGCTACCAAATCCAGAAACTGCGCGATAATCCTGTAACTGCCAGTCAGGAATTCCTGGCCATCCAAGCTAACGACGATCCCGGACTATCAGCTAAGATCGGGTGTGACGCTCAAGCGTACACTCCAACGTACACCACTAAACCGAAGGTAGCTATTTTCCGCGAGCAAGGTGTTAATGGTCAAATCGAGATGGCAGCAGCCTTTGACAGAGCCGGTTTCACTAGCGTTGATGTTCACTTGAATGACATTATAGACAACCGTGTCGATCTAGACGAGTTTGTTGGCTTGGCCGCTTGCGGCGGGTTCAGTTATGGTGACGTGCTGGGGGCAGGTGAGGGCTGGGCCAAATCTATATTGTTCCATAGAGAGCTGCGCGCCAAATTCAAAAACTTCTTCGAACGGCCCGATACTTTTACTCTTGGCGTCTGCAACGGCTGCCAGATGCTGGCGGCTTTAAAAGATTTAATTCCGGGAGCAGAGACCTGGCCAACTTTCCTCAAAAACACTTCCGAGCAATTTGAAGCCCGGCTGGTACTGGCCCAAATAAACGAAACGCCTTCGATCTTCTTCAAAGGCATGGCCGGTTCAGTCCTGCCCGTTCCCACGGCTCACGGCGAAGGCAGGGTAGCCTTTGCCAATGTTAAACAATTAAAACAAGCTACGGCCAAAAACCTGGTAATCGCCCAATACGTCGATAATTACGGCCAGGTAACAGAGAGTTACCCTGCCAACCCGAACGGCTCGCCGCAAGGTATCACAGCTCTGACTACAGCCGATGGCCGCGCTACCATAATAATGCCGCATCCGGAACGAGCCTTCATGAGCCGCCAACTCTCTTGGCATCCAGCCAACTGGCCAGATGACTCACCCTGGCTCCGAATCTTCCAAAACGCCCGCGCCTGGGTCGACCAAAACAATAGATAATGCTGACTCGTAAGCCGGGAATTCATAAAGTTACAGTAGCGACGAACATCGGGGAGCTATTTGCTTTAGAAACCAGGATTACATCCGTAACTCCAGAAGTTTTAGACACAGGTAGCCCTGAAGCATTCCTTAACTTCCTAACCGAGAGAGGAAATAGCAAAACTTTTATATGCAACGATTCAGCTGGCAATCTGGTTGGCTATATGGCTACAGCCAGTCCTTATGAGTCGGATAACTTAGAGGTGCTAAGCATTGCTGTTGACCCCGATTATCAAAGTCAGGGTCACGGCAAGCATATGATGCAACACGCAGAAGCTATAGCAAGACAAAGTAATAAGCGGCAGGTTACACTTGCCACCAGTCCTGAAAATCTAGCAGCCCTTAGCTTTTACAAGACCTTGGGGTATGAGATCCACGAATTAATAGAAAACTACTACGGCGATAACACCCCACGTTACGTTCTACAAAAAATTATCGATTACCCAGTTTAGGCTGAATCTATGCTAACAGCATGTAAGACCTGTTCCAGTTGAGTGACGTCATTAATAATATATTTTACGCCAAGCTCTTCGGCTTTATTACGGGCAAGATGACCAGTAAGTACCACGACAGGTTCCACTCCAGCGTTGCGTGCCATTTGAACATCACTCTTTGCGTCGCCAACAAATAATGTTTCTGAGGGCAGGCTATTCTGTGTTTTCATTATTTCATCGAGCATAAAAGGATGGGGTTTCTGCTTGTTAGGCTCTATAATGTCATACCCAGAGATGACCTGCACAAAAACATCGGGTACGTGGAATTTAGGCATAACCTCTTCCTTGAGCACCCTTGGATGTGCGCCAGTGGCGATTGCCAATAAGTAATTTCTTTTCAATCGTTCAAGTAATTGATTGGCGCCTTCTACATAAGTAAGAGCCTCAACAAAAGTACCGCCAAAAAATTTATCTTCGTACAATTTACAAGCCTGATCAAGCAATGCAGGGTGCTCACGCAGCAAATTTTTTAGTTCCTCGCGGTGCGGATGGCTCCATGTGGCCTGTATTCTCTGCTGCTCTTCTTCTGGATTTAGATGAACCTTTAGATCAACAAGTGTCTCATGCAAACACTTTATGTAGCCCTCTTTCGGCCCCAACGTAAACACATCATCCCAGTCAAAGATTAAGAGTTTTATCATCAAGGTATTTTACGAATTTAGGAATTCAAGCGATTGCTGATGCTTAGCCGCGTCGATTTTGCCTTCGGATTTCATAATGTCGACCAGCTCGCGCATTGTCATAAAAGCATGCAGGTTGTAGCCTTTATCTTTGAGATTCTGGCCACCGCCCTTGCCATAATCAAGCAGCACTACGGCGTCTTTAATAACCAGGCCATGTTCTTCGATAGCTGGGATGGCTTCCAAAAGCGACGTGGCGCGCGTTACGAGGTCTTCAACCATAACTACCGTTTCACCTTTTTTGTATTCACCCTCCAGGCTTTTTTTGAGCCCGTAGCCCTTCTGAAGGCCCTCTTTGCGCATAAAAATCCAAGGTTGTTCCAGCTCCAGGCTGATCGCGCCGGCAATGGGCAGGGCAGCGTAGGCCACACCTGCCAAACGATCATATTTTAACGAGTCTATTTGTTCTACATATAGCTTAGTTACTTTCTTAAGTATCTTGGGGTAACTGATAAATAGTCGCAGATCGACATATATGGGGCTGACAATGCCGCTTTTAAATGTGAATTCACCAAACTTGACGGCGCCAATAGCATGCAGGTCCAGTGCCAATTCTTTTTTTTGATCCTGGCTGCTCATGATTTGTCTCCTCTATAATTATTGATTTCATCACGTAGCAATTGTCCTGTTTCACGAGCGGCGTCGGCAAAGTCCGAGCCGCTGGAAGCAAAGATAGTTTCCCTGGAAGAGTTAATAATCAGGCCGGTGCCGTCACCATTAAGTCCGGCTTTCAGCAGGGCTGACAGATCGCCTTTCTGTGCCCCTAGGCCCGGCACCAGGATCGGCATAGTTGGGCCGGCTATTTGGCGGACAGCGACAAGCTCACTCGGATAGGTCGCGCCGACCATTAGCAGGCAATTGCCGTACTCATTCCATTCTTCGACTACTCGGTGTGCGACATATTCATAGAGCTTCATATCTTCTTCTATCAGTAAGTCCTGAAATTCGCCACCTCCGGGATTAGAGGTTTTACACATAATAATTAAACCCTTGTCCTTATACTCAATAAAAGGCTCTAGGGATTCCTTACCGAAATAAGGTTGGAGCGTCACGGCATCCGTTTGCAAGACTTGGAAAGCCGCCTGAGCATAGAATTTGTTTGTGTTGCCAATGTCACCACGTTTACTATCAAGAATAATAGGAATATCCGGATAGTTTTGTCTTACATATTGGCAGGTTTTTTCCAGATTGACTATTCCGGCCGATCCCAGGGCTTCATAAAACGCCGGATTGGGCTTAAAGGCACACACCAGATCGGCGGTTGCGTCAATAATGGCTTTATTAAAGCTGAACTGATCCTGCCCATTAGGCAATTTACTCAGGTCAGGGTCCAGCCCCACGCACAGCAAAGAGCCGTTTTTTGCTACACAAGCGTCAAGTTTCTCTAGAAACGTCATCTGTTTACATGATATACTGTAAACAGAAGAGGAGCAACTTATGCCGAAGCAACCCGCTACGTTTTTTGATCCTGCCAGGACTTTCGACGACAATTTCGACAATGGGCCGTTTCTGACTAATCCTGCGGAGCCAACGTACCAAAATACCGGCGAACCTGCTTATAGCTTTCTGGGCCATAAATTATATTCTCCATTCGGTATTGCTGCCGGTTCGCTGCCCACCAGCAAACATGTCCGTGGAGCGTTTGAGCGGGGCTTCGACGCCGTCGTCTACAAAACCCAGCGCAGCGTACCATTCCCGGCAAACGAATTTCCGAATGTCGTTTACATCGACATCGAAGGCGACCTAACGCCCGAAAAAGCCGTTCAGCCGCTGGTGGGACGCATGTCTTCCAACAAACCGCTGTCAGAAATGACGATCACAAACTCCTTCGGCAATCCCTCGCGCGGGCCGGATTTCTGGATAGAAGATATGAAACAGGCAGTGGCCGCCCAAGGCAAAGGACAATTACTGATCGCCGGTGTCGTCGGCACGATAAAGTCGGGTTTTAGCCAGAAAAATTACTATAAGGACTTCGCCGACACAGCGGCCCTGGCTGCCAAAACCGGTGTAAAAGCCATAGAGATCAACTTCTCTTGTCCAAATGTTGCGAACGAAGGGATAATTTGCTATACACCTGAAGCCGTGGTCAGCATAGCTAGGCAAGCCAAAGAGCTGGTTGGCGATATTCCGCTCATCGGCAAACTGGGATATTTCAGTGAGGATCAACAGGAGTTGCTGGAAAAAATTATCTTAGACAGCAGTCCTTATCTGGCTGCCTACTCAGCTATTAACACCATACCGGCGGCAGTGGTCGATGAAGCAGGGAAGCAGTTGTTGCCTGGCGAAGGCCGATTAAAGAGCGGTATTTGCGGCAAAAGCATCAAATGGGCCGGTATCGATATGGTCAAAAGACTAGATACCTTACGCAAACAACACAAATTAAGCTTTGAAATTATCGGTGTTGGCGGCGTCATGACCCCGGCAGACTTCCATGATTACCGCCATGCCGGCGCCGACGTCGTCCAGTCAGTCACCGCCGCCATGTGGAACCAAAACCTAGCCGCTGAAATCAAAGCCAGTCTCTAGACTTTACTGACAATCCCGAAACAAATACTTACCAGACCGGTCAGGATAATGGCAACGACAACTAATTTTTCGTATAGCTTGACATTAACCTTCTTCATAATCATTGTGCCGATCGCATTGCCAATGATCACTACCGGTACGAGCAACGCAAATGTGGCTGCGACCTGATGGTTGAAAGTCTGGGGCCGCATGTAATGTATAGCCGTCAGGCTGCAGAGATTGACTACGATAAACATTGCCGCGATATTTTGTCTAACTTGATCTGGGGTACTTGTATGCGTTCTTAGCCACATTGCCATTGGGGGCGCTCCATTCGCAGCAGTGGCATTGAGCAGGCCTGACAAAAAGCCGCTTAAGCTGATGCCTCTTGTCACGCCAAGCGGCCGGGTTGGCCTAGGCAGTGCATACTCCTGGATCAATACAGCCACTATTACCAAGATGCCTACAAATATCTGGAGGAGTGCCTTGTCGATACGTGTAACTATATAAGATCCGATCAGTAAACCCGGTAGGGCTGCGAGCAATATACGTGCCACTACCTTTGGTATAACGACACTATGATGTCGAGCCTGAAACAATATAATGGCGCAAGAAAGGGTACCCACAAAAATAGTGGTTACGACTGCGACCGGCGGTATAAAAAATATCAGGGCTACCGGTGACAAAAAAGGTGCTATACCAAAGCCAACCACCCGCATAGTGATCACACCCAGCAGGGCAAACAGCGCAATTATGCTCGCTTCAAGCACTATGGTCTATCCCATGAAGGGCTACAAAAATCTTCTCGATCAATTTTTCAGGGTCATCATCAAAAATAATTTCGCCTTGGCCCTCTTTGGAGATTTTTTGAGATAGGGTAGGGAGCTCGTCAGCGATACCACCGGTGCCAGTCAGGACGCCGACAATTTTTTGTTGGTCTATCAAATTGGTAAATTCGTTCAGGCTGCCCCAGCGGCCGGAAATGATTATGCCGGCATCGCAGCTGGCGGTAGATATAACATTCCGGTATTTCATGCTTGCTCTTTGGTTAGAGACAAATGGATAGTCTTCAGGCACAAATTGCAGTTTAGTGTAAATGCTATGGTCGTCTTCTGGATCGCGTAACTTTTGCTTCTCTATATCGATTTCAGATGAAAAACCCCAAATCTCGACACCATTATCGGCCGCCGTTTTGGCGACGGCATAGGGCAGCCCTGAACACGCCCCGGTAATTATAATGACTGAATCGGCGTATTTACCAAGAACTTTGCCGACTTCCATAGCTTTGGGCATTACCTCAGTCATATCGCCCGCACTCGAGCCAAAAACCCCAATTTTATATTTCATAGTAGACCCCTAACATTTACGTTGAGACCCCTAAATGAACCGTGCTCGCGGATTTCCCGCACACGGCTCTGCAATAAGTGATGTTTACCAAGTGTTGTAGACTGCATAGTGTAGCTCCGGTTTCGGTAGTGGGTGTTTTGTTATGAAGGCCTCAAACTGTTGCCAGTTCCAGGATCGCTTCTGGCTACGGCGGTTTAACCATTTGAAGGCTAATCGCCTGGTTAACTCGTAGTAGCGCTTAATCGCTTCAAAGTTCCCACTGACACCATAGTAGTGGTAATACCCTCGTAGTTTCAAGGCCAATGTCTTCCAGATGGCTGGTAGGCGATGGGTGCGAACCGATCGTATCTATTCTTTCTGGGTACGTATGGCGTGTGCGAATTTCTTACGACTGGTACTAACCTTTACGGCAAAGCGGCCGTCTCTGGTTCGGCTACAGTAGTGGGTAAAACCCAGGAAGTCGAAAGTTTCTGGTTTCCCTTGACCTCTCTGCTGCCGGTTAGTGGCTGCGAAGCGGCCGAATTCCAATATACGGGTCTTTTCCTCGGCTAGACTGAGATTGAACTTGGCGAGTCTTTGCTTAATATGCTCCAGCAGGACTTGGGCTTCATGTTCGTGCTGTACGCCAATTACAAAGTCATCGGCGTATCGCACTAATTCAATGTAGCCTTTAACCTGGTGCTTTTCTTTTAGTTCAAACCACAGGTCCAGTACATAGTGTAGGTAGATATTGGCCAAGATGGGACTAACTATGCCGCCTTGGGGCGTGCCTTGATTGGTCGGTTGTCGTTGGTCATTTTCTAGTACTCCAGCTTTTAGGAATTGGGCAATAACTCTTAAGAAGTTCGGGTCACTGACGCGTTGTTTTAAGCACTCCATTAACCAGTCGTGGTTGACGGTACTAAAGAAATCCTGAATGTCGGCATCGATGATCCAATTGACCTTCTGGCCCATGACCATATGGTTGACGGCCTTAATGGCCTCATGAGCTCTACGGTTTGGACGGAAGCCGAAGGAATTATCTTGAAACAGTGGTTCGTACAGCGGCTCAAGGATATTAGCAATCGCTCGTTGCAACGTTCTATCCATAACAGTTGGTATGCCAAGTGGCCGCCGTTTGCCATTGCTTTTGGGTATATATACCCTACGCACTGGTTGTGGTCGGTACTTGTTAGCTTTTAGGTTTTCTACCAACTGATGAATTTCTCCTTTCATGTCCGCAGACGAGTAACTTTCGACAGTTCGGCGATCTATTCCAGGGGCTTTGTGAGTC
Source organism: Saccharimonadales bacterium (SeqCode) (assembly GCA_038238095.1). Taxonomy (GTDB): domain Bacteria; phylum Patescibacteriota; class Saccharimonadia; order Saccharimonadales; family UBA4665; genus JBBRXZ01. The sequence goes on from JBBRXZ010000002.1 coordinate 53,519, forward strand.
TTAAGCTCCTTGAAGCAGTCCTGGAGGTAGGTTTCGCTTAGCAGATGCATGAGGGAGGTGAACCGTAACTTCGGCTCTGCCTTCGCTTTCTTGGCTATGAGAGTAAGTTTAAATTGTGTGGTATCCATCTCTGAGTTTGGCACGTCATTTCTCCTTATCTCGTATCACTTAGACAGCCCCTTCGAGTCCCTCTACCTCAGCGGTTAACAGCTTGAGGTTTTCATACCTACAGCTTTCTATCCGAGTGATGGGTCACTGGGCATTACCCCAATTACGCCTCTACTATGAGCTGTTCAGACTTCTGTTACCGCCACTAGTGGCCTTGCTAGATTTCTAACTTGTGCTACTGGTGACCCTGATTCGACCTATGCAGGGAGCGGGCAACAGATCTCCCAAGTTCCGATCGTTCCTGTCGCTTCACCATGCCATGGACTCAGACCCCGCCCTGACCAATTAATCTTGCCGTATCGATCAATTGGTTACTGCCTTCCCTATACATGAAAGAGGTCGGCCTTCTGAGAAATATATAAATTTCGGGGCTCAATACCTTCACTTGCGTTACGGCCTGGTGAATCCTTTCCTCGGGCTCCGCACCACTCATCACTTTGTGATACGCCGAGTTCTGTACTACCCCGGTGGCTAGCCTTTAGGTAGGTTGGATTTGTTTTAATGTACCAACTAGAGA
>JBBRXZ010000003.1:0-39763 GCA_038238095.1 Saccharimonadales bacterium (SeqCode)
GGCAGCAGTGTCTTCAGTGCCCAAGGCAGTGCCATCCAGCTTGAACTGGACACCGGCTACAGCTACATTGTCGGTGGCTGTAGCACTTACAGCTACAGTGCCGGAGACAGTGGCACCTGCAGTGGGGGCAGTCAGTGAGACAGTTGGAGGGGTGGTGTCGGGAGGGGTACCAGTGCTAGACCCACTATGGCGGCTTAGGAACTGGAAGGCCGTACCGTCATTTTGGACATAGGTTTCTACTCCATGAGAACCCGGTATTATATATGACTCAATCTCACCGGTGTTACCGCCGGACTTATCCGTACAACCGGTCCACTGCCATAGTTGTGAAGCTGTACCACTAACCGTAACATTCTGGACGTCTTTACCTACCAGGTTGTTGGCACAGTTTTGCCACATGGCCCAGCCTTCACCGGCTCGCGCCACAGCATAAACTTTTTGGTTAGAGGGGGCGGTCAGGATATCTGCGATGTCCGTATTATCCAAGGTGGTATGGGTCGGCGTAATATGCACGCTGGGGGATTGTATGGGATTACCGTAGGCTTCCGGGGAGTTGGTTTTTACAAGCATTATAGAAACCGGACTTGGCGGTTTTGGGCAAGGATTGAATCCATATACGGCGGTGTCCGCCGCCGGCCCCCTCACCGCACCCGACATAGACACGATAGCCGCGAACTTACTGGAAATGCTACAAGCCATAAATATTGGTGGTGCACTGCCAAATGAAAACCCGCTGGCATAGACCCGGGCCGGGTCGGTACCATGGTTAGCCACCAGATCGTTAATAACAGCTGTAGTGTAATCGACGTTTACCTGATCGCTCGGGAAGCGATAGGCCGACGATCCAATGGGAGTGAACTGCTCCATACCTATATAGATGATGTCCCAACCTGCGGCCTTGCCGCTATTAATAACGCCAGCGTTATTCGAACTTGTGGCTTCTTGGGCTGTAGTAGGCGGCTGTGTCCCGCCATTAAAAACAAAAACTGCCGGGCGTTTGCCACCGGGCGGAGCCGATGCTGTTGAGGGATCAATAGAGTAGCAACCTGGGTATGACTTACCGCTGCTGGTAAAGGTTATGTTTTGATTGATACTAAGATTGCAGGTCTGTATTTGGCCTGTCGCTATCTGGAGAGTAGGGTCGGTGGTACTGACACTTGAGTGGTTAAGGGTTGTTGGTAATGGGGCACTATTGAAGATAGTACTGGTGGCGGCATGACCAGATAATAATAAATAAGTACCAACTGCTGCTACCAGGCAGGCTACTATAATGGCGATTACTAAATTAAATCGTTTATGATCTTGGAGTGTTTTGTTTTGTAATCTTTTGAAACCCATGATTAGGTTGTTTAGCTTCACAATTTTTTACTTAGTCTTTATATCTCTAGTGTTAGTAGGTAGTATCGAGGAGTATGTTGCTTATGTCAAGGTTAATCGTCATTTAAAAAACGGCGCCAACAAAGCTATAGCCGCCACAAACCAGGCGACTTCTACAAATGCACCAACCGGCCGCTGGAACCATTGGATACCGCCCGCGAACCTGGCGAAGGAACTGCTGCGCCACTTTTGGCCGCGGCGGGTTTTTATATAACGGTTAATCCATAGGAAATCAGGTGAAGTTGCCGCAAAAGCACAGATTGAAGCCAGCAGCCAGTGCGCAGGCTGAATTATAAACAGACTGACTACTAGTGCAAAACAAAGTACCGCTTCAATTATAAGATAATTACGAAAACCTCTTGTCCTGAGCAACTTTTCCTTGGGCATCCGGCTGGCAAAATGGGGTAAGGCGTCACACACAAAATGGGAGGCGATAGCCGCGGGGACGGCAAGTATGGGTTCACCTACCAGCAGTCCGATTACCGCGCCTGTCAGCGCATGATTGATGGCTGTCATTACTAGCTGGTGGGATCCTTCACGGTTTGTGCTATATCTTTCACGCTCAGCTTTTGCTCTTGGCCGGTTTGCAGGTTTTTTAGCGTAAACTTTTGGTCTTTTAATTCAGCCTCACCAATGATTAGAACATGAGCGACGCCTTTTTTATCGGCTGCTTTGATTTGATCGCCGATTTTTTTACCGCTTAGGTCGATTGCCGCGTTCAGCCCGGCTGCCCTTAGTTCGGCAATGGGTTTCTGGGCTTGATCAAGAACATTGCCAACCACTACAACATAGAGGTCTGTTTCCGGCTTCAGCTCAGGCATTAAATGATGGGTCTCCAAGAAGTTGGCTAAGGTTACGTCGCCCCAGCCAAAGCCCACAGTTGGCACTGGTGCCACGCCAAACAAGCCGACCAGTCCGTCGTAGCGGCCGCCGCCAAGCATCGAACGGTTGTTCGCAAGATCGGCATCGAAGACTTCAAAGACGATACCAGTGTAGTAATCAAAGCCGCGCATTAGCGTACCGTCAAAAGTGACATTTGTCAGGCCGGCGGCTTTTAGCTGACCGAACAACGTTTTTAACTCACCGGTAGCTGGCTGTTTCCGGGCTTCGGCCGGTAGGTCTTGTAGCTTCTTAGCATCAAGCAACGCTAATAACTTCTCTGTTACACCGGTTTCGCGCTGTTTAGCACTCAAGGCTTCGTCTACTTTACTGATGAAGGTGCTACGTCCCATTTTGTGCAATTTGTCGATCAGTTTACTAATATCGTGTCGGGTTTCTTGAGACAAGCCCAGATATTCCGTCAATAAAAAGTCAACTAAGCCGCGGTGATTGAGATGAATCTCGTACATCCGAGGGCTAGCGCCAAACGCCTTAAAAACAGCGTCCACTAGGGTGATCATCTCCAGTTCAGCACTAGTGTCATTAATGCCAAAAATATCAACGTTAAGCTGCCAGTGCTCACGCAAGCGACCGCGTTGCGGCCGCTCGTAACGCCACAAATTGGGAATGCTGTACCAGCGCAGTGGGTAGCTTAGTTCCTGACGTTTGGCAGCTACCATGCGGCTGACCGTCGGTGTCATTTCCGGACGAATTACAACTTTACGGCCACCGCGGTCTTCAAATGTATAGGTCTGCTCATTAACAATTTCTTCACCCGTCTTGACCAGATAAATCTCCAGCGGCTCCAGAATGGGCGCATCGTACTCTTCGTAGCCAAAACGCTCCGCCACCTCGCGCCACTTGGCGAACATATACTTCTGCAAACGCTTTTCTTGCGGATAGAAATCCCGCGCGCCTTTATAAGGTTGGGTCGATAGAGCCATTAGCTCTATTCTCCTATAGGTCCGGTTTCAAAACAAGAAGCCGCCTCTACCTAAGTAGTAGGCTACTCGTTATATTACAGCGATAAGCTAGTCGTCATTTTTAGTATTTTATAGCTCCTTATTAAGTAAGGGCCTAATTGCGGTGTAGAAATTGCCATTAGTGGTCATGGGTAGAAAGCGTAAACCTAGGTTTTCAGCCAGCTCTTTATCAGTCGTTCGGTCGCCGCAGACAAATGACTGTTTAGTATCGAGCTTTGGATTCTGCATAAACTTGTCCAGCAGAGTCGTTTTAGGCTTACGGCACTCACAATTATCGGCTGGGAAATGTGGACAGATAAAAATCTGCTCGAAGACAATCCCTGATTCCTTAAAAATCTTCAGCATGGCTCCTTGCGGCCGTTCAAAATCGGCTGTAGGGAACGAAGGCGTGCCTATGCCATTTTGGTTGGTGATCATGACAAACTTGTATCCCAGCGATTGCAGTTCACTAAGACCCTCGATAGCCCCATCCAAAATCCGCAGTTTATCTAGGCTATCAACTTGAAAGGTGTCTTGTGGCTCATCTATAAGCGTGCCGTCCCGATCCAGGATTGCGTATTTTTGCTTGGGCTTGAGGTCTGCCATCTGTTATGCGTATTCTAAGCGATTTTGCGCTGCAGAGCTTTGATTTGGAAGGTGTGCCGATCGACAATGTCGTTAGTAACGTCAAGCTTGTTTTCGATGCGAACGACAGAGGTTTGCAGTTGGCGGACATCAGTTTTAAGATCTTTTACATCAGTTTGCAGTTCTTTAATCTGACTATCCTGGCGGTCAAGCCGCTGATCCATCTTGTCGAATCGCTGATATACTTTGTCGAATTGTTCAGAGATCAGTTGCAGCGCATCACCAACTATACCCCCTACCAAGTCGCCTACTATGTCGCTAACCAGGCGGCCAACAACTTCTTCCACGTCTTGCTTAGTGGCCGGTTGTGCTGCAGTCATAATCTCATAATAGAACAAAGGCCGGCCCTATCCAACAAATCATTAACTTTTTATTAATTTCACCCAGGTCTGGTGCGGATGAGAGGACTTGAACCTCCACGCCTTGCGGCACTAGTTCCTAAAACTAGCGTGTCTACCATTCCACCACATCCGCTCGTCTAAGCGTACGCCTCTGCCTCGTTTTGCCTACTAAGGCAAAAGCTTCGGCTTACGGCTACGCTTCTCCTCTCAAAATTCCAAACAGTCGCTATCGCTCCTTGGTTTGGAATTTTGGCTTGCGTAGGGGTATTTTAGCTAATTTTTTTATAAAAGACCAGCTGGGCGTCGCCGTAATTCTTGGCCTGGGCTACTTTTAAACCTTCAAATGACAGTGGATCAGCACTACCGGGCCAGGACAATATAAAGGTACCGTTGACTGCCAGGTGCCTGGGCAGATTTTTAAGGTCCCGGTAAGGAATGCTGTTATATGGCGGATCCGCGAATATGAGATCAAAAAATTGAGCTTGATTGCGGGTTGACCAGGCGCCGGCGAAAGCCCTTACTACCTTAATTCTATCTTCGATACCGAGTGCTTGGATATTCCTGGCAATGACCTGGTGCACACCTTTATCGACTTCTATAGCTACCGCACTTTTGGCGCCCCGGCTAATCGACTCAATCGCTAAGGCGCCGCTGCCTGCAAAGGCATCTAAAGCATCCATACCTTTAATGTCACCTAGCACTCCGAAAATTGCCCCGCGCATCTTTTCGCTCATTGGACGGGTCCTGTGGCCATGAGGGCTGGCAAAACTGCGTCCGCCGAGCCAACCGGCGATAACCCTCACGACCTTGCCCGGCTGGCTTCCTGGGTGGCCGCATACCAAGCCAGCGTAATCATACGTACCATCCTTGGAGCCAGCTCCCGGCGCACATCCCGGCTGATAGCCTGCGTCCATCCCTTATCGTAGAAACGGCCATATAGGTTAAATTCTGCCACTTCTTTGGCTGTCTGTTTGAATATGGCGACCACTCTCTCATCCCTGACGCTTTCCAAATCTGCCTGAGTAGGCTTGGCATTATTCAGACGTAACGGGGAGATGATAGCGTAAGCACCGGCTTCAAACATAGCGTGGGTTGTTAACAGACCTTTAGGGCCGACCAGCTTCAGGCTTTGAAGTACGGATTTTGTCATAGTGTCGCTCTTCACATACAACCGTCCGGCCAGGCCTTTACGGCTGTGCCGCGCCGCGCCCCCCCGCAAACGGGACAACTCAGCCTCATATGGAAAATGGTGAGCCGGCGTCAAGCCATCGACCAGGGCATGCGCCAGCCAGGCCGCCTCAAAGGCGGCGCGCACGTCGTCACCCTGTTCTAATTCAACCACCAACCGGCTGTAATGAAGATGTATTTGCTTATGTAAATCAGTATCGGCGGCATTAAATGGATCCACGAAATGCCAAGGCTGGTCGCTTTGGTTCAAGCGTTTTAATTTGGCGTTATCAGGGCCATGTCCGGCTTCAAAATGCAGGACCTGTTTGATGGAGGGAAAGAAGCTTCCCTTCGGCATCAAACCCATTAAATGCCTATAGGCGACTCGATCGAGTTTCTGGTGGGCATGAAAAATTATGGCGTACATATGCTGTTAATACTACTGATATTTCTAAACCAAGTTCAATTAAGATTGGTAACTGCACGCAAGCGATTAACGCTAGCGGCTAACTGTTTATATTGTAGCAAGTTTTCACCTTTATTGATGAATAGCTGAGCGTTTGTCCGCGCCGCACCGATCAGCTTCGTGTCTGTCAGTTTAGCAATTCTTAGATCAAGCTGGCCATGCTGAACGGTGCCGTAAATAGCGCCGGGCCCCCGCAAGCTGAGATCTAGCTCGGCTAGCTTAAAACCATCATTGGAGCTTTCCAATGCTTGCAGGCGTCGATTTGATGCCTGCGAATCACTCAAAAGTAGATAGCAGTAGCCTTGCGTATTACTACGTCCGGCGCGTCCGCGTAACTGATGCAACTGGGCCAGGCCAAACCGCTCGGCACTTTCAATAAGTATAATACTAGCGTTGGGTACGTCAACACCAACTTCTATAACTGTCGTAGATACCAGGATGTCAAGCTGTTGGCGTACGAATTTTTCCATAACCGCCTGTTTTTCGACCGGTTTCATTTTTCCATGCAGCAAACCGACCCGGCGGTGTTTGAATACGCTATTACTAAGCCGATCATAAACTTTTTCCACCGAATTGGCATCCAAAACTGTCGAGTCAGTAATCAATGGACAAACCACAAATACTTGACGCCCCTGCCTTATCTCCTTGTCTACTTTTGAGTAAAGCTGTGCCCTAGCATTTGAAGAAATGATCTCAGTTATTATGACTTTGCGGCCAGGCGGTTTTGATCCCAGGATCGAAATATCAAGCTCACCATACAAAGTCAGAGCCAGGGAGCGTGGGATAGGTGTGGCGGTCAGGCTCAGCACGTGGGGCATATGGCCGGCTTTGGCCATTAAAGTTTTACGCTGCTGCACACCGAAACGATGTTGCTCATCAATAATAATCAGAGCCAATTGATGCATATTTACCCTTTCCTGAATGAGTGCTTGGGTACCGACTATAAAACCGGCTTGGCCACTTGCTATAGATTTCCTAGCCTTAGCTTTCTGAGGAGCAGCCATGCTACCCACCAGTAGTACCACGCGATTTTCATAGCCCAGCGGGTTGAGTAGTCGGTGTATAGTATCGGCATGCTGCCTGGCCAGAAGCTCAGTTGGGGCCATCAAAGCCACTTGGAAGTCTTGGCTCAGGACCATCAAAGCTGCCATGACGGCTACCACGGTCTTACCCGAACCAACATCACCTTCCACCAAGCGATTCATTGGCTGCTTTTTTTGCAGATCCTGATAAATCTGCCAGACAACGAGGCGTTGCGCGTCAGTCAATTCAAATGGCAAATGCTTGACAAAATCGCGCGCCAATTCCTCCTCAAACTTGATTGGCAAGGCGTTTTCTGACTGATTTTCGTATTTATTGAGTAAGCTAGCCAGACTTAGACTAAAGACTTCCTCAAAACCTAAACGACGTCTGGCGGCTTCCAGCTGCTCTGTTGAATCAGGGATGTGTATCCCCCCCACTGCTTCAGCCCGGGATATTAGTTGACGGTCATTGATAACCCAGATTGGCAGCGTTTCCGGCACATTTTTTATAAGTTCTCTGGCCTCCTGCACTGCCAGTCGGATCTGCCTGGAAGTCAGGCCCTTGGTTTCCCGGTAAACAGCTAAAATCCTAGCCGCATTGACAGGCAGATCACTGGCCATCTCCACGCTAGGGTTCATAATAGCAAAGCGTCGATGGCTCAGCTCAAACTGGCCGGATATAAAATACTTTTGTCCACCTTTCAGTGCTGCCGCACGGTAAGGTTGATTAAACCACACTAAGCGTGCACTGCCACTGTCGTCACTGGCTATCGTCTCGGTAATATGCAAGCCGCGACGGACATAGCGACCGGCCGCGTGGCTGATTACAGCTTCAATGCTAACCGTTCCGGGGCGCAGCTGGCTGATTGGTGTAACCACAGAATAGTCTTCGTAGCGCCGTGGATAATAATCAATCAGGTCAGCTATGGTTTTGATACCCAAAATAGCAAATTTCTTACCTAAAGCTTCACCAACACCCTTTAAGTGCGTCACTGGGTCATCTACTATCATAAAGCCCAGTATACGAGATCCCCAGGTGCAGCCATAACACCCATAAGCATTATGTGCGGGTTCATATTTTTATTGCAATATACGTTGGATCATCCACACTAACGCGATAGAGGCAATTAGGACGGAGGCAATCTTAATTAAAGTTGGATACCATCTTTTATTGCGTAACAGGTAAATAAACGGCAGAGCAATAGCCACAATAATAAGCTGGCCTATTTCTATACCTATATTGAAAGAGAATAAAGAAGACAAAAACTTATCAGGGGGGACTTGAATCTCCCTTAAAAGACCGGCGAAGCCCAGCCCGTGAAACAAGCCAAAGAAAAATATAATGCCAAGTTTAGCCCTTGTTGATCCCACCAGGGAGAACTTCCGTAAAAAAACGCTGGTTATGGCCACTGCACCAATAGAGAAAGCAATCATGGGCTCTACAATTCTCGAGCTTAGGGTCAATAACCCGGATCCCGCCAGAATCAAGGTTATGCTATGCGCAATCGTGAAGGTGCCGGTGTATTTAAATACATCTTTTAGCCCCGTGAAGACAAGTAAGAATGACAATACAAAAAGTATATGGTCCGGTCCGCTAAGGATGTGATTAATACCAAGCTTCATAAAGTCAAAAGCATTATTGAAAAAACTAGTTTTTTGGTGAACTATTTTAATAACGTCTTGTTGCTTTTTAATTTTTTTTGACAGGTAAGGGGAATTGCTGCGTATATAATTTTCAATTTCCTGTGGAGAAGCGTTGGGGTGCTTTTTTATATAATTGACCACATTCTGGGGCAATAAAACGTGCGCAGATATTTGAGGTGGCGAGTATAAAACCGCGCCTAAAGTTATTAATATATAGGCAAGAAGCACTAGGTAAAAACGCTTCATGTACTTTTAAAGATCCTTAAGAGTCCCATCGGCTAGTTTCTTGTCAAGTAGAGAAAAGTGGGACTCCAGAAAATAGTGATCTTCGGAAAATGCCTTTTGCAAATAAGTCTTGGCTTGGTCGTGCTGGCCAAGCTTATCGGCTATCATGCCGGCATGGAAAAGTATCACGGGCTGGTTTTCGCCTAACCTCAGGGCTTGCTGGATTATAGTTTGAGCCTCTTCATATTTATCGGTTTTATAGAGATTCCAAGCCAAAATATCCGCCGAAAATATATTGGGCCTAGCAATTACAGCCTCCCTGGATAATCTGTTGGCTGCCGACAAATCCTTATTATGATCTGTTAGGAAGACGGATTTTTCAAAATCATTATTAACGCCGCCGGATGAAGATTTTTGAAATGCTAAATCGGCTAGAAAATATTGTTGGTTGGCTTTGGCGGAATCACCTTTAACACTATACCCGTCGCCAAGATCCGTGGCATATTGGGCTAGCGGTAAAGTATCGAAGGCCTGGTTGAAATAACTAATGGCCTGGTTATAATTGCCGCGGGCAAAAGCTACTTTACCCAGTCCTTCTAAGGCTGGCGAAAAATCTTTATAAGTATAGACAGCTTGCTTGTACATTTGTTCAGCGGAATTTAAGTCATTCCTGGCATACAACTTGCCCAACTCCACCTGGCTGTAGGCAATATTTTCTGGGAATGAGGAACCCGAGCTTACGGCGCTTTTAAGAGCCGCTTGTGCACCCTTGACATCACCATAGAGTTCCCGGATATAAGCCACCCGGTTAAAAGAACTGAGGCTGGGGCGTTTATTAATCATTGTCTGGAACGAGGCAACTGCCTGCTCATACTGGCCGAGTTCTATCTGTCCATCCCCCACTAAACCATAGTAAGCGACCTGATTAGGATTTAAGCTCATGGCTTTCTGGGATAGCTCCAGACCCTTAGAGAAATTATGCCGGCCGTAAAACACGGCAGCTTGAGTAGAGATAATATTAGCATTGTTAGGTTCCAAAGCTATCGCTTTATTTAGCGAATGATCACACTTTGCAAAATAGGAAGTATCAGCTGTTTCCCGGACTTTTTGTAAGTAATTCTGGCATAGGTTTACCTCTAAAGTAATATTACCAGGATTCACAGCTAGCTTGTTCTTAAGAGCGCCTATGGCTTTGTCGGTAGCACTAAAGGGTTGGTTTTGGTTTCTATCTGATGTTGATTTGTGCATAAGCATGAATAGGCCCACGGCAACCAATAAACCTATAAGGGCAAGTAAGAAATAGAGTACCTTTTTCGAGTTTCTTCGTATAAGTTGTAGCTTGCGTAAGTAGCGTGACATGGCTTTTCTTGGTCTACCTTCTAGTTATATTAAGCTAGCAGGCCTCTTGTTTCCAGGCCTGCTAGCTGTAAAGTTTGATTTTTAGTCTTCTTAAACTTTATACATTAAGGAAACAGGACTTTCGCAAAATTGTGCAGTTTGTTTGAAAAAGGAGCACCGAAGCGGAGGCGTAATAGAGTTATGGTGAGCATCGGAGCGCAGTTTTTCGGACAAAATGTGCATTTTGCGTAAGTCCTGGGAAGGTCTATTGCCTTTCCACAACAACTGGCCGTCTCTTTAAGATTGAAGCTATAACTATCCCAACTATCAGTGCTACTACTGCTATACCTGCTGTCTTGCCAGCTGAAACATTGCGAGATAATCCTCCCTTATTACCACCATTATCTGATCCGGACTGACCAGCAGGAGCTAAAGCGGTGCTAAAGCCATCATTTGGTAGGGCAAGATACGGGAAGTTAGGGCGGAAAGCTTTGTCGTTGCGGTCAACACCGTCACCAAGCTTGGTAGCTAAGGGATCAGGGGTAAAGTCCTTATGGAATAACGGATAAACAGCACCGGCCACAGCTTGCTCAGATATATCAACTACATCGTCGCTTAAACGTCGTCCGTTAGGAAAGCCTTGATTATCTTTGGCCAGCACTCCTAGGCGATTAGGGTTGGGAGTTACTGGTACGGCGACATTCAAGCGGAGCTGTTCAGAAGGTTTCCCATTAGTAGGCTTGGTCGCACCCGGAATTCCGGTCAAGTATATTGCCTCCAGATCATCGCGTTGCTGGGGAGTACCGAAATCGCCTTGTGGGGGAACTTTGATTTTATATAGGCTATTTAGTAACGTGCCGAGTTCAGGATTTGCGACGCCGTTTGCGAACTGGGCGTCATCAGCCGGTTTAGAACTATTAAATAGATCTTTTGCGCCTAAAGGTACGACCACTTCATTCACCAGAGGGTTGCCTAAACGGGATACCTGGACGTAATCGCCACTAGGTGTTGAAGCACCACCCCCCAGCACTGTAGTACTTTGGCGCGAGGCAGTTGTCCACACTCCCACTACGGCTGCCGGGCTTGTAGGATCAGTCGGGCGCGAATTATCACTAGTAAGCTCGGTTACTGGAATCTGAAGCGCTAATGACTGAACATTGAAGCCTTTAAGACCGTTCACTCCCCCACCGGCATTGCCAGGAAGCTTACGGATAGTTAGTAAATCGAATAACCCTCCTAAGTCGGCAAAGAAAGGATCGTCGCTTTGGCCGGCAAAGGTCTTAACGTTGCCGGCATCTTTAACGGCTTCGGCCTGCAACTTAGCATAGTTTGGAGTTGATTTAGCACCAACGTTGCTAGGAGGCGTGGGGATATCTGTACCCAAAACCGTAGAACCCGCAGCCGTAATCTTGGTTAGGGTATAGGTTTGTTTAACGTTCCAGTTAGGGTCGCTCAAAGAATTAATTGGTCCGGTATTATAAAGGAAGGTTTTAGGATTCTGTCTTGTAGTTTTAAACTGATACTCATAGGTAATGTCCGGTACGGCATCACCATTATTGTCAATGTTAATGTCATAATGAACATCGTCACCGAATGAGTCAAAATTAGGCCCGCCAGGTGGGTTTTCAAAGGGCGAGTAATTAGCGACTAAGGTGACCGTATCTGTTTTGTCAGGGCTTACGAAAGCATATAAGTCAGTCGCATCAGCCTTTGGATCGCCAGTAATGAGAGGTGCTTCGCGGTGGCTTGAAGCAAACACGCCCAGTGGCGATAGCGACAGAGCTCCCACTACAGTAACGAGCATTACAGCTAGAAAAGGCCTGCTTAATTTCTTGATGATAGACTGCCTCATAATGCGAACCTCCAATAATAACTTTACTTTATAAGGTAAAGTTTATTTCCGGGGGAAGAATTGGTCAGTAAGAATACTTACAGAGGGTTTAAGCTTGGTCTTAAATTATGTTAAATAGGAAGTAAGTTAAGTATTGCGCCGTCTATTTTCATCTATTTTTTTCGGCTATATATATCAAGGCGTCGACATAATTTCTAAGAATCTCCGAATCTAAATCTGCAAACCAGCTCTTTAAATTCTCCGCTAACTCATGCTCAATTTTATTGACTAATAGCGATCCCTTGCGAGTTATTTGTATTAATCGGATTCTGTGGTCGTCTTTATGAGCCGTTCGCTTGATCAACCCCTTATCAGCCAGGCTATTAAGTGTATTCGTCATGTGAGATATCTCTACGGCAAACACATCGGCTATAGCGCTGATTTTAATACCTCCATTACTCTTGTCAAAAATATGCCCTAAAAGTGTCCACTCCAATGTAGTAAGTCCATGCTCTTTAAGGAAACGAGAGGTAAAACTCCGCTGGCGTCGGTACACTTTGGACTGCAACAACGCTAACTGATATGTTTTCATTCCATTTATACTCATGTACTTTATAAACTAAAGTATATTTGACAAGCAGGCAGTAAAGATACTTACATTGCATGCACTGATTAGGTAGGCTTTCGCTTTAATCGGCATAGCTTTTGCGCACCAGGAAAAAGATGCTGGGGCCAAAATAGACATTTGCGAGGGGACGCTGCAATAAACGCTCTGCACCCAGCATGAGCTCACGGGGCATAATTTTTTTCAAGCGGACGCTGCGCAAGTTAGATACGGACAGCGTCGCTTCCACGTACATGCCGGCATGCGCTAATTGGCGGATGACAGTGGCCGGATTATGGTTTACGAATGGAATTTCATTGGCCCGCTTGTTGGCCGCCGAGCGGATATCCACCGGTTTAACCGGCATGCGCTTACGCTTTATGAGATGCCGCAAACGGTTGCGCATATGCAGGTAATTTGCCACTTCGATAATCGCGCAGCCATCATCACTCAGCACACGTGCAATTTCGCTGAATTCCTGGCTGGGATCGGGCAAATGGTGCATGACGCGTATCATTGTCAATAAATCTATACTGGCATCTTTGAACTTTAAGTCATCGGCCTGCATCTGCTCCCGCTTGATCTCGGGATGTGCTTTCAGAAAATCGGCGGCGATATCAAGCTGTTGCTGGCTGGGTTCCGCCAGGATTACTTTGTCGGCATACTGCTCCAATTGTACGCACAAGCGTCCGTAACCCCCGCCCACATCAACCGCGGTTCTAAAATGCTTGCCGCTTAATAATTTATTGATAGCAATTTCTTCGGCCACATGCTCATACTCGCGTCCATCCCAGTAATGCAAATAGTTATGCTTCGGATCATTGTACTGATCAGCTTGCCGCTTAGTATGAAGGTGGTGGAGGTTAGTTTTAGTTTCAGCTTTTAGCTTGGCAGTAGTTTTCGGCATGATTACGTCTTAATATACCAATAGTACATCAATCCCTAATAATTAACCAAGTTCTACCAGGGCTGAATCTTTGAAAGCCTTGCCGCGGCGCAGCAGTAAGCGGCCATTTTGAAAATCAGTCGGCTCAAACTGCTGCCGGTTTATTTTCTGGCCATTTACAGATATAGCATTACTGGTAATCAGCCGGCGGGCCTCAGTATTAGAACTCGCCAGTTCTATCTTAGCTAAGGCCTCAATGATTGAGCCGTTACCCCTTGTTTTAAGTGCCGGGATTTCCTGCCTGATAATTTTCAGGACTGATTCGCCGGCCTGAGCGATTGGTTGTTTGCCAATTAAATAAAAAGTCACCTCTTCGGCCTGATCCCTGGCTAAGGAGCCATGCACCAAACCAGTCACCTCATGAGCCAGACGAATTTGAGCATGACGCTCATGCGGGGCAGCCATATGCTGTTTTATAATTTCTCCGATCTCTTCTTTAGGAAGTTCAGTGAAGATTTTAAGGTATTCTTCAGCCCCATTATCGTCAGCATTAATCCAGAACTGATAAAATTGCGTCGGGGTTGTATGCTCGGGATCAAGCCAGACCGCGCCCTCTTCGGTTTTGCCGAACTTCTTACCGCTAGTCTTATTGATGATAAGCGGCGCTGCATAAACATGGGCTTCACCGCCGGTTTTACGACGGATCAGCTCTACCCCGGCTATGCTATTACCCCATTGGTCTGACCCACATACTTGAAGGGTCACTCCGTAATTTTGATATAAATGAAGGAAGTCATAGGCCTGGATCAACACATAACTGAATTCGGCATAACTTATACCATTACCCTGGTCGCCCAAACGACTCTGTAAAAACTCCCGGGCCAGCATTTGGCGCATCGGTACGTACTTACCGACATCACGTAAGAAATCTATATATTTAATGTCTTTGAACCACTCATAATTATCGACTACCTTGAAGTTCCGGCCTTCAAAAAGCCGTCTATATTGAGCAGTTATGGCCGTTTTGTTGTGCGCAACTTCTTTGGGCGACTTTAGGCCGCGTTCGCCGCTTTTGCCATCGGGGTCACCAACCAAGCCAGTGGCGCCTCCTACCAGAAGCACAGCCCGGTAGCCATGTTTCATAAAACATTTGACCATCATGGCCGCTGCCAGATTACCAAGGGTCATTGAATCCGCAGTCGGGTCTACTCCCCAGTAGAAAGTGCGTGGGTCCCTGTCTAGAACGGTTATATCCTTATAGGTTGTCTGGTATACAAGACCGCGCCAAGTCAGTTCTTCAGAGAGCGTCATGCTATTCCTTAATAATTAACGATTCCCTCCCAGTATACCGTAACGGGCGGTGTTCTATTTATGTATTGTGCTGGCCAGGTGTGAAGCTATATAATAGAAGGAGGTTTTGATGACGGAGACAGACAACCACCTATGAAGAGAACTATGGGCCGCAATCGCCAGCTTAAGAATACCATTACCACTAAAAGCGGTAACACTATCAAGCTAAACCGTTCGCTAAGCGACCGCGCAAAGGCCCGTAAAGCGGCGCGGGCTGATCAAAAGGCGACTTATCTTTCCACCTTGCCTAAAGACCGTTTCAAGCGTCTTTTATACCGGCTCCACCCCAAACGCGTAGCCCGCTACTGGTTTAGCCGGGAAGGCGGCGTCATGGCGCTTAAAATCATCGGCGTCAGCATAGTGGCCGGCTTTTTCATGACTATTGGCCTATTTGCTTACTTTCGCAAGGATTTACCGAAGATCAAAGACTTATCAGGTGATCTTGGCGGCAATATTACCTATTATGACCGCACCGGCCAGACGGTTTTGTTCAATGACTACAGTTCAGTTAAGCGGGTTCCGGTGCAGAGCAAAGAGATGTCTGCTTACATCAAACAGGCTACCGTTGCCATTGAAGACAAAGATTTCTACAAACACGGGGCGTTTGACGTTCGCGGCATCATGCGTGCCGCTTACCGCGACGCTACCGGCAACAGCGGTTCCATACAGGGAGGTTCAACTATCACCCAACAGCTCGTCAAACTCAACGAAAACTGGACGGATAATCGCACGGTAACCCGCAAAGTTAAGGAGCTCATTCTGGCCGTCGAGCTGGAGCGGGAATACTCTAAAGACGATGTGCTGACCGGTTATCTGAATATTGCCCCTTACGGCGGACAGGAATACGGTGTCGAGAGTGCCGCCCGGGACTATTTCCAGACCAGTGCCAAAGATCTCACGCTGGCTCAGGCTGCCATGTTAACCGCCATACCGCAGTCACCAAGCTACTACTCACCGTATGCCGGCAATAAGTACAATCCGGCTGTTACAGGCGATACATTCAATGCCCCGGCTCTTCTCAATCGGCAGCACTATATATTAGACCTGATGGTAACCCAGCATTACATCACCAAAGAACAGGCCGCCCAGGCTAAGGCCGTCGACGTCCTGGCCCAGGTACACCAGCAGACCCCGAAGTTCCAAAATATCAAGGCTCCATATTTTGTGCTGTCGGCTAAACACGAATTAGAACAGACTTTAGGCGCAAAGCTTGTACAGCGCGGTGGCTGGAAGGTCATAACCACCCTGGACAACAATCTTCAGAACAAAGCCGAGCAGCTGGTGGCGTCAAACCTGTCTAACGTCAGGCGCTATGGTGCTGACGAAGAGGCCATGGTTGGCGAAGACGTCCAAACCGGCCAAATTGTCTCGCTGGTAGGCGGCACCGATTTTACCAATCCGGACCATGGTCAAAACAACTATGCTTCAGGCATATTAATACCGCCTGGTTCAAGCTTCAAGCCGTATGATTACACAACCCTTATTAACAATAATAATAACGTTGGCGCCGGTTCAGTCCTGTATGACACAGAAGGCCCCTTACCGGGGTATCCGTGTACTAATAAAGGACTGCCTAAAAATGGCGGCAACTGCCTGAAAGATTATGACTTTATAAATCCCGGCCCACTTACGCTACGTTACGCTCTCGGCGGTTCACGTAACATACCGGCCGTCAAAGCCATGCTGGAAGCCGTGCCAAACGACAAAAGTAGTGGCCACGTGGACTCCGTGAATAAAGTAATCAATACGGCTTCGGCTATGATGGATAATAAATATCACCAATCAAAACATATAAATCCGTATAACTGTTATGCCGACCAAGCTCTCACCCAAACTACCCAGTGTTATGGCGCCTCGGCTATCGGTGACGGCGCTTTCCTGCACCTGGATGATCACGTCAATGGCTTGGCAACCTTGGCTCGCATGGGTCAAGCCATACCCCGCACCTATATAATGAAGGTCACCGATGCTTCTCAAAAAACACTTATCGAGTGGAAGCAGCCCAAGGGCAATCCAGTGATCAAGCCTGATGCGGCATATATAGTCAATGATATGGCTTCGGACCCCAGGGCCAGTTACTTACCCGGCAGTTGCAGCGAAACAAGCTGTACCGCTCTGGGACGAGGCGGTTATAAATTTCATCGTTTCAGTGGCTGGAAATTTGCCGTCAAAACCGGTACGACCAATGATGGTTATGACGGCCTGATGACTAGCTGGTCGACCAAATACGCCATGGTCAGCTGGGTCGGCCATCACACCCGCCGGGTTACGTTGCACAGTTCCATGGAAAACCTGACCGAACCTATGACCCGCGGCTGGATGGAGTATGCCCATCAAAATGTCCCGCCTGTAAATTGGACAGCACCTACAACTATCAAAACAGCCAAGGCCTTCATAGTCCGTAACCATGTACATTTCGGTGATATAGAGCCGAGCCCTACTAATGACCTATTCCCCGGCTGGTATGTGGGCGGCAACCTATCTAAGGGCAAAAATACTTCTTTAACACTGGATAAGGTCTCGGGTAAAGTAGCTACCAGCTGTACCCCTCCTCTCGCTAAGAGCTATGCTTACAATGCCAACGCCTCATCCTGGAACATTGATATCTTCAGTGGCGGTAAACAGAGCATCAGCGATGTAAGCGGTACCAGTAAAAGCAGCCCGGCGGCAAACGACGATGTACATAACTGCAACGACAGTCCGCCGACGGTAACCCTGACGGCTCCCGGCAGTTGCGACACCAGCTGCAGCGTAACCGCGACTGTTACCCAAGGCACTCACCTGCTTAGCGACCCGCAATACCCGCAATTTTCGGGTACGATCATTTTCACGCTGAATGGTCAGACAATCCACAGCGAGCATGTCAGTGCATCGCCAAGTACTATCTCGTTCACTTATAATCCGGCTTCATCGGGCAGCGGGACTCTGGCAACCACCGTTACCGACAGCGTATTGTATCAAGGCAGCACCTCCCAACAACCATTTACATATACCGTGCCGCCGCCGGCCACGACGCCTGAAACGCCTCCTAGCGGCACTATTAACAATAGTCCGGTAATTGGTGGTAACCCCTGATTAAGTAGTGAGCTCGTTAGCATCTTAGCAGTGCTTAGCCGAAGTGCTAATCGAACGTTTTAGTTTTTTAGTCTTTCTGCAGAAAGTGGTTGAGGGCGCCCCTAACATCGTTAACACCGTGTAAACCGGCCGGTTTTCTACCAGCTTTAACAACGGGCCCGATGGCGCCATCAAAACCGAGTTTCTTGGCTTCGCCCAGACGCTTATCGGCATGCGGTACATGACGGACTTCACCGGAAAGACCGACTTCTCCAAAGACAACGGCGTTGCCTTTGAGCTGCAAACCTTTGGCAGCCGAACCAATGGCCAGGCAAATGGCCAGGTCGGCTGCCGGTTCACGGATCTGAATTCCACCCACGATGTTTATATAGATGTCGTGCTCCGACAGTTTCAGCTTGGTGCGGCGTTCCAGCATGGCAACCAGCAGATTGAGCCGATTAAGGTCAAAGCCGCTGGCAGCCCGTTTGGGGTAGCCGTAACTGGTGCGGTTAACCAAAGCCTGAACTTCGACCAACAACGGGCGGGTACCTTCAAGCGTTGCCAAAACGATTGAACCATCGCTGGCCTGACGCTCCGCCAGCAACACGGCCGAAGGGTTTTCGACCGGCTTCAGCCCCTGCTCGGCCATTTCAAAGATTCCGGCTTCGTTGGTCGAGCCAAAGCGGTTTTTTATCGCCCTGAGCAATTTAAAACCGCCGTAGCGTTCGCCTTCCAGCTGCAGTACTACATCGACTACATGCTCCAGTACTTTAGGACCGGCAATAGACCCTTCTTTAGTGACATGGCCGACCAGGATGATGGCAGTATTGCTTTGTTTAGCGGCCAGTGTCAATAATTGCGTGGCATTGGTAATCTGTGAAACGGTGCCGGCCGCCGAGGCAATGGCACTGCAGGTAATAGCCTGGATGGAGTCGATAATCACTAATTTATACGCTCCGCCGGCTATAGTGGCAGCGATGTCATCCGCCAAGGTGCTGGTGGCAAGCTGCAAGTCCGAGTGCATAGTGCCGAGCCGTTCGGCCCGGAGTCCAACTTGATGCGCTGACTCCTCGCCGCTTATATACAGCACGGGCGCCTTGTCCGCCACAGCATATGCCAGTTGCAGCAGCAGCGTGCTCTTACCTATACCCGGTTGGCCGGCCAGCAGATTGACGCTGCCAGCTACAATTCCGCCGCCAAACACATCATCGACTTCCGGCAGGCCTATTACCAGCCGAGGCTGGTCGCTCGATACCGACTTTATCACGGATTGAGGCTGCAAAACGCGCCCGGCCGCCACGCTGCCGGCGACCGTTACGGCGCTCAATTGCTCCTCTAGCGTATTCCATTCGCCACATTGGGCACACTTACCGCTCCAGCTACCGAAAGTAGCCCCGCAATTGTTACAAACGTACTTTTTTATCGGCTTTTTTGCCACACTAACCTCTCTTAGTCACCCTAGTGTATCACCTAGATATTAACTATTGCTTAATTAATGCTTGGTTAGTGTTGGCATCCAGCTCATCGCGTAGTTGGCCCTGCTCAAATACCAAAGCATTGTGCTTGGCTACCAGTTCATTAAATTGGCCGACCAGGCTCTTTACCAGCCCAACTTGATTGTTGTAGGCATCAACCAATCTATTATATGATGGCACGCCGGCATTATAGGCTGTGAGGTTACCGCTATTTCGTTGCTCCAGGAGTATCGTCTGTTGAGCAGTAATGTTAGCCTGCCGAGTCTGTAAATCGGCTTCTTCGGCCTCGATTCTGGACTTGAGGCTGGCCAGCTGAGACTCAGCTGCCGTTATGGCTGTTTGCCGCGAAGTAAAAACCGACTGATACTGCGCCGCAAAAGCCGCTACCCGGGACCGGTCGGTAAAATAGCGCTGATAGTACTGCTCCAAGGCGGGCGGTAAAGCAGGGATCTCGGTGCCGAAAATAGAATGCATTTCATTGACAACATCGTTCGGCTCAGTCTTCTTGTAGGCCGCCAAGGTAGCTTGAATACGTTCGTCGTGGAGGTCATGATGAAAATAATCAAGCAGCAAAGCATCTATCCTGCTTTGCTCAGGTCCGCTAAGCCGGTCGTAAGCCGCATGAAGCATTTCATGGGCTGCGGTAACCTGCTCCACGCCGCTTAGGCGGGGGTCGGTGACACTCAGCAGGAAAATTCCTCCCTGATTGCCCCGGTAACAGCCCAGTACGATGGTTTGCTCGTGTGTGCCGCCGCTGACCGGGCAGTTTGTGGCAAAACCGGGTTTATCGGCAATCTCAGGCTTATTTACATAAAATGCTTTGCGGGCGTAAGGCGTCATAGTGTCCTGGGCAGCCAGCTGAGCCTGGGCAGCCGGAGCCTGATAATTCCTAAGTCGCCACCAATCATAGATATTCTGCCGGTTGGCTGCCATTACCCCTAATACCGCCAGCCATACTAACAAGAACAGTAAAGTACCAAACCGGTGTAAATGTCCGCTTGAATTTTTATTCGTTGGTTGTAGCATAAGCCAGGTCGCCGTTTTTGGAAGCTACCTGAATGATATCACCTTTTTCATACTTTTCATCCAGCAAATCAAGCGCCAGATGATCTTCTATAGAGTCCTGAATCAGCCGGCGTAACGGCCGCACGCCGTTATGAGCATCATAGCCCCGCTTCAGCAGGTACTGCTTGGCGCCGCCGCTCAGTTGCAGGCTCAGGCCTTTGCGGAGCAGTCTGGCTTTTAATTCGTCTATTTGCAAGTCAATTATCTTATAGATATCTTTCTGGGTCAGCGCCCGGAACACTATGACTTTATCGATCCGGTTTAGGAGCTCCGGCCTCAGCAGCTTTTTCAACTCGCTCTGGACCCGCGTTTTATTGGTTTCATGAAGTTCGTCCAGGTCTTTCAACTCGCTCGATTTGGTGGCATGGAAACCAAAGTTGGCCTCTTTCTGTAATTTATCGGCGCCGACATTGCTGGTCATTATAACAATTGTGTTTGTGAAGTCTATGCGACGCCCCTTGGCATCAGTTAAATAACCATCCTCCAGCATTTGCAGCAGCATATTGAAAACGTCGGGATGGGCTTTTTCAATTTCATCGAATAGTACCAGGCTGTAGGGCTGACGACGGATTTTGTCAGTTAATTGGCCGCCTTCATCGTAGCCGACATAACCGGCCGGCGCACCGACCAAACGCGAAACATTGTGGTGTTCGCCGAACTCGGACATGTCGATTTTAACCAGTGCTCCCTCGCTACCAAAAAATTCACGGGCCAACACCCGTCCCAGCTCGGTTTTACCAACACCTGTAGGACCCAGGAAGATGAAAGACCCGATGGGCCGCTTATCGCTGCCGATACCGCTGCGGTTACGCCGTATGGCCCGGGCAACGGCTTCCACGGCTTCATTCTGGCCAATAATGTATTTACCCAGAGTCTTTTCGAGTGTCAACAGATATTTAGCCTCGCTGCGAATGACTTTTTTGACTGGCACTCCCGTCATGCGAGCTACCACATCCGCCAAGTCTTCGCTGGTAAGTGTCAGGCGCTTAGCCTGTTTGTTACTGGCATGCTGGCGGGTCAGTTCCTCGTTAATTTGCGAAGCCCGGGTTTTGGCCTTGGCGGCCCGCTCATAATCCTCGGCATCTACGGCTTCGTCAATTCGGGTGTTTACCAGTTTTAGCTCTTTTTGGAGGGCGCGGATTTCCGGGCTGGTTTTGCCTTTATCGACGCGCAGGTGGGCGGCGGTTTCGTCAATCAGATCTATAGCTTTGTCAGGCATAAAGCGGTCATTTATATAACGTTTAGCCAGCGTAACGGCATCTTCCAGCACTTCATCGCTCATCTTAACGCCGTGGAAGTCCTCGTAATGCCGGCGTAAGCCCTTCAGGATAGCCAGGGTCTCACTAGGCGTGGTTTCGGGTACCTGAATCGGTTGGAAGCGGCGTTCCAGGGCGGCATCCTTTTCGATATACTTGGTATATTCGGCTGTGGTGGTGGCGCCGATCAGCTGGATTTTACCGCGGGCCAGTGCCGGCTTCAGAATGTTGCCGGCATCCATGGCGCCTTCGGCGGCGCCGGCGCCCACAATTAAATGCAGTTCGTCAATAAAGACAATCGTCCGACTGTCTTTTTCGAGCTCAGCCATGACTTTCTTAAGTCGTTCTTCAAACTCCCCGCGATATTTTGTGCCGGCAATCATGCCAGCCAAGTCAAGTATGACCATGCGTTTGTCCATCAGGCTGTCAGGTACATCCTCAGCAATAATCCGTTGCGCCAGACCTTCGACTATGGCGGTTTTGCCGACACCCGGCTCACCTATAAGTACTGGGTTATTTTTATTACGCCGGTTGAGTATGGTAACTAGGCGACGGATCTGATTGTCGCGTCCCACAACAGGATCAAGCTTCCCCTGGCGGGCCTGCATAGTCAGATCGGTGCCAAAGAAATCAAGCGCAGTTTTCTTGACGGCTTTTTTACCGCGTTTCCTGTTCTCGCCACCAGGCGTTTGCTCTTCATATTGCTCACGAGCCAGAAACTGCTCAAGCTCATTCATAAGACTATCGACATTAATATTCATGTCGCGCAGCAAGATAGTCGCCCGGGCGTTCTTTTGCGTCAGAATGCTATACAGTATGTGCTCGGTGCCGCAATAGTCCTGGCCATAATCCTGGGCAATGTCGTAAGCCATCTTGAGTGTCAGTTTAGCCGTCTCGCTAAGGCCTTTGGCACCGACGTTAATAACCAATGTCTTGGGTGTTAAGTTCAGCGCCAACCGGGCCCGGTCCAATGTTATACCGGCACCCTCGAGGATTTTATTACCGATACTACCACCCTGGGCCAGCAAACCTAATAATAAGTGTTCCGTACCCACGTAAGCGCTCCCGAAGCTCCGAGCTATAGCGTCGGCATGCTTCAGGCTTTGCAACCCATTGTTAGTCAAATGGTTTAAGAACTCCTGAAAATCCGGTGAATTTGGCATCATAGCTTAATATTAGCTCCTTTTTGCGGCTTTAGCATCATGTGTAAGTATAGCCTACTACCATGATACCACTTAGCACTCTCACGTCAAGAGTGCCAACTACAACGTTAATGACTTCTTACTCGCCGTGTTCTTCGATGGCTTCCAAGAGGGAGCTTTCCAGTTCGTTTTTCTTTTTTAACTTGGGTTGTTTGGGAAGTTCGGTGGTTTCTACCTTGCCTTCAGCTTGTTCTTGATCCTTAACTTCACTTGAATCAGCAGTTGCTCCTACCCGATCGGCCTCAATATCCAGTTCATAGCCTGTCAGCTTGCTCGCCAAGCGTACATTCTGGCCGCTTTTGCCGATGGCGATGCTCAGCTGATCTTCGGGAACTATGACCCTAGCTTTCTTGTTTTTTTCGTCTATAACAACTTTGCTAACTTTAGTGGGACTTAAAGCCTGGGTTATGTACTGTACTGGTTCTTCAGCCCAGACAATGATGTCAATTTTTTCCTGTTCGCCGACTTCAGATACCACGGCATTTACGCGGGTACCATGGCCACCAACAAATGTGCCCACAGGATCAACGCCGGGCACAGTGCTGGCCACGGCAATCTTACTGCGCACGCCGGCTTCCCGGGCAATGCCTTTAATTTCTACGGCACCATTCTCCATTTCCGGTACTTCGCCGCGGAACAGCCATTCTATAAATTCCTTGTTACCACGACTGACGACTAATTGCGGGCCACGGAAACCGCGCTCCACGTCTTTTAGGAAGACTTTAAGCCGCTGGCCGGGATAGTAGCGCTCGCCCTGGATTTGTTCGCTGCGCGGCATGATGCCCTGGGCGCGGCCCAGATCGATCCGGCAAATATTGCCCTCTACCCGGGCCACGGTGGCGTTAATGACAGTACCGATTTTGTCTTCGTACTCGGCCATTATGATCTCGCGTTCCGCCTCACGCAGGCGCTGCAATATGACTTGTTTAGCGGTCTGCGCCGCTACCCGGCCAAAGGCCTCGGCCTTTTCATGGACTTCTATGGTTTCGCCAATTGCGGCATTTTTGCGGCGGGTCTGGGCCTCTTTCAAGCTCATCTCAAAGGCCTCATTTTCAACCTTTTCAACAATTTCTTTGGTTACGTAAGCGTCAACATCGCCGGTGTTAAGGTTCATCGCTACCCGGATCTCTTGCTCGCGGTCACCATAATCACGCCGGTATGCGGCGGCCAGTGCCTGTTCGACTACTTCCTGGACGGTATCTTCCGGCAGGTTTTTCTCTTCGGCAATCGTCCGGATGGCAACTGCCAATTGCTTCATATCTAAATCCATATTCTCTTCCCCTTCTTCTTAGTTTCCGAATTGTCTCTCTACATTAAAAAAGCCGACCACTTCGGCCGGACTTAATCTGAATTATACGCTTGTGAGTATTATAAAGTCAACTTTAACTCTTTAAAGTAGTTTCTCGATAGACTGTTTGAGTGGTTTAAGATCCTCGCTAATTAAAGCCCAAATGATATCAAGCTTAATTTCGCCGTAGGCATGAGAGATAATATTGCGCAGCCCGACGGCTTTTGACCAACTGGCTTCGGCGTATTTATCCCAGAGGTCCGGAAATCCATCTCGCAAATGACTCAAGCATTCACCAATATCTTGGAGCCGCATCAAAATTGCGTCTTGCCGCATCGGGTCTGCCATAAAAGCCGCTTCGCTGGCCGGTTGATAAGACTCGATCGCCTCAATGCCCGCCAATATCATTCTCAAATAAGGCTTGGGCTGTTTCACAGTTCAATTTCTACCAATTCTGGCTCAATATACTCTGCAAAGTAAGGACTTATTTTGGTGATTAAATCCACAGGCACGCCTGTCCGCTCTTCTAGCGTCATCTTTAAGTCGATAATATCAAATAAACTTGTGCCTGCTTTGCAGCTCACGAACAGGTCAAGATCACTCTCATGCTTCTGCTCACCCCTGGCATAACTACCAAACACAAAAGCTTGCATAACACCGCCCTGTTTCAACAAACGCGCCAATTCCGCCTGCTCGATCGGTAACTGTAAATCTGCTATTTTCATAGTTTTTAGTATACACCGGCCAGTCAGTACCGGCCTAGGCTTTCCTCAGTTGGCTTCCTTCTTAGTTTCCAAATTGTCTCTCTACATGAAAAAACCCGGCCACTTCGGCCGGACTTAACTTTAATTATATTCCTGTACCCCAAGTTCTGCAAGTTTTTGCCTTGATTCAGCTAGCTCCCGCTCCAAGCGTTTATTTCGCTTCCATTCTTTAACGGCAGCTTCATTCGTCTTGATTGTCTGATATAGAGGATCTGTTCGTTCACGGTGTTCTTGAAGTAAAGTCTGTAGTGTGGACCCGGCACTAGGCCTAGGATCATACTTTTTTCGACTACCATACCCATACTCTTCGTACCAAGTATCCAGATAGTTCTGTATTTCCGGCGGTAATGGTTGTTCAAGCCGCCGGCCTTTTACAAAAACAATTTCGCCCTCTTGTTGCCTTTTAGATAATTCCTCCAGCCATGCCTCTTGTTGAGCAAGCTGTTCAGGTGTCCAGTTCTAGGTGTTGTGACTTTAGATTTTTTGGCGGCTAATTCCTCCAGCCATGCTTGATTTCGTGCCTGTTGAAGAGCCCGATGACGCACCATTCTCTCCTCTTCTAATAGTGACTCTTGTTGCACTCTAGTTCGTACACGTGCAGGACTTCGAAGCCCTTCATTTATATGACCATCCAAAATATTTGGATCTAAATAACCTCTGGCATCTCTCCGCAGTACCCGTAAAGTTGTTTCCCTAATCTGCCTAACCCTCTCCGTACTGACGGAAAATGTTTGACCCGCCTCATTTAGAGTTTTTTCCTCTCCGTTCTTACTCTCGAGACCGAAAAGCATTTTCATTAATTCCTCTTCGCGATATGATAAATTCTCAAGACATTCTCTTATCGTTAGTCCTGCGAGCCTGGGCCAGACTTCGTTTTCGATGCTTGGCACAGGTATAGTGCGATCCTGGACGCTAAGCGATTGTTCTGCTGCTTTTTCTGGTTCCATTGGTTGTATATTATCTGCGAAATCCTCCTCCTCTTTCGGGAGCTGTAGTGCGTTGCCAAAATCTGAAATATTAGGTAATAATTTGGATCCGATCAGTAATTTTCCCATATGGCGCCCGATACTGTTTACCAAGTTTGAGTTTACTTGTTTACCATCTGGGTTAGCTTCCATAGCAGCCTCAATAATAGCCAAGTATCCTATCTGCATAACCTCAGCATCATCTAGGTCTAGCCTCGACTTAACTGCATCCATTTCAACATACGTATACACTTGACGTAAGTGCTGCGAGATTAAAATTTCAACAGCTTCCGAACCTTCTAGATGGGGGTCTTGCGCGTCTTTTAATAAAAGACGCTGTTCAGTCAATGGAATAAAGTGTCTTTCATCGGGCTCAATGCCCGTCAACTCCAGAATTGCTTGATCATTAGCTTGGTAACCTTTAGGCTTTTGCTCGGTTGTCATTAATTTTACTATAGCACTTTTTATGTTATTTGCCAATTATTCCATTGTGGGAGTACACTAAACAGATATGGGGAAGAAAGTTAAGCGATTGTTTGAGCAGTTTCGGCCGGAGAATTATGATTTAAGGCTGGATGTTGATCGTGAGACGATGACTTTTAAAGGTCTCGTTACAATCCGGGGGAGGAAAGTTGGGCGGCCGTCGCGGCGGATTACTTTTCATCAAAAGGGGCTGAAGATTATCAAAGCCACTATTATTAAACATGATAAGAAAGGTGAACGGCCGGTAGAAATTGCACGGATCAATAATCAGGATAGTTTTGGCGAGGTGCGGCTGCATAGCGACGGGATGGTGTACCCTGGAGAGTACACCGTGATCATTGAGTTTAAGGGTGAAATCACGCGGCCGATGAATGGTATTTATCCTTGTTTTTTTACGCATAGCGGAGAGGATAAGCAGTTGGTGGCGACGCAGTTTGAAAGCCATCACGCCCGCGAGGCTTTCCCGTGTATCGACGAGCCGGAAGCCAAGGCTACGTTTGACCTGACGCTCGTCAGTCCAGCTGGCGAAATGGTTATCGCCAACACGCCGATCAAAGAACAAAAGCAGTATGCTAGTAAAGATGGGGGCCTGACCGCTAACAATACAAAGGCGGGCACCACGACACCCCTCTATCAAGTCACTACTTTTGAAACTACGCCGAAGATGTCGACTTATCTGCTGGCTTTCGTGTTTGGCGACCTCAAGTACCTGGAAGCGAAAACGAAGGATGGCACGCTGGTACGATGCTATGCTACGCCGGATAATGTGAAGCACACTAAATTTGCCCTGGATTGTGCAGTTAAAACGCTGGAATTTTATAATGAGTACTTTGATACCCGCTATCCATTGGCAAAATGCGACTTTATTGCCCTGCCCGACTTTGCCAGCGGCGCCATGGAGAATTGGGGCTGCATAACTTTCCGCGAACAGGCCTTACTGGTTGATCCTAAAAACACCAGCCTGCACCTTAAGCAATATATCGCCAACGTCGTAGCCCACGAACTGACGCACCAATGGTTCGGCAATCTAGTCACCATGCGCTGGTGGACCGACCTCTGGCTGAACGAAAGCTTCGCCAGCTGGATGAGCTACCTGGCGGTTGATCATCTCTTCCCGGAGTGGAAAGTCTGGACGCAGTTTATTGTTGACGAACAAGGGTTGGCCCTCAAACTTGATGCCCTCGAACATACCCATCCCATAGAAGTCGAAGTCCGGCATCCTGATGAAATTCGCACCATCTTCGATGCCATCAGCTACGAAAAAGGCGCCAGTGTGCTATTGATGCTCCAAGATTACCTGGGGGCCGATGCCTTCCGGGATGGCCTGCGACTTTATCTAAAAAGACATGCCTACGGCAATACAGACACAGTTGACTTATGGACAGCACTCGAAGAAGTCTCCGGACAACCAGTTACAAAATTTATGAGTGCCTGGACCAGCCGTAGCGGCTATCCGATCGTACAGGCCAATATCGCCACCTCCAATCTCAGCCTTAAGCAGGAACGTTTCTACCTCAACCCTAAGGCCAAAAAAGAAGCTACAATTTGGCCAATTCCTCTGCTGGCCAGCGAACCACTTAATTTTGAGACTCTGGAAAAGGCCAAGCAAACCATCAGGGTTCCATCAGTCTCAACTAAATTGATTCTTAACCACAATCGCACCAGCTTTTTTCGAGTCATTTATGATAGCAACCACTTAGAGTACCTTGCTAAAGCCGTCAAAACCGGCAAACTCAATGACCTTGACCGTTTAGGCCTCTTAGGTGATGCTTTTGAGGCCGCCAAAGCCGGTTACGGCTCGACGGTTGATGCCTTGAAACTACTGGAAGCCTATGCCGGTGAGGATAATGCGGTGGTCTGGGGCATTATATCTGAAGGTTTAGGCAGCATACGGATGGTTATGGATGACGATGGCGTGCGTGACGAACTAAAACCATTTGTCCGCAAGCTTACCGCCCTGCAACTTAAGCGCCTTGGCTGGGATGAAAAACCTACCGACAGCCATTTCGATCGTCTGCTTCGGCCAACTATATTAGGCCTGTCTTCTTTTGGCGAAGAGCCCTCAGTGGTTTCCGAGGCCCGTCGGCTTTTCGATACCATGAAGCAACCTGAGGATTTGCATCCGGATCTGCGCGGGGTAGTCTACGGCACGATGGCTCGTACCGGGGATAAAGCGGATTTCGACAAAATGCTAACGATGCACAATGCCAGCAGTAATAGCGAAGAACGCGTTACCCTAGCCGGCGCCTTAACCGGTTTCGAACAACCGGCCCTGATTAAGCGAGCCCTGGAACAGATCACCAGCTCTGACGTCCGGCTGCAGGACGCCCCTTACTGGATCGCCTACAGCTTCTCCAACCGCTTTGCCAAACAGACCACCTGGGCGTGGCTGACCAGCAACTGGGAGTGGTTGGTCAAGAACATCGGCAGCGATTTAAGCTTCTTCCGCCTACCGATTTATGCCGGCCGGAGCTTTAGCGACGAATCATTCCTGCCCGAATTCACCGCCTTTTTTGAAAGCCACATGAGCCCGGGCTTTGAACGGCCTGTCAAGCAAGCCATAGAAACCATCCAATGGCAAGCCACCTGGAAAAAACGCGATCTCCAGACCATCAAAAAATATCTTAAGGGCTAGAAAACATTTTCGATAAAACCTAGGACAGCAAAGTCCAGGCCCGCCATTTCGATTGCAGAGAGGACGTATTCACCATGCCACTTATATTCATCTGCCCAAAACCAGGCAGCCCGCTGCATTTGTTTCAGCTTTGTAGGTGTGATCGCTTCCAGGCCGCCACCTTGTTCGTCATTAACTCGGTATTTAACTTCTATAAAGTGAATCGTATTGTCTTTGCGAGCCACAATATCAATCTCGGCGCGCGGCCGGCGCCAATTTTGCTCAATGATCTCGAAGCCGCGCATTTCCAGGTAAACCCTGGCGGCAGCTTCAGCTTTACGGCCCGTCTCAGTTGTCGTCATACGTTCATTGTACCAAAGCGCGCACCGGTTTAAAGGAGCGTCGATGCAACTCGCTTATGCCCTGTAATTTTAATCTTTCCAGGTGCAAAGCCGTACCGTAGCCGACATGCCTTTCAAAACCATAGCCCGGATAGTCTTCGACTACTTTAGCCATATAATTGTCCCGAGCAACTTTAGCAATGATGCTGGCGGCGCTGACCGCTGGGATAAAGCTATCCGCCTTAATAATTGCTTGAGCTTTCGGATTGTCGTATAAAAAATTGTAATGCCCGTCTATAATAATCTGGTCATAAGCTAGGCTAATCTGTTCCAAGGCCTGCGCCATAGCCAACTTGACAGCAGTAGTAATACCCACCTTGTCAATAACCTTGGCCTCGACCCAGCCAATCCCTATTGCTCGGGCGTTTTGTCTGATAGTAGCGTCTAGGTTTTCACGCTGCTTTCTACTCAATAATTTTGAATCCGTAAGCCCTGTAATTGGCCCGTAAAGTATAACCGCGCCCACAACTACAGGGCCGGCCCAACAACCTCTGCCCACTTCATCAATTCCTACAGTGGTCATTGATTAATTGTAACAGTGAGCGAAATAATATTAACAAAAAATTAACTTTGGTGATTTTCCTGGCCTATATTATAGAGGTCGTACAGATTTAGTACATAATCTATACATATTATGTACAGAAAGGATATGGAATTTATATGGTTCTCTGGAGGCCAACAAAAAATATCAATTTGTCTATGCCGGAAGAGCTACTCGTCGAGGTCGACGCGGCGGCAAAGGGTAAATATATGTCACGGACTGAGTACATCCGCTGTGTCTTGCAGCAGGAAGTCGGTGGCAAATATCCTCAGGTAGTTGATGAAGCCGCCAGGAATAACCCGACGCGGTTTCTAGACTTGGACGATAGCTAAAAGCCGATTAGTTTTTATGTTCTAATTCGGGATTGGAATCGGATTTGGCGTCGCCGGTTCGGGCTTCTTCGTGGCGGGCCTGGACGGCGGCAGCTTTGGATTCCAGTTCGGCTTCTTCCGCGGCTTTAGCTTCAGCCTTGGCGGCGGCTTCAGCGGCTTTGGCCTCGTGAAGCTTGGCTTCTTCGGCTTCAAGGGCTTCGTCGTGAATGGCATTAACGGCCTCACGGTCAAAATCTACGCCGGTCATGCGCGCAGATTTACCGGTACGCTCGCGCATGTAAGTCAAGTAGTTGCGGCGAACTTTGCTGCGCTTAGTGACTTCTACTTGAACGATCAAAGGACTGTGTAATAAAAAGCTTTTCTCAACACCCACGCCGCTGGCAATACGGCGGACGGTAATACGGCTGGTGTGGCTGCCTTTTTTGCCGGTTCGAATAACCAGGCCCTGAAAGATCTGGATACGTTCCTTGCTGCCTTCGCGGATTTTCTGGTGCACTTTAACGGTATCGCCGCTGCGCACATCAACTACAGCCTGCTTTTTATACTTATCATTAATCTTCTGGATCACACTCTGCATATCCGGTAGATTGTACACGATTTACCCCTTTAGCGCAAACGTATTTAGCCGACGACGCGGTAGAGTTCTTCCAGAGTGCTTTGGCCGGCAATGACTTTTAGCATGCCATCCTGGAGCATGGTACGCATACCGGACTGCTGGGCGGCTTCTTCGATAGACTGGGTAGTAATGCTCAGCTTGGGGTTTTCTAACAGGTGGCGTAAGGCATCGGTCATGGTGAATTGTTCGCGGATGGCCAGCTGGCCCTGGTAACCATAGGGGTTGGCTTCGGAAGTACCCGGTTTATAGAGTTGCAAGCTCTCAAGATTGGGCTTTTCCATAGCCGCGGGCAAGCTAGCCACCACTTCCTTGATTTTTTGCAATTCGCTTTCGTTCGGGGTATATAGCTGCTTGATGCTGTCGTCAAGGCGGCGAATGAGACGCTGGGCCATAACCAGCCGGATAGCCGACACAAACAGCGGGTTCTGGCCGATGATGTCGGCAATGCGAGTTAGAGCAGCTGCCGCCGAGCCGGCGTGAAATGTTGCCAGCACGAGGTGGCCTGTCAGCGCTGCCTGCAAGGCCGTTTTGGCAGTGTCCATGTCGCGGATCTCGCCTACCATGACAATATCCGGGTCAAGCCTTAAAACGGCACGCAACTTGTCAGCAAAACTGTCGTCGTTGCCACCTTCTTCGGAGTGTACGGAGATCTGGGTTATACCGGGAAACTGGTATTCCACCGGGTCTTCAATGGTGATAATTTTGCGGGCCTCGGTGTTAAGCGAGTTCAGCATGGAATATAGGGTGGTAGTCTTGCCGGAACCGGTGGGGCCGACCACCATTGCCAAACCGCTTGGTTGAGCTACTATTTGGTCAACGATAACACGTTCAGCCTCAGATAGGCCGAGCCGATCAAGCGTATACATGCCGGCGTCCATATTGAACAGGCGCATCACCACATCCATACCGTTGATGGTTGGTACCGTTTCCAACCGGACGTTAACATCTACCTGTTTGCCGTCCGCCATGGTGATTTTCTGAGCTATGTGGCCCTGCTGAGCTTCATCGGCAGAAGTCGAAACATTACCGGCGCTGGCAATGGCCGATATGAGTACCCTGTATTTGTCTATTTGCAAACGGGCAATCGGGTGCAGGACGCCGTCAATACGCAAACGGATGCGCACATCACTAACCTGGGTTTCAATGTGGATATCCGAGGCGTTTAAATTGTGAGCCTGGGCCACTAAGTAAGCTAGCATATCATCGGCCCGCACTTGCTGGAGCACGCTTGATACCTTCTCTACCAAGTCACTCTTACCGGCCGTGTTCAGGGCAATATCCTGGTAAACAACTTTTTTAGGCGGATCGTACAGCCGCATGTAGTCGGCGTATCCGGTGTCGGAAATGAGGGTAAAATTGATTCTTTGGTCTAAAAAGCGCTGCCGCAAATCGGTCATAGCCTGCTGGGATGTAGTAGTGGTAACACCAAACAAAATGTTACTTTCGTCAGCCCGGAGTGGTATAACTTTTAGGTGGTAAAGCTCTGGAACAGTTAATATTTCACGGTACAGTATCTTGTCGGTTATTTGTGATGTGTCTGCATAGTCCATGCCCAGCACTCTGGCACGTCGCTGCGCGGCACGTTCTTCATCCAATCGGGCATCTTGGCTCATATCACCCTAGTATAAAGCATAAGCGACGATTTAAGTTATGATGATTACGTTATTAAGTTATAGTGAAATACTATGGCTGAGGATATGATTGAATTAGTCCTAATCGCCCACAATTTGCGCAGCGCCCATAATGTCGGCTCGTTGCTTAGGACTGCCGAGGGTCTCGGCGTCGTTAAAGTCTGGCTGAGTGGCTATACGCCATACCCCCGTCAAGACAACGATGCTCGTCTGCCGCATCTGGCCCGCAAGACAGATAAACAGATTGCCAAAACAGCTCTGGGAGCTGAAGCACTAGTTGAGTGGCAGCAGGAACCAGACATCAATACAGTTCTGTCTGAACTGAAAAATAGTGGTTTTGTGATCACCGCACTTGAGCAAGCACCTGGTTCAATAAAACTACCGGATTTTAAGCCGCCCCGAAAATTGGCACTAATCATTGGCAGGGAGGTTAAAGGCATCGAGCCGGAAATACTAGCTATTTGTAACCATGTTTTAGAGATCCCGATGCTGGGGCAAAAGGAATCGTTTAACGTTGTGCAGGCTGCCGCCATGGCACTTTATAGCCTGCGCTTCCAGGTCTAGGCTTTCCGTGTCTACGAAATATGATACAATATAATAAGTTAGCTAAAACAATAACAAAAAATAATATGGCCCTGGCAACCAGACCAAAACCCAACATCCATAGCAAAAAAAAGCAAGCCAAGCACCATCGCCGAAGCAAGCATTATCTGAAAGCCTACTGGCCTTATTTGCCAATGCTGATGGTTGTGGTGATTGGCCTGGCAATCAGCAGCTTATGGTCAAATGGCAGCCTATCCGAAATAGCTCTGGCACCGGCCCCAACGCTTCTGGTTGCCGATCAGTCGAATGCCGTAATTGCTGTAAACTCCGTCTCACGCATACAAGCCCTTACCGGTGATCATGTCGGTTGGAGTTTGGTGGCCACCATAGCCTTAGCTGGCAGTGCTTTTGCACTGTTCATTACCAGGCATAGCCTCCGCCTTCACCGCGCGTTTGTCAAAGGCGAGGCTTTCATCTCCAACTATCTTGTCTTTGATATCGTGATTGTCTTTATCTTCACTGCCGGTTTCGTACTAACCCGCCCTATTTAATATTACTGAATTACTATATTATCGGCGCCGACGAGGTCTTGGAGTTTGCCCAGGCCGTCGCTGGTGCGGTCGAGGCCGCCGGGCAATCTTATAGCCTGCTTGCTGGCAGCTTCGCCGAGGACTAGGACGACTTCGGTCTCGCCCTGATGGGTGTCAAGGGTTTCTTTTAGAGACAGCAAGGTTTGCTCGTCGTATGTATCAACTAGACGAATATATAATCGCTCGGGTGCATGCAGGACATCTGCAGTTGCATCAGTTTTCGTACCCACCTTTGTCTCCGCCTTGCTTTGAACTTTAGAAGATTCACGTTTCTTTCCGGTAGATTCGTAAGAATGGGCTTGCTGGCTGGTGATTTCACTGGCGTCTTCAACCATGATCTTAATCTCATTGGACTGGTTGCCGCTACGATCCCGGGCGCTAACCTTACCGCTAATCAGCACTATGCGGTCAAGGCTCCAAAGTCCCGCTGTCTGTTGGTAACTGTTGGGGAACAAGACAACTTCTATCTCGCCATAACGGTCTTCCAGCTTTACGAACGCCATTTTCTGTCCGTTTTTAGTAGTAATTTCGCGGACGTCCGTAATGGCTCCGCCAACCTTGATCTGCTTACCGTCATGCAAATCGGTAATAGTATTTAGCGGTACCGTTTGTTCGCTCAATATGGTTTCAAATAGCTCTAAAGGATGTTGACTTAGGTAAAGGCCGAGAAGTTCACGCTCCCAGACTAGCTGCTCCCGGCTGTCAGTCTGGCTGGCGGGTTGTTGCAGCTCCAGCTTCGGCTGTTCCATAACCACTGCCTCCGAATTGCCAAAAATGTCGGTCTGGCCGCTGCTGCGTTGCCGTTGCAAGCGGGCAGCATAAGCCAGCAACAGGTCAAGATTGTGCAGCAGGGTAGCGCGGTCACCAAAGCGGTCAAAGGCGCCGGCTTTTATCAGACTTTCCATGGTTTTGCGGTTGACAATCCGGTTAGCTACACGCGCCAAAAAGTCTTCTAGACTCGCGAAACTGCCTGCCGAGCGGGCCAGTAAAATTTCCTCCACGGCGCCGCGGCCGACGTTTTTGATAGCCGCCATACCGAAACGGATTTGCTCGCTGCCAGGCACTACGGCGAATTCTACAAAAGATTCATTGACATCTGGTGGCAACACGGTAATGCCCATATGCTGGCACTCGGTAATTTCAATCGCCAGCCGGTCGGTATCGTCATAATCGCTGGTCATCAGCGCTGCCATGTAAGCTGCGGGGTAGTTCGCTTTTAAATAAGCCGTTTGGTAGGCAATCGTGGCGTAGCAAGCGGAGTGTACTTTATTGAAACAGTAATCGGCAAAAGCCTCCAAACGGTCCCAAAATTTTTCGGCGAAGTTTCGCTTTACCTGGCTGTGCTCAATCATACCGTCTATAAAGGCAGTTTTCATTTTTGCCATGGTTTCCCGCTGTTTTTTGCCGATTGCCTTTCTAAGGGTATCGGCCTGGCCGCCGCTAAAGCCGCACATGTCTTTACTAATTTGCATAAACTGTTCCTGGTAGACTAGCACGCCGTAGGTGTTAGCCAAGGCCGCCTGGAGACCCGGATGTTCGTAAACTACCTTTTTCTTGCCGTGTTTTCGATCAATAAAATCGTCAATAAATTGCATCGGTCCCGGCCGGTAAAGAGCGTTCATGGCAATCAAGTCGTCAAAGGCAGTGGGCTTCAGTTCTTTCAAATAACGTTTCATGCCGGCTGACTCAAACTGGAAAACACCGGTGGTATCACCACGTTGGAAAAGTTCATAGGCTTTAGAGTCGTCGAGCGGCAACGTGTTCAAATCAATTGTCTTACCGTAAACCCGCTTGATAATGCGCAAGGCGTTATTGATAGTAGTCAAGTTAGACAGGCCCAAAAAGTCTATCTTAAGTAAGCCGAGTTCCTCAATCGGACCCATAGAATACTGGGTGGCTATTACACCCTTTTGGGCCATTTCGAGAGGTGTGTAGTAGACAATGTCTTCAGGGGCGATTACCACACCGGCAGCATGAACGCCGTGCGAGCGGATTGTACCCTCCATTTGCACCGCCAGATCGAAAACGGTTTTGGCAGTTGGATTGGTTTGATACTCGGCTTTCAGGTTGTGGTCTTTTTTAAGCGAGGTGGCTAACGGAATGTGGCGGCCCTGGACCGGCGGGGGGATCATTTTGGCCAACCGGTCGGCCTCGGCATAGGGCACTTGCAACACCCGCGATACGTCACGAACGGCATTGCGCGCCGCCATGCGGCCAAAGGTCACAATGTTAGCCACCCGTTCTTTGCCATATTTTTCAACGCAGTAGTCTATAACCTCTTCCCGCCGGCTATCTTGGATATCTATATCAATGTCGGGCATACTGATCCGGTCGGGGTTCAAGAAACGCTCAAATAACAAGTCATAGGCCAGCGGATCAATTTCCGTAATTTTCAGAGCATAGGCGATAACGGCGCTGGCCGCGCTGCCGCGGCCCGGGCCAAAGACAATACCGCGGTCTTTCCCCCACTTAATAAAGTCCGAAATAATCAAGAAGTAACCATTAAAACCCATCTGTTCAATAACCGATAACTCATAACTAGCCCGATCTAAGACTTCCTTCGATAGGGTTTTCTTGGCGGCCGCTACTGCCAGCTTTTGAGCTTCAGCTTCGGAGATAGTTTTGTTTGCCGGCGTTAGGCCGTAGCGCCAGGCCAGGCCGCGATAAACTGACTTTTCCAAAAAGGAATGCTCAGTCTCGCCTTTAGGCACCGGAAATGTGGGAATCAGGATTTTGCCAAGTTCAATCGTTAAGTCACAGCGTTCAGCTATAGTTCTGGTGTTACTGATAAAGTCGGGATGATCACCCCCCCAGCGATCTATTACTTCCTGGGGCTTATTGACATAAAGGTCAAACTCCTTAAGGCTTAGGCGTTTTTCGTCACTCAGGAATGAGCCGGTTTGTACACAGAGCAAAATTTCGTGGGCTTCTTTATCTGTAAGGTGCAAATAATGGGCGTCGCAGGTGACCACGCATGGAATACCCAACTCCTGGCTCAGCCTTATCAGCTGGTCGTTGATTGCTTTTTGGGTAGGCCAGTGGCCAGGGTGTGCCGGATGTCCGTGATCCTGGATTTCCAGATAATAGCGATCGTCAAAAGCCTGCTTATACCACTGGGCAATCTGCTTCGCTTGCTCATACTGCTCCTGTCGCAGCGCGTCACTGACTTCACTGCTGGCGCAGCCGCTCAGGCAAATTAAACCCTCGTTGTGGCTAGCCAGTATTGGTCGGTCAATACGCGGTTTATAATAAAAACCCTCAAGATTGGCAATGGTCGCGAGCGCCATTAAGTTTTGATAGCCGGCTTGATTCATGGCCAGTAAGGTTAGGTGAAAATACGGCTTATCTTTACCCGGCTCTTTATCGTACAAAGTGCGGGAAGCCATATAGGCTTCCATGCCAATGATCGGTTTGATATTTGCGGCTTTGGCTTCTTTGTAAAATTCAATGGCGCCACTGAGTGTGCCATGGTCGGTTATAGCTACCGCTGGCATGCCGTTATCTTTAACATGTTTAATCAGCCCGGGCACTTTAGTCAGCCCGTCAAGCACACTATACTGGGTATGAGTGTGCAAATGCACGTAGTCTTTAGCGCCGAGCGCTTTTTTTTGTTTCGCCAAAATACCCCTCAACAGCCCTCATCCATTCCAGTCTAAATTATATCACTGAAAAGTTTATGAGCGAAGGCTGATTCTGGAGAATTGTCTTACTTCTAAAGTCTTTTCGTACTTATTTTTTTAGATAACTCTTAAGATGATCAATAGCGTCGCGGGCATCTCTTACAGCATTCTTAAGATCTTTGTCTGCGGCGTCACCTTTTTTTAGGGCGACCAGCACTTCACGGGATTTTTGTTTGGTGCTTTTGGCTTTATCCAGCAACCCGGTCAGGTCTTTCTGGGCCTTGGAGCCAACCTTCTCCTTGGTAATCTTGCTTTCCGTAATGATTTTATCAAGTTCGGCGTAGAGCTTTTTGAGATCCTTCTCGGCTCCGGCTACACCTTTATCGGCTGTGTTTTTTATATCGTCGCGGGTTTGTTTGCCGCTCTTGGGCGCTGTTAGTACACCGGCTACGTAGCCGGCTGCGGCTGCTATAGTGCTACCTATAGCTACTTTTTTTAGGTTTTTACTTCGGCGATCTCTTCGGCTCATTATTTACGTCCCTTGTTAGCTAATTTAATAATATTACGTATAAGTTTAAAAAAGGCTAAGCGCCCGCCGGTGTCTTTGAGCACATCCGTAGCTGATTCGACCGAATCAACAACATTTTCGGCTTTCGCTACTACTTTTTTAACGCTGGACAAGACTTTAAAAGCTACAACAACCAAGGCTATGCATAATATAAAAAACAGGCTGAGCAAACTGGTAAGGATGATTAAAAGAACGTCGTCGGTTGTAGTCATGTTTTAATTATATACTAATCGCCTAGCTTAGCCAATCTTTTTTGTAAATGTTCGCTGAGCTGTGTCCCGATATCTTCACGCTCCAAAGCAAAATCAAATACAGTCTTCAGATATTCCAAGGGATTACCTGTATCGTAGTAAATGCCATCTTGAATCTCGCAGCCGTACATTTTATGACCATCTTTAATCATTCGTTGCATGGCGTCCTGGACCATAAATTCTTTTGATCCATCATAATTTTTAATATCTTCTTCCAGGTAATCCAGTATTAATGGATCAAAAACATAGCCGCTGACGGAAGCCAGGTCTGAAGGAGCTTTCGCGCGGCTGCCGGGCTTTTCAACTATAGTAGCCACGTCGACTAGGCCAGGACTTATTTCCTTGCCACTTATATAGCCATACCGTCCGTAGTCCAGGTCACTGTCGCGGCGTACACAGGTTAACACTGATCCGTCACGGCTCTTATGTACCGCCAGTAACTGCTCGAAACGACTTGGTTTAGCCGACACGAAGTCATCGGCAAAGGTATAGACAAACGGTTCATTACCGATTATATGCGCCGCGTTTATGATAGGCGTGCCGGTACCATATGGGCCCTTTTGCCTTATATATGCGAAATTAGCCAGGGTCGATATTTTGGTAGTCTCCTCAAGCAGTTGGAGTTTATCGGCTTGCTGCAGGTTAGCGCTTAAATCAGCGCTCAGGTGATCAAAGTGGTCTTCAATTGTACGCTTATGGTAACCGGTAACAATCACGATATCGGTTATCCCGGCCTGCACAAGTTCTTCGACAATATGCTGGATGATCGGTTTATTGACGAGGGGTAACATCTCTTTAGGCATAGCTTTGGTCTGCGGCAAAAACCGCGTCCCAAAACCGGCCGCGGCAATAACTGCTTTCCGTACTTTTTGCTGGCTCATTATAAAGATTGTACCACAGTAGTTATCCTCTAGAACCAGTATTTGAGCATGCTGGGATGAGCGATTTTAATGCCACTATAGTCTTTAAGCTTAAGTAGCTGGCTGTCAGCTGTGATGATCAGCTCAGCCTTAGCCTCTAACGCACATTCCAGGATTTTATGGTCGTCTGAGTTCTGTAAAACATTTGCTAGCCGGCGCTTCGGTTGAACTAAATATGCAAACAGGAGAATCATCTCAATAAATTTGGCTGATTCTGATGGAGAGTAACCGAATTTCTCTTCCAATTTCTGCCTTACCTCTAGGATGATTTCCGGGGATATAAACAGCTTATAAGGACCATTGGGCCGGGCCCGCTTAAGCTGCGTCCGGGCATAACTTTTACTTTTGGTGGCGGCCAGATAGACGTTGCTGTCGAAGACGATCCTGATAGGTTCCATTGCCATCCATGTATTCATAGAGTTCTTCCTCGCTGTCAATACCCAACTCGGCCAGAACCTTGTCAGTTTTATTATTAAATTTTTCAAGACGCTCATTGAAATCGTACACACAGGCCATGTCGCGAAACAGATCGCTCTTGGATTTCTTGGCCTGCTTAGCCCATTTCTCCACGTCCCGCTTTAACGTATCTTCAACCGAAAAACTTATAGTACTCATACACCTATAATATCTGTTGCATAGTCGTATGTCAATAATTTTTTATTGAAAAATTTGTAATATACCACAAACTAAAATACTTGTGCTTGCAAGATTTATCGCACTGTGTTATTTTGAAGTTGAACCATAAACGGGAGATTTATATATGCCGCCACTCGAAGGAAGTAGAACTATACATCATGAGGTTGATCTGTTCCACCATCGCGCTAATGAAGTTTCTAGGTTGATGGAA
>JBBRXZ010000004.1:0-31467 GCA_038238095.1 Saccharimonadales bacterium (SeqCode)
TATTATATAACTCCAGCCGGAGATCTGCTATACTCTCCTCTGTTAGCCAATGCATTTTGCGCCGCGGGGGTGTAGCTCAGTGGTTAGAGCAGTCGGCTCATAACCGATTGGTCCCTGGTTCAAATCCAGGCACCCCCACCAGGAAGCAGCATTGATGACAGCTGTATGATTGCGTAAGGGACAACCCCATGAGGTTGTCCCTTATTCTTGCTAGGTGTTGTCTATGGGGGTGGGGGTTAGTTTGGTGACGATTTGGGGTGGGGTAATAAATTTCTCAACTACCGTGTAATGATCGTTGCTACGGACTTCTTTTTCTATTGCGGCTACCGTGTGTCCAGGCACAATAATAAATTGGCCGGCATTTTGGTGCTGTTGCTTGTATTCACTGGGCCTTAGAAGTATCCGTTGGTGGCAATTTTCGTCGGCGCATTCGCAAATAAAATGTAGGGGCATGTCTGGGTCGTCTACCAGAGAACTATTGCCATCCCGCTCTAGGGTCTTTTTGAGTTCTTTGAGTTCTTGTTGGATCTTTTCGTTTGCTTCCCGGAAGACCATCTCGTTTTCTGCCCACCGCCGCTCCGATAATGTTTCAGCCATGGTTCAATAATAGCAGAAACTCGTCAAGAGATCGACACAAACGCACTGTCATGCAGTAGCGTATTAACAATGCGAGAAACCAAAGGCGACGTTACATATACCGTAAGTGTGTGTACATCACCGAGGGTTTATGTGAGGGATGGTGGTCCAGCGCACATGCCTTCCCATATCCAAGCCGACTCAGCCCAAAGACCTGATTGACAAGTTCATTGCAAGCCAGGTAATTCATGGGCGAGGTAAGTCGGCTCCTTGTTGAAGCTTGTATACAAACCGCTAAGCTGTTCGTAGACTTGATTCCAGAAAATGCTACCCAAGTCCACCACTAAGCACTTGATAGGACATTAACAGATTGGTAAGAACTTAGGAATTATTTTTTCTCAAATACTTGATTACTATATAAGTATCAAAAACCACAATACAGGAATATATCACGACTTTATCCCATCCTTTAAGGCTTCCTTGTGTGCCTTGGTGTATGGGAACAAAAAGAACAATAATAAGTAACAGTAAAGCTATTAGCCGTATAAGCTTCCCATTCCTGGTTGTTAAAGGTGGCAACTTATATGGTTCGTTATAGCCTCTGCCATGCATAATATTCCAAACCATGAGGCCTATCATCGGTACAAGAGCTATTACGAGTAGAATAAATATCATACGTTATAGGATACGCCACTAACTGAGCTATGAGTAGCGAAATAGACCAGACATCTTCGACTACGGCTGCCAGTTCAAGAAGCTTCACCTTATAGACTCTATCGAGGATTTAATACCGGTAAGTCTGCTCAAGCCCGCTGCCTGCCGCCTCCCACAACTCTTGCCTCCAGATGGTGGTCGGATGATCTATAAACCATTTCGCCAGATCAGCCATCATTCGGTCAAAAGTTTTGGCTTCTGCTCCACCATTACGCCTGTTCTAAATCTATTTGTTTATTTCTTGCCAGATTAGGTCGAAGAAGTAGCGATTAGCATAATCGCTGGGGTGGAAGCCGTCCTCGGCGATAAATATTTTGCGGTTGTCCTTATTGTAATGATCCTGGCGTTTTGGGCGATAGAAGTTCACATACCGGATATTCGAATATTTTTTCGTGACTTTTGCATACATATTACTTAATTTACGAGTCCGA
Organism: Saccharimonadales bacterium (SeqCode); assembly: GCA_038238095.1. Lineage (GTDB taxonomy): Bacteria > Patescibacteriota > Saccharimonadia > Saccharimonadales > UBA4665 > JBBRXZ01. The sequence continues at coordinate 1,722 of JBBRXZ010000004.1, forward strand.
TAGTCGAAAAGATAAGAGAGCGGCGGCGCAAAGAAGCCTATATTACCCATATTCACAGAGTGCGAAAGCACAATCTTATCCGCCACAGGGCTAACTTTATCCAAAAAGCTTACTAGTTCACCGCGGGCTCTTTTGTAGTTACTCATGAACACAATGTCATTGCCGCCGATTCCTACGACGATGAGTTTATAGTGCTGATGGCTAAGTTGCTCAAATTGCTTATTTAAATCTTTAATTTTTGCGCCGCTAACCGCTCTTGTTTCGATGCTGGCCTTTGGATATTTGGCCGCTAATAGTCCGCCTATAGTATTGGCCGGGTCTTTTACTCCCGCGCCGTACATGGTGCTGTCACCCAAGATAGCAATGTGTTGCACGGGATTATCGACATTACGAAAGTACGGTTTATTCCTCCTAACGGCATCACGCACTTTGTAAAGCGAAATCCTGGAGCGTATAACCACTACAAGAAGATAAACCACAACTGCTAAAGCTATGAAGAAAAAAGCCATCATCACATTATACTAACAGCAAAAACGTCCGCGACTTTATGCTTGGCCAGCATTGCCGGAAGCACTAAATCTTATTCGGCATTTCTATATTGGATTCACGCCAAATATCACCTGCCTTTCAATTGATCTTTATAAAATGGTTTTGGTGCTTGTGGTTTGGCGGCATTAGCTTTATGCTGGCAACGTATGAATCATAAAGACCCGCACCTGCTCATAAACAAGCTCAATTTACAGAGAAGCAAACTCCATTCCCAGAGACAAAAGCTTAAGTATCAGATTGAGTTACTAAAGGACCAGCGCCGCATAGACAGGGCCTTCAGACGGCTCACTTTTTTTGCCGGCGGCATCGCCATGCCGCTATTGACCATACCCCAGTTGTACAATATTTGGGTGACTCGCCAAACTGCCGGCGTGTCTTTTGCAACTTGGCTGTGCTATGCCCTTATATCACTTATATTCTTTATATTTGGCTTTAGAAACAAACAGAAGCTATTGATGGTCACCTACTTCCCAATGTTCGTAATCGAGCTCTTTATAGTTGTCGGCCTGGTAGTGTACTGAGCTGGCACGCCCCCAGCTGAGGGACTTTACAGCGCTAAACAATACGTTATGTAGAACGTAGAGCTATTTGAAAACCAGGAAACCCAGCACCAAAGCCGTTTTTAGCGGCGTACCGTGTTATACTTTTGTCATAAAGTTGACAAAAAAGCATAAGTTTGTTATTATGTTTATATGCACTTGCTCTTGTACATTCTGTTGGTAGCGGCCCCAGCAGGGTTGACACCAGCGAGTATAATGCCTTTTGTAGGTATAAAGCTCTGTTTATACACAGCAAAATGTAAATAAAGATGCTGAAAGGCTAAAAACCAAAATGCAGTTCGTTGAAGGCCCAGTTGAAGCCATCACATTAAACAATTTTGCGGAAGTGACAGCAGCCACCGGGGCAGTCCTTTGGACTAAAGGCGAAGAGCATCCGCTTGTAAAACCCACCCGAGCTATATACAACGGTTTAGGTACAAGTCTTTTTGACGAACTTTACCGGCCAGAAGACCAGCCACCGAAGAAATTTGAGGGCCAGGACGCGACAGCCATCATCCAATCTCTAAAAAAAATAGCCGAACATGGGAGTGATTCCCCGCACCAAATCATTGCCCGCAGGATGCTTGATGAGACATTTGGGGGGCATACTCAGTCAAACTCTTTGCAGCAACCTGCGGAGCCAGTAAAAACGTACGAGCCTGCCATTAGTCCTGTAGCCATTAAACCGTCAATACAGCCTGTGCCACCTAGTGTTAATGGAGAGATAGTCGATGGACACGTTGAGCTACGTGACATTGAGGAGCGTCTCACTGCCCTACGCTCTGTTCATGAATTTGCAGATGAAAAAGGTAGGGCCATTATTCCCAGGCTTGAACGTGACCTCATGAAAGTGAACCTTTCGAAACCTGAATCTGTTATTTACTGGGGTGAAGAAGCACGTGTCATCTACAACGCTCTTCATCAAGCTGCCGATCGCCGATCGGAGCTGCATGATGCGTCAGCTGCTCATATGTTGGGTGTAGGCAAGAGTGACGACTCGACACCTCAAACCGCAAGTGCGGACAAAACATCCGAACCCGTAGCCGCTTAACTCGTTCCCAATATCTGGATAAGTTCGCCGGTGGTATTACCTCGCATTAGCTGTTCGCGGAGTTTTACGGCGCCGTCGAAGTTGTTGATGTAGATTTTGCAGAATTTGTTGAGGGTTTGGATGGGGCGTTCGCGGTTTTGCCAGGTTTGGGCGAAGAGTTCTACCTGTTTTTTATAGAGATTGATGCGTTGTTGGGCTGAGTAGTCCGGCCACATGCTGCGTTCGGCGAAAACGAAAGGATCGTGAAAGATACCGCGGCCAATCATGATGCCATCCAGACTATGCTCCTCTGCTAATTCCAGGCCCTGCTTACGGGTCAGGACATCGCCATTGCCAACTATGAGGGTTTCCGGCGCCAATCGGTCCCGCAGTTCGCTTACCTGGCCAATTAGCTGCCAATCGGCCGACACTTTGCTCTGTTGAATCTTAGTACGTCCATGAATGGTTAACATGTTAAGCTTCTTACTTAATAAGAATTCAAACCAGCTCATATCGACTTGTGTATAGCCAATGCGGGTTTTAACGCTTAAAGGCAGCCGATTGGCCAATCCTCCTCTTGTAGCGCTGATGATTTCTTCGGCTAGCGGCCGGTTATTGATTAAGGCGGCACAGGTGCCGGACTTAATTTCGGTTTTTTGGGGACAGCCCATGTTTAGGTCAACGCCGGCAAAGTTAATACCTTCTGGCAAACCAAGTTCCCGCGCGAAAATGCCATCTGCCAGCTGCTGAGCTGTTTTATAAAAATTCTCCGGAGTTTTCCCCCAGATTTGAGCTATTAATGGCTGCTCGCTTGGAATAAAGCGAAGTTTTTTAAGTAATTTCGACCGGCCCGGACTTTGCAAACCGTCGACATTCACAAACTCCGTGAAATACAAATCAGGCTTGGCACAACCGGCCACAACCTGACGAAATACTGTGTCGGTCACATCATCCATCGGCGCCAATACAAAAAACGGCTTGGGCAAAGTTTCTAATATGTTCACTGTTACTGATTATAGGTGATTGGCATCGGTTGTGGGGGTTATTCCCATTTGAAGACGCGAAAGGCTATGGCGTAGATCAGGACAAACCAGGCAGCTATAAGGCCTAGTTGCGGCCCAAGGTCTATGAGGTGTTTGCCTTCGGTAGTCAGTAAACGCAGGCCATCAATCACCGGGGTTAATGGCAGATAGGTTGTGACATTTTGCAGCCAATGTGGCATCAAAAAGCGCGGGAAAAATGTGCCGGAGAGGAACAGCATCGGAAAGACGATGATATTAGTAAGCGGCGCGGCCTGCCGCTCATTTTTGGCCCAACCACCGATGGCCAGACCCAAACCCAGGATCATGAAAATACAGAGAACCGTGAAGATCAGTATCTCCGGATAATTACCGTTGATCTTCAGATGGAAAAACTTGATAGCCACGGCGAACTGGATAGCGATAGAAATAATGCCCGTGGCTGCCTGGCTAAACATAGTAGCCATGAAATACTGCCAGGTCTTAAGCGGCGTGGTGTGCAGGCGCCGCAGGATTCCCTGCTTTTTAAGTTCCGGGAAGACGTTGGCCGGGCCGAAGACGCCGAGGCCGATGATAGAGAAACCCAGCAGGCCAGAGAACGTGTAATCAAAAGCTGTCAGGCTTTTCTGGTTGAGCTCCCTACCGTTTACGGTAAATGGTTCAGCAGTCTTCACGAATTTATTATTTACTTGTTTGAAAATCCCGTCGAGCACCGAAGTCAGAGTCTGCCCGGTGCCGGAGCTGGTATGGTTATACAACAATTCGGCCTTCCCTGAAGGATAGGCCTGGCCCGGTTTGACAGCACCGAAGTCACCAGGCAGGATTATTATGCCGTCAATCTGGCTTTTACTCATTTTGTCTTTGGCTTGGGCTAGGGTCTTGATGGATTTGTCGGGCTTGAAAACCTTGCCTTTTTCGAGCTGCCTGGCAAAGCTACTGGCAAATGGGGCATTAGACTGGTTTAGCAGGGCTACCTTGAATGTGACGTCATTGTTACCGCTGCTGAAGCTTCCAAAAACGGCTAAGAAGATCAGGGGAAATATAATACTAAAGAATTGGGCCAGCCGGTCACGGAAGAAACGCCGTGTGCTGAGTTTAGTGAAAACCAGGACGGTACGTAATTGCTGCTTCATGATGCTATTCCTGCAACCCCTTACCTGTCAGATCAATGAACACATCTTCAAGATCAGCCTGCTCTACCGGCCGTTTTTTCTTAAAACCCCTGTTAAGGAGCTGCCGGATAAGATTGCTGGGCGTATCGAGCGTGATAATTTTGCCTTTATCCATTATAGCCACCCGGTCGCACAGCACCTGGGCTTCTTCCATGTAATGAGTGGTCATAATTACTGTGACACCCTTATCGCGCACGTCGCGGATTAAGTCCCAGAGATTGCGGCGGGCCTGGGGATCAAGGCCGGTAGTCGGTTCGTCCAGAAAGAATAGCTTAGGGTTATGAACCAGTGCCGTGGCAATGCTCAGACGCTGGCGCTGGCCGCCCGATAGTTTCTCGGCAAAGTCATTGGCTTTTTCACCGAGGTCAACGCTGTTAAGGAACTCCTTGGGATTGACCTTTTCGCCGTAGGCAGCGGCAAACATCTCGATTATTTCTGTTAGTTTCTGCTTATCCTGAAAGGCAGCCGTTTGGGGCTGGACACCGATGATCTGTTTGACTTTATTGGGCTGCTCAGCCACGTTAAGCCCATCGACAATGATGGTGCCGCCATCGATCCGCCGCAAAGTCTCAATCATCTCCAGCGTAGTGGTCTTGCCAGCACCGTTGGGGCCAAGGATACCAAAAATTTCACCCTTTTTGACTTCAAAGGAAATGCCGTCAACAGCTACTTTGCCGTCGTAAACCTTCTTTAGATTTTTTACCTTTAGGACCGCCTCAGCCATACCCCTCCACATCTACCAAGCCTACTGGACTTGTGTGATTAAGTACTATTAAAATGTCCGGCCTCACCAACTGAAACCGGACATCTACTTGTACGTCTTGTACGTAAAGGCCGTACTATTTTGTGCGCTTGACTGTTAGAAAACCGTTACGTGGATTCTCGTTGACTTCCATGCCTGAAGGCAAGTCAGAAGCCTCAGGGCGCTGATCTTTGCTGAAGTAATAGATAGTTTGCTCTTTACCGCCACGCAGAACGACTGCCTTTGAATTTAAATAGTATGTTACCCCTTTGGAATTGGTATGCTTGTAAGCCATTGCTTTATTCTCCCTCTCTTAACATTAGTAATGTACCCCTAACATACTCTGGTGAGATTTTGTTTGTCAACCCTTTAAGTCAAATAACAAGAAGCCACAAGCGACTATCAAGAACACTTTGACCACTGTAAGTAAATCATAAGCATTTAGTGTTGCGCTAGCCCTGGCGGTTGTATTACACTTAGTCGTAACCATAAAAGTAATAAAGTGAAGGTGGAGTGAGGAAAAGCATGGATTTTTCTAAGAATGATATACGATCACCGGCTGCGACTCCAAGTGCGCATAGTACAGCACCATTCGGAGCATCAGCTAGTAATAAAACGAATAGCCCTGATAACAGTAAGTGGGTACGTATAGGTGCCATGGTACTGGTCGCTGCAATAGTTATCTTGCTTATTGCATTAATAACCTTGGTAAGTGCGGGCGGCAATGACAACGTCAAAAAAGAGAGCACCTTTGTTGATGGCAAGAAACTTCAAGCAGTCTTTTTGAATACCGGACAGGTTTATTTCGGCAACATCAGGACGCTCAACACTAAATACTTTGTGCTATCTAACATATACTATTTGCAGACTTCCGGCGGTAATGCTAATGATAGCAGCAAAGCAAACACTAATGTCTCGCTGGTCAAGCTTGGTTGTGAGCTTCACGAACCTGATGACCAGATGGTCATTAACCGCGACCAGGTAACTTTCTGGGAAAATCTTCATGACAGTGGCCAGGTGGCCAAAGCTGTAGCAACCTTTGTAAAGCAGAATCCTCAGGGCCAGAAGTGTGCCGACCAAAGCACCAGCTCCAGCACCAACAGCAGCAATAACGTTCAGAGAGCCGGCAATAACAATGGCAGCACCCCACCTACTAACAGTGGCGGGAATACAACGCCTAGCAATACTACTACCAGGCCATAGTCAAAAATTCACCTAAAATATAAAACATAAGCTGAGACGTTCCTCTAACTTTAGGGGGACGTTTCATATTCGCGGCTATCAGGCAATGACATGGCGAAACCACCGGTGGACAATAAAAGTAATAACAAAGAGTAGCCCGCTAAGAATAGCGAGAACCATGCTCCAGCCAGCCAGATCTGGCGACCACTTGGGGCTCACAAAAGCAAATTTGTACAGAGCGTCGGGAATAGCCGTCAATGCGGTGTCGTGGGCCTGCACGTATTGTTCAATGCACGGTACCCGGTTACGGCCGGAGAAGTCGGTGGGATTTTGCTGCTCACAGTAGGCCTGGGCAGCGCTGTAAAGTGTGGCGTTTGATTGCGCTACCTGATCGCTCTGGGCCTTAACTAAGCGCTCGTAAGTGTATTTAAGCTGTATAGGCGGATACACGGGGTTCTTACCGGCATTCAAGTTGGTATTCATATGTGTCGTTACATACGCCTGAAGTGCTTTGAGAGGAGTTTGCACATCTTTGTTGTTCTGGTCTGCGCTGAAGACAGCAGACCTCAACTTGATCATATGTATGTTATTAAAGTGCAGAGCGAATACGCAAGTAACGCTACTTACTAAGCACAGAGCCAGAAAATACCAAGGCTTAATAGCGCGGAATCGGGTCCAGAAATGATGCAGGTGCCGTTTATTCATGTTTGATAATGATTATATCCTAGCTGGACGCTCTCCGCTAAGCGCTGTACCCTATAAACATGCATATTTACTTCTCAGGTGTAGGGGGCGCCGGCATTGGGCCGCTGGCCCAGATTGCCCATCAGGCCGGATATACGGTTTCAGGTTCGGACAAACAGGCCTCAAGTTATATTGATTACCTGAAAAAGCATGGCATTACCAATATCCACATTGGCCAGTCGCGTGAGGCTATTGCTTCAGTGCACAATAGTCAACCGATTGATTGGTTTGTTTACACCTCTGCCCTGCCTTTAGAAGACCCCAACGCGCCGGAGCTAGCCTACTGCGCTGCCCAGAGCATTAAAACCAGCAAACGTGATGAATTGCTTAATCAGATCCTGTCCGATCATAATCTTAAGCTAATCGCTATCGCCGGCACTCACGGCAAGACTACCACAACAGCTATGGTTACCTGGCTGTTTAAGCAACTTGGCCATCCAATAAGTTATTTATTGCCCGCCAAAACAAGTTTTGCGGGTATGGGCGAATTTGACCCGAAAAGTGAGTATTTTGTTTACGAAGCAGATGAGTTTGACCGCAACTTCCTGGCCTATGAGCCTGCGATTAGCATTATTACTGGGGTAAGCTGGGACCACCACGAGATATTCAGGACCCGCGAGGATTACCAGGCAGCCTTCCGCGAGTTTATCTCCCGCTCAGGACGAACTTTTCTCTGGCAGGAGGATGCCGATTACCTAGGTTCAGAGATAGTATCCGCGGATACTATTCTGGATAGTGCGGAACCACTTATCGGTAAACTCTTGCTCAAGGGTAAATACAATCGGCTGGACGCCTGGTTAGCCATCCAGGCCGGGCATAAAACTACGGGCCAACCCATCAAGAAACTGATTAATCTAGCTAATAGCTTCCCCGGCCTATCCCGTCGGATGGAGCAAATTATTCCTAACCTTTACAGTGACTACGCGCATACGCCCGAGAAAATCCGCGGGGCTATGAGTGTTTCCACAGAGATGGCTGCCGAGACCGGCCAAAAGCTAGTTGTTGTATACGAACCGTTAACAAACCGGCGACAGCATTATATGCTTAAGGACTACGGCGACTGTTTCGCTGGTGCCAGTAAGCTCTACTGGATCCCCAGCTACCTGGCTCGTGAAGATCCGGCACAGCGCATCATTGAGCCAGCAGAGCTCATCTCGCACCTCTCTGACCCTTCCATCGCTAAACCCCTGAAACGTGACCACAGCCTTAAACAAACCATCCAGAAACACCTGGATAACGGCGATATGGTAGTCGGCATGGCCGGCGGTGGCGGCAACAGCTTAGACGACTGGCTCCGACAGGAATTTCTAACTGATTCTACTTACCAGACATGGTATAACCACCGTAAACAAGAGGCGTTTGACCAGTTATGAAACAAGCAGTATGAAAATAATCCAAGCTAACATCTGGGGCGGTAAACTTGGCCAACAGATTATAGATTTTTTATGGACTGAGAAGCCGGACTTTGTCTGTATGCAGGAGGTAAATGACTTAAAAGGCCGGGCTGGTTACAAATTCTTTGCTACTTTAGACGAGATCAAAGAAGAAACGGGCTTTAGCAACGCGTTCATGTCGCCTGCCTATTCATCCCGTTACATGGAACGCGAGCTGGAATATGGTAATGCCATTTTAAGTAAATTTCCCTTCGTATCTACGAAAACCATTTTCACCCGTGGTGATTACAAGCGTAACTTTGATGTTGAGAAAGACGATGGCAATATCCGGAATCTGCAATTAGCTACAGTAGATTTCAACGGAAAACCGCTCCATATTCTTAATCACCATGGCCACCATGTACCAGACACCAAAGCCGGCAATGATGAGACGGCCAGACAAATGCAGATTATTGCTGATACCATTGATTCAATTGAGGAGCCGATTATCCTCTGCGGAGACTTTAACCTGAGCCCAGACAGTAAATCACTTGCCATCCTAAACGACAAGCTGACCAATCTATCAATTACTCATAACTTAAAGCGTACTTATAATCAGTTCAGCTCTGTTAATGAAGTCTGTGATCACATTTTTATTAACGATGGAATTAAAGTAGAAAGGTTCCAGATGTCTGAAGAGCTAATTTCCGACCACAAAGCCCTGGTCCTGGAATTCGATATATTAAACTAGCGGTTGTCGCCAGCGCCGCCCAGGACGCCGCGGGCTTTGCGGCTTTGAAGTTTGTCGAGGTTCTTTTTAGCGATGTCATCTAGCTGAAAGCCCAGGTCATGGGCAAAGACGGCCAGGTACCATAATACATCGCCAATTTCTTTGGCTAGTTCCTCTTTATCCTGCCGGTTAATTTTACCGTTCTTGTCGCGGATGATTTTTTTGACTTTTTCAGCGACTTCGCCGGCCTCACCGTTGATACCCAGAACCCAATGTAGTAAATCTTTAAAGTCATCGCCATTTGATATAACAGTCGTCAGGGCTTGTTTCTGATACTCATCAAAAGTCATGGCTCCATTGTAGCACCGTCGATTTTGACGGCGCCGGGGCGTAGGACTTCGATAGCGTCATCAATTATTCTGATAATAGTTGATGGTTCACGCTGGGATAAGTCGCCGCCATCTATGTAAAAATCTACCTGGTTGCCAAAATAGGCTTTAGCCTGCTGGATAGTGTCAGCTGTCGGTTCACCCGGTGGGTTGGCGCTGCTAGTTACTAGCGGTCCGGTTTGCTGCAATAATTTTTGCAGTTTGGTGTCGTCTGGAATGCGGACGGCCAAACTCATTTTACCCCTGTGCAAATATGCCAGCTCCGGATCAGTTGTCGGTATAATGATACTGACGGCTCCCGGCCAGAACTGCTCGACAGCTTTCAGGTAACGATGTTTTAAGCCCAGTTTTTCCAATTGTTCAATATTTGCAGCGATGATAGTACCGGGTTTATCTTCGCGTTTTTTGAGCTTATATAAACGATCGACAGCTGACTTATCATCGGCCCGCGCTACAATACCGTAGACCGTATCAGTCGGAATAACGCCAACGGCCCCGGGCTCAAGCAGTTTTTGCTCCGCGTTCATTATTTACTTCTGTTTAAGGAAGGCTACGACTGCCAATAGTGCCAAGCCGAGCACAATAATAACTGTGGCTATAATCGCTGCCGTAACACCGCTAGAGGACTGCTTCGGAGAAATGCTGCCAGCCAGTTTCGGTTTGGTTGGGGCTTCCTTTGGAGATGATTTTTGCAAAGGCAGCGATGGGTTGGCCTCATCAGACAATGCCGGTGCTGCCGCCAACGGCTCTGGACCCGTTTCGGCAATATCATCGGCGGGGGGCGGTGCTACCACGTCCATTACCAGATTAGACAAAGTACGTTTTTGACCTTCATGAGCCGGTGCGAGTTGAGCTTCCATAATCAGTCGAATTATAACATAAAGACATAAGCTTTTTAGAACTCAGTTACATGCGCTTAACGACAATGACTGTTGGTTCATTGTATGATAGAGCTGCTAATGATTCAGTATGTATTACGCCTGGCGAAACGCTTCGCCGTCCTTTTACCCGGGCTAGTTATTGCTTACTTTTCGGTGCGCGACATCTTTCCGTATTTTGATCGGCGTTTACCGCTGGCCGGGGCCATATTGGTAACATACGCTTTGGGAACTTACGTATTGGTACCGGCTCTGATACGCTTTTTTCGTATTATTCGGCCGCCGGCTCATTTACCGCTGTACTGTGTCACGCCTGACGGCTTCGCCTCCGACCCGCTAAATATCGGTATCATATCTACCCGGCGTCAGCTTATTAATACCATGGAGAAATCGGGCTGGTACCATGCTGATCCGCACCGTCTGCGCTATTTGGTTCGTCACGCACTGAGTACCGTGTATGGTTGGTCGTATCCTAACGCTCCTGTCAGCAACCTGTATTTATTCGGGCGTAAGCAGGATATTGCTTTTGAAATACCGGTTGAAGGCGATAGTACTTCGCGGCATCACGTACGTTTTTGGGCAACTACTTATAACAGAAAGGGACGATTGGATATACGTAGCATCCACTGGCATAATCGCCAGGCCCACATTTATGACGATGACCTGCTCTGGGTTGGTGCCGCTTCGCTTGACGTGGGCCTGACCTTCATTCGCCATAATTTACAGGTGTCGCACATGATTGATCCTGATACCAATAAGGAGCGCGAGCTTATCGTCCGCCAATTAAAAGCCGCCAGGCTCGTGAATAAAACTGAGACCGTCAAACTGGGCAAGCCTTACCGGTTAGCTAACCGTGTCTGGCGCGGTTCGCTGCACACCGATGGCAATATGACCATCGTCACGCTTTAAACCCTCATAAAGCCTTTATAAACCGCCGTAGCCATAGCCGTAGCCGCTATAGGTTTGGGCCGGCTTGTAATAATCAGTAATCTTCAGCGGCGGCCGGTTGGGTGCCAAACCGCCGGCAGGCATAATATACAACTCGCTGCTACTTTTTGATATTAAAGTGTAACTATCACTATACCAACCATATGGGGAGTAATCACTGAGGCTGGCAATTTGTTTCTGTGTTTTGGCGTTAGCATCACCCGTAAAGAGTGTGTTTTTACCGTCCCGCAGTTCCGTCCAGAAGGTCTGGCTGCCAGCGGGAGAGAGTAAGAAAGTCGGGTAGGTTTTATTAAAAGTGCCGGCATCGACGTTAGCAGTCTTGACTGCCTGATCTTCGTATACGTAGTAAGTTGTTTTATTGCCATTGTAGCTATAGACCTTGTAGTAGACGGCCTGTGGTTCATAAAGTGCCGCCTGAATATCGCTAGTGTCGCCAGTCGGAAACGACTGGTAGTCTTTTTTGTTCTGCCCGTTCGGCTGGATGGCACGAATAGTGTCGGTTTTGCCGCTAGAATCATAATCTGAGCCGCTGGCACTGTAGGTGTGCCACTGCGTATTGTAGGCCACGACGCCGTTTAAAATATAATAATTACTGAAGCTTTGCTGGGCGTAGCTAGCGGCAGTGCCCTCGGCTTGATTTTGATCAAGCTGGTTCAGCTGTAGGTTTTCAGCGTCATAGCTTTTTAGAGCCTGGCGGCCGGGTTGCCAATTCGATAAGTTGTTACGGGTTAGATCATATACAAACGAGTGGCCGTACCATCCTACCAGAGTGAAGCTGGCATTGCTGTTATCAAATGGGGTGATTTTGTCCGAATTGCTATCGATGAGGTAGAGTGCCGTCCCCGCACTGTCCCGGCGACTTTTCAGCACCAGGTAGCGCCAGTCACGCGAAGCCAGCAAACTGGTGGTGCTTGGATCTTCGTGGCCGGTACCTTCCAGCACTATTTTGCGTCCACTGCCATCCAGGTTAGCTTTGACAACGTCAATATTACCGCGCAGGTTTGAAAGGAAGTAGATATGCCCGGCTGGCGTTAGTTCAAAGCTGTTCGCTTTTACAGCGCGGTCGGTCACCTGTATGGTAATTTCAGCTGTGCTATAACCGGTTAGCGACAGCTTGGCAGGGTCGCTACTGGCTCTAGTGGGCAGAGCGACGAGAGCCTGCCCTTTGGCATTGGTTTTAGCTGTCGTATCAAGCACTTTTAATAGCACGCCTTCCACTGGCTTGCCGGTAATTTTGTTGAGTACGGTAATTTGTACCAGCCTGCCTGTGGCTACCAACCTGATGTCTGTTAGCTTAGCGGCGGTTTTAAAACCGACGAAATATGGCACCTGGGAAGTTCGATAGTACTGTTTGTCGATTATCAGGTTGTGTTGGCCAACTGAAGCTTTCAGGTGCGCTTTGCCGCTCGCATCGGTTTTGATAATATCACCGGCTAATTGGACCGCCGCGTTGCTGAGCGGCGATGCGGTTTTGCTGTCCAGCACTGTTATGGTAACTGATTTTTTTATAATTAAACCGAGTAATTTGTAGCGCGTCACGGGCAATAGTCCAAGAAGGATTCCAAGCACCACCAGAGCACCGAGCCAGGTCCATTTGTTTTTGAGCATTGCCCGGGCTTTGTCCTTCCAGTCGGGGAGTTTTAGCTTAGCTGGTTTGTCGAACCGCGTCACTCTGGCAGTGTCTTCCGCCGCCAGTACTATGTCGCCCTCCTTTGCCACAATGTCATCCACGGCGTTGTCGGTGGCCAGGTCGTTAAATTCATCAGTTTTAGTCTTTGCCTCAATATCATCATCGTGATCAAGCTCAGCTGCTGTTTCCGCCGGTGTTGACACCGGTGATTCAACTGACTTTCCGGCATTACCTATGCCCTTAGTAAGCTCGTCCAGCTTGTCAATTGACAAATTACTTGCCGGAATTATATATGGCTTCTGGGGCTCGGGTATTTTTTCCTCTACAGGCAGCTGCTTAAGCAACTTGCCCGGAAGTGGCGGCGCGCTTGGCTGCTCCTTAGGGCTAACCTCTGCTGCTTCTGTCTCGGCAGGCGACTTTTTACTAATAGATACTTCTGCACCGGGACTAACCGCATTGTCGGCCCGCCGCGCATCCATCATGGCATCGACGCGGGCTTTGAGTGCCTCTTCTTCGGCAGACTTTTCAGGTTCAATTGTTTTCTTATGACGCATATGCTTATACTCCCGCTCAGTCTAGCAAAAAAACCGGCTTTCAACTACTGATGCCACCCTCTCTTAGATTCGAACTAAGTAGATATTTTGATGGCGATAGCACAGGAAGTAGAAGCCTTCTATTTCTCGACGAACCGACCAGACCTTAGATCTCGTATAGATTTATCATAGGGGAGTACTCTGCCATGCATAGCAATGTATACACCATGAGGCAATGATCCCACCGCACCAGCGGCAGTACCAACATTAAAATCGGCATCGGTATCTTTAAACCTTTCAGGCCTTACCGATCCTGTTAAGATTATTGTTTTACCAGTAGAACTTTTTGCCAAATATGCTGCAGACGTAATCATTGTATCAGTTCCGTGGGTAATGATAATTTTGTTATGTTTTGTTTTTTGAATAGTGGCGGCCAATAACTCCCTATCGGACTCTGTCATGTCTTGACTATCTTTTTTTAACAATTGGATAACTTCAAAAGTAAAAGAAGGTTTAACTCTGTCCAAAATAGCGTTAACGGCGGGGTCAGTAATTTCAAAGGCGTAACCTTTGGTCAACTTAGGATAATTTTTATCGATGGAGCCGCCAGTCTGAATAAATAGTATATGCATCCGTTCACTATATCAAAATGGGGTTTAAAAACACTACTTCCGCATGAGTCAGGGACATGATTACATCAAAGTGGCTTAAACGTGAACTGCAGCTTCCGGCTCTAGCCATGCTATGTGGTATGCCTTTCAAGCCAAGCGGCAATAGCTGGGATGTCTGGATGTTCTATAGCGATTCGCACGGCAAAGTCTTCCAGCTCACCCTTTTTGGCCTTAAACTTTTGCCCGTTACGCTGCAGAAACATAATTGCCACCGTAATGCCAGTACGTTTATTACCATCGTTAAAAGGATGGTCGCCAATAATATTGCGCGCGTAGACTGCCGCCTTTTCAAATAAATCAGGATATTGCTCAGTGCCAAACACCGCCTGCTTTGGGGCGTTTACTACCGATTTAATACGCTCACGACTACGCACTCCATGGGCACCCCCGTAACGTTCAATCAGCTTGAAATGAGCCAACAGGATCTCTTCTTCAGCTAAATAACGGGTCATCGCTGGGCCAGGTTTTTGAGGTCTTGATCGTATAGATCCATGAACTTATCGAGCTCATCGGCAAATTTCTTAAGCTTAGCCCTGGTAGGCCGAAGCTCGATATTTACTTCGTCGCCAACCTTCAGTCCCAGGTCTTTGAGCTGCTTCTTCGGAATAGTAACGCCGGCACTCGAGCCAATCTGAATTATCTTTTGTGTCATCGTGAAATTATGAGCTCCGTTTACTTCGTAATGCTCGCTCGAAATTTCTTTCTAGCAAGCTAGAAATTATTATAACAAAGTTATAATATTTGGCCAGGCCCTTTACATAGACTTCTGATCGGGAATCTCGGCTTGCAACACGCCAAAGATGTTGTCTTCGGGATCTTTGAAGTAACACAGCCAACCGACGCCCGGCAGATTATCCTTCGACATTTGTGCGACAGCCCCGGCCTTAGTCGCTTGCTCAATCGTAGCGTCAATATCTTCTACCTGAATGGTGCACACGAAAGCGTTGGGCGAGGCGCCTTCACCGGCGTCCTTGCCGTTTTTTGCCAGCAAACCGCCGTCGATGCCCACTTTCTCGCCGTCACGTGCCGGTGTCCGGCCGGTGCGGATCAGCCAATACTCCATCTGCCCCACGTTAGCCTGTTCAAAACTCCAACCAAACAAGTCTCCATAAAACTTCCTGGCCCGCCCAATATCATTAGCGTGAATTTCAAAATGTATAATGCCTACTGCCATAATTCCTCCTTATTTTATGCCCGCAGTATACGCCTCCAGCCTAATTATTACAGTAAGACTGTCAGGTAACTTTTAGCTCATTTTCCAGCCATTATATAAGGATTGTGCTTTCTTATACATATAATGCACGGGGCCAATTGAAAAAAAGTCTACCTCATCATATTTAATAAGTTCTTGGCATGCCTTAAGCCAGAGTATATACTGCTGCCATAAGCATAATAAGGAATGTGACTTGAAGAAAATTAATGAATATGGATTTAGCGCTTTAATAATCGTACTTGTAGTGTTCTGTATATCTTTTGTCGGTTTAGTTGGCTGGTATGTGTGGGACAAGAATGACATGCGTAAAGAAAGTGCTACAACTACAAGTCAAAGCAAGTCGGTTCAGCAAACCAAGAATGTTCCAAGGTGTGCATACATGCCGACAGAAAACTATAAAGAAAACGAAGGTCTTTATAACTTCTCGCATAAGGCTGCCAAGTCAATTAACTTTGACGTGTATTTGCCATGTAGTTATCACAAAAAGTTCAGACTGGCAGAATTGGGTATAAGCAGCGGTGATGATAATGAAGTACCTAATGTCTTTATACGTTTTGATCGCCTCGACGATACATTAAAAGATAATCTACCCAATAGCGAGTCATTTGACATTGTAGCCTTGCCTGCCCAGCACCAGCCACCAGAATGCGTGGATAATCCGAATGATCTGACCCGGCTAACAGCTTGCCACAAAGTAGCCGACAGCAAGTTCGGCCCTGTATACGCAAGTAATAACGAGCTGGCAGCTTTATTCTTTACTATAAATAACAGCTTAGTAAGATGGGATGCCTACTACGAAGCAACAAGCAATATAAAGCCACTTATCGATATCATCAATTCATTCGAAAAAGTTGACCCCAACAAACTCGAATTCTTTAATGGCTGAGGGTCATAGTTTTACGTACGCTAAACTAAATGTATGGCTAATCACAAACGTCACCGCAACAAATCCCAACGCTCGGGCTGTCTCCTTTGCAAACCTCATAAAGTCCAAGGCAACTCTAAGCATGCCGTCAAACCAAAGTATCGCTTTTCTCTCGGATTATTCTTCACAACTTAAGTTTTGGATAACACACATCCAGCATACTGTTTAGATAAATGAGGTCTGGGCGCAACTCGTAAAAGGCCCAGACCCTGCCCTTTTGATCTTTTATTTTATGTAACTGGATTTCGTCAAAATAAGGTGCTGGAAAATCTGCTCGATTGGCTGTGACTATGATGAATTTGTTAATAAAGGCGGTAGCGGCAAGAATAATATCTCCGTCGGCAATTGCCTTACGGCTGCTCTTGGTGGCCGGATCTCGTTCGTAGCAGGTCGTGAGGGCGGCGGCAGTGTCAAGAGTTGCCTTATCGACCGCATACGCTGGGAAAGAGTCAACTAGCACTTTAGCAGAGGAGATCCTGTCCATCGCCAGGCCTCTATAGATTTCGAAACGCAGGTACTCTGAAATTACAAGAGTGTAGATCTGGCTGATTTTACGCAGCACCTGGGCAGCCATATCTTTAGTGCGAGACTTAAAAGCGTAATCAATCAGATTAGTATCAATAATTGCCACCCCGTACTTGGTGGGGCGAGGCATAACTTAACTAGCGTTATTAATGATGGAAATTATACGTTTAATATCCGGTGCTTTGGGAGAAACGGTACGAACCTTGATAGGGTTGTCGGGAATGTTGATGACGTCTTGGCTCATACTTCTATGCTCTCATAAATCATGGCTCCTGGCAAAAAATTTAAGAAATAGTTAAGGAGACAGACGGTTGATGTCACGGGGGAAGTGAGTGGCTTCTTTGACACTGTTTAGGTTAAGGATCTTTTCGACGGTTCGCTCCAGGCCCCAGCCCCAGCCGCCGTGTGGCGGCATACCGAACTTATAGACACTTAACAGAGGAGCATAGCCGGCGCTGTTTGGATCGCCACCCAAATTTTTAAGCTGGGCGATCAAGCGGTCGTAGCGATGCTCGCGCATGCTTAAAGTTGCGATTTCTATACCCCGGAACAACAGGTCGGCCCGGTCAGCCAACCCAGGATCCTGCTCATTTTTCCGGTGATAGAATTTGAAGGTTTTGCTTTTTGACGGCCAACCAGTGACCAGCACAGCTTCACTGCCCAAATTCTTCTTAGTATAATCACAGATCCAGCGCTCTTCTGCCGGCGCCAGATCGTCTTCGCCGGTATGGTCTTCTTTTGTAGCATCCAGGAACATTCCATGGATCTCTGTGATACTCAGACGGGGAATTTCTTCGCCGGTTTTAGGCAATACAAAGTCCGGCACATTCCACATCTTTAGTGCATTAGGACAGTCCTGCCGCACCTTATTAACCACGGATATCAGACAGTTGCCGGCGTAGTTCAGCAGCTCTTCCAGGCCAATGAAACCGATCTCGGCATCTATGGTAATATATTCGGTCATGTGACGGGTTGTGGCACTTGGTTCGGCACGGTAAGTCGGGTTGGTTTCAAACACCCGCTCGAAAACGCCCACCATTATTTGTTTGTAAAACTGCGCACTTTGGGCCAGCGTAGCGGTTTTGCCAAAGTAATCGAGCTTGAAAACTTCCGCCCCGCCTTCAGTGGCTTCTGCCAGCAGCTTGGGACTATTAATTTCAGTGAAGTCATTATCGGCGAAATAAGTACGGAAGGCCTCAAGTACTTTGGCCTGTACTTTAAAGATGGCACTTTCCTGCAGATTACGCAGACCAATCGGACGGTTATCTAGCAGGGTGTCGAGGTTATCGGGTTTATGGCTTAGCGGTTTATCTATTTCTATAATCGGTTCGGCTTCCACGGGTATTAGGACAGTTAGTTTAGCGTCGTGGAGTTCTGCACCGCCCGGAGCACGAGGCTCTTCAACTACGGTGCCATCGACACTAAGGACAGTACCGATTTGCAGTCCGCGCAGCTTTTCGACTTCGTTCTTATCCTGAATGACTACCTGCACCAGGCCGTGGCGATCCCTGACATTTATAAATGTCAGGCCGCCTAGGAGGCGCTTTTTGTGCAGCCAACCTTCAATATGAACAACCTTGCCAATGTGGTCTTTGACTTCACTGCTTAAAGTTCTCATAAGGTGTTATTCTACCACTTCGTCCTCTGTTTTAACAGGGTCTTGGTCGGCATGATCGGCGGACTTTTTTAATTTCTTTTGCCCGGACGGATGGCGGGCGGCCACGGCGCCAAGGTCATCATACTGGTCAAAGTCCTCATCAAAAACATTGCCCAGCAACTGATGCAGCATAGCCTTGACAGTTATAATGCCAACGTATTCTTCAAAGCTATTTACTACTACGAACATGGGGCTATTGGTAGCAAAAAAAGCCTGAAAAGCCTCTCTCAGACTATCGTTTTCGTGAGCATAGTATAGTGTATGGTTCATCACGTCTTGCACTTTACCGGTGCTTTTCAGATCCAGCTTGTTATATTCCAGCGTTCCGACAATAACCCCTTTACCTTTGGCGGCCTTCTCACGTACCAACACAAAGCTCTGGTGACTTTTATGCAACTCATCGATCAATATAGGCCCTACCGTATCATCGGCCAGCACTGTTTTGACCTGTTTGCGCGGCGTCAGCACATCCCTGACTTTGTAATCATCAAAGCTCAAGGCTCTTTTGACGATTTCCAGCTCCTGGGCAGACAGGCGGTTATCGGACTGGTCTTGCTGCCGTTCGATCAGCTCCAGCAAGTCATTAAGCTCAAACAGCTTGGTATGAGCCGGCGCCGTGTAACGCCGCTCGACTACATCGGCCCCCCGACTTAGCAAGGGATGTAGATAGTTTAACGTCCAGGCTATGGTCGGCGTCACTATCATGGTCAGCCAGGTCCCTACTTTTGTTGAACGAGTGGCTGGCAATAGGGAGAAAGTTATCCAAAGTAACGGGCCGACAATCAGCAGCCCGGCCCAAACGGGCAGTACCCTCGCCATCAGCACCAGACTACCTGCACTAGTCAGGCCTATGTAAAGCCACAACAGCCCGCGCAGGCTGTTGCCAAAGGCTACCGCCCGGTACAACTGAACTGCATTGCGGTCCTGGTTGGCAGCCTGGCGTTTGAGTTCACGCGCCGGAATATAGAAATAGGTTTTCCGTACCACCACACCGCCTAAGGCTAGAATGAGTAGAATAATTGCCAAAATAAAATCAGTCATGACTACCTCAAGCTTATAATCATTGGAGCTAATTTGGAAGGTTGGCCTGTAAGCTATGTATTGTATACTTTAGTAAGCAAAGATAGGAGCAGTACTTTATGTCAAAGCAGTTTTGGGGTGTAATCGTTATAATCATTCTGGTTTTCGTTGGTATCTTCGCTCTTAGCGCCAATAAAACGAGTGCTCCCGGCAAGGCACCGGACGCTACCAAATTGACCCAGCACTTGCAAGGCCAAGGCAAAGCTGGCGTGACGCTCATAGAGTACGGTGATTACCAATGCCCTTATTGCGGCCAATACTATCCCATACTCAAACAGGTTCAGAGCGAATTTGACCAGCAGATTCACTTCCAATTCCGTAATTTCCCGCTGGTAGGCCTTCACCCTAACGCCTTTGCCGCAGCCCGTACTGCCGAGGCCGCCACGCTGCAGGATAAGTTCTGGGAGATGCATGACCTATTGTACGAAAATCAAAACCAGTGGGCCAAAGCAACTGACCCGGCCTCATATTTCAAACAATACGCGGCCCAGCTGGGTCTGAACACGGCACAGTTTGAAAAAGATTTTGCCAGCAGCAAGGTTAATGACCTCATAAACGCCGATGTAGCCGAGGGAACTAAACTAAAGGTCGAAGGTACACCGGCATTCTTCTTAGATGGTAAACTCCTAGATGGTAAAAAGGTACAGACTGTCGCTGCCTTCGAGCAAGTCATCAAGGCTGAGATCGCCAAAAAAGCACCCTCCACTTCCTCCAAAGCCAGCGGCGCTGCGCAAACCACCCAGACAACCCCAGCCACCACCGGACAGTAAGCTAGAACTTTCCAGGCTTTACGCTAAACTGACGTAGAGCCAATGCCGGTCGCTGTAGCGTTCCACGCTGGTTAGCAGTCCTTGTGTCGATTGATGCTTTCGTAATGCCTCCCGGACTGAACCTGACGATACACGGGGCGCATAGCTGTCAAACATTGTTACCATCTTGGGTTGAGTTGGCCAGGCTTCAATGATCTTGTGTGCATTGTCGCGGTCATCTTTGTGGCGCAAACCGATGACTAATTCCGAGCTGTCCAGCAGCCGGTCAGCTTTCGGCCAGTCGGCCAAACCAGTCACCACATCTGAGCCAAATAGAAACACCAGCTGGTCACCGGCGAATTCCCGCTCCAATCGAGGCAATGTCCGCTCCACACTGAAGCTGACATCAACCAATTCCAAGACCTCAAACTGCGGATGCGGCGCCACTGCGCGCGTTAGCATGGCTACCCGATGGCCAAAATGCTCAACATGCTGCTTGTTTCTGGGCCGCCGCTCCGGCAAAAAATACAATTTGTCCAGTTTGGCCGCCTGTAGAGCCTGCAACGCAAAAGCAATATGCCCGGCATGCACCGGATCAAACGTCCCGGCATAGATACCAATCCTATTAGAGCTCAATCGTATACCCTCTGCAGCACCATTTCGGTTTAGGTATCGGAGTCATCAGGTAGATTATCCGTTTGTCCATGACTTAATTATAAGCTGTTTTCCGAAGGCCGAGCGTTTCTTTTAAACAACAAATAAATGCTACTTGGAACGCCAGCATCCGTAATCATGATGAAGGAGCCAAAGCGGACATTAAAAAATTTCTAAAAGACCCTGCCTCCTTAAAATATATTAAGATCATGTAGTAAATTCTATTACGCTAATGTCATTGACTAACCCGCATATAGGGCATATTATCAAATGTACGCGCTATATATGGTGTATTAGAGCAACACTGTAGCGCCAGGAGATACCGGGCTTCGGAACCCGGCTTTGACAGAGGAAAAGTGGTGAGACTCCACGCTATGCCGTAACTGCGATGCGCTCTCAAGCGACAAGTCAGACCGCCTGTTATCTTTCAATTCTCGAGCAAGGAGCATGGGCGCTGGTTATGCATTGGCACCAGAAGATAACTCCATCCACCTCGAGGTGGCTTTTTTAATATCAAAATATGTTCCGTCGGCACGCGGACAGTTAGTTTGTTGTTGCCAAAAAACGGGCAACGGGCTAAAAGGAGAATACTATGAACATTAACGTAGTCAAGCGCGACGGCTCAAGGGTACTGTTCGACGCCAACAGAATTAACAAAGCGCTGGAGCGAGCCAGTCGTGGGCTGGATGACCAGATTGCCAAAGTGGTCCAAATTGCCACGGAAGTACAGTTAACACTATTCGATGGCATTACTACCGAACAGCTCGATGAAGCGGTCATCCAAACCGCTCTGCAAAACGTCAAAGACGACCCCGATTTTGACATCATCGCCGCCCGCTTACTTTTAAAAAACATTTACAAGAATATACTTGGCGACTACGACACTGAAGCCGAATTAAAAAAGCTGCACGTCACTAAATTTCCACTATATCTAGAGCTGGGTATCAGGGACAAACTGCTTGACGAGCGTATGAATAACAAGACGTTTAACGTAAAACATTTGGCCGAAGCACTTGACCCCTCAAGGGATAAACTCATGAAGTATTTAAGCGTAATAACCAGCAAAAACCGCTACTCCCTCCGGCGGGAGGATGCCGAACCAATTGAAACACCGCAGTTTACGGCTATGCGTATCGCGATGGGTCTGAGCTTTAACGAACCTGATCCTACCCAAGCAGCACTTAACTTTTACGAACATATGAGCAAGTTGGAATACTCACCGGGTGGCTCGACGCGTATTAACGCTGGCGGCTCATTTCCGCAGCTAAGCAACTGTTTCCTGATGGAAATACAAGACGATATAGAATCCATAGCCAAAGGCATTCGTGACGTGATGTGGATGAGCAAAGGTACGGGCGGCATTGGCATCGGTATGACAAAATTACGGGCCGAAGGTTCACCGGTCAAAAGCACTAATACCGTATCGACTGGACCGATTCCCTTTATGAATGTAGTTGATGCGGCACTTCGAGCCGTAAGCCGTAAGGGTAAGAAAGCCGGCGCGGCTGCCCTCTACATGGAAAACTGGCACATCAATTTCCCACAATTCCTCGATCTTAAGCAAAACTCCGGCGACCCTTACTTACGCACCCGTACAGCTAATACGGCCGTTTTTATCAGCGACGAATTCATGAAGCGGATGGAGAAAAATCAAGCTTGGTATTTGTTTGATCCGGCCGAAACAACAGATTTGTGCGAGCTGTATGGATCGGCCTTTAGCAAGCGGTACGGTGAATATATTGCTCTGGCCGAGGCTGGTAAAATGAGCGATTTTCAGAAAATAAGCGCCCGGAAACAGTTCCGGCAAATTTTAATGACCTTGCAAGCCACATCTCATCCCTGGCTAACCTGGAAGGACACCATTAATGTGCGTGCCTTAAATAACAACATAGGTACCATCCATCTATCGAACTTATGTACTGAGATTACCCTGCCGCAGGATGCTGAGAATATTGCCGTATGCAACTTGATCAGCATCAACTTGTCGGCACACCTCAAGGAAGATAAGACATGGGATTGGGATAGACTCGCTGAAAGTACCCGCTCAGCCGTTCGTCAGCTAGACAACCTGGTAGATATTACTAAGACACCGATTCCTGAAGCCATGAATAGCAATAAGCAAAATCGTGCGCTTGGACTCGGCGTCATGGGTTTTACCGATGTTATCGAAAAGCTGGGGCATAGCTATGAAAGTGAAGCGGCTTACGACCTAATAGACCGGCTTATAGAGTTCGTGAGCTACCAGGCAATCAACGCCAGCGCTGACCTGTCAGCAGCACGTGGCAGCTACCCGAATTTTAAAGGTTCGGGCTGGAGCAAAGGTCTGTTGCCTATCGACACTCTTGATATAGCCGCCCAAGACCGTAAGCTCAAGCTAGACATCACGCGTAAAACGCGTATGGACTGGGAAAAGCTGCGTGTCAAAGTCAAAAAAGGTATGCGTAACGCCACTCTCATGGCTATTGCCCCGACGGCTAATATTGCCCATGTGGCTGGTACGACGCCGGGGCTCGATCCGCAGTTCAGTCAGATATTCAGCCGCGCAACTCTCAACGGCAAGTTCCTGGAAGTAAACGTCAACTTAGTGAGTGATCTTAAGAGTCTAGGCTTATGGGAACAAGTTAAGGAAGATGTGTTACGTCTGCAGGGTGACTTAACCGAGATTGAGGGCATTCCGCAACGCATTAAGGAGATCTACAAAACCAGCTTCCAGTTAAGTCCTTATGCTTTTATCGAGGTGGCCGCTCGCGCTCAGAAATGGGTAGACCAAGCAATCAGTCGCAACATGTACCTGGAAACTCGTGACATTGACGAGATGGTAAATATTTACTGCTCAGCCTGGAAAAGGGGGCTAAAGACCACATATTACCTGCACGTTAAGCCACGTCATACCGCCGAACAAAGTACCGTAAAAGTTAATAAAGCAGCGGGTCTCGGTCCTAAGAAAACCGGTTTTGGCTTTGCGCGCATCAATTAAGGAGGCCCGAATGACAACATCTAAAAGCTCTAAGGTTCAAAAACTTATGGACGAGGTGGACACTCTGGACGATAACGACGAAGGCCTGGAAGATAAGCTTCAAAAAATAGCCGAGGCAATGGCGGCAGAATTACGAAAAATGCGTCCCGCAACTACGCCTGCAGACGACAATGGACTAGCTGATCCCCAAGATGCTTTCGCCTGCGAAGGCTGCCAATAATATTAATTACTCACCAGGGAAAGGAATAGCTATGCAAATCTTAGGCACGGGCATCCAGGATGGACTGCTTCTTAAACCAATTCACTATCAATGGGCATATGATCTCTATGAACAAGCGGTAGCCAACACATGGTTTCCAAATGAAATTCAGTTAGGGCAGGATTTGTCGGACTGGAAGAAAATGAGCGATGAAGAACGTCATGCCCTGACGTTCCTTATGAGCTACTTCAATCCCAATGAACTGCTGGTGAACAAGGCGCTTGCTTTCGGGGTATATCCATACATTAATGCCCCTGAATGCCACTTGTACCTGGCAAAACAAATGTGGGAGGAAGCTAACCACTGCATGTCGTTCGAGTACGTGCTGGAAACCTTTCCAATTGACCGCGACCAGGCGTACGCCGCACACGTTGATGTCCCAAGCATGGCCCGTAAAGAGGAGTTCGAAACCAAGTTCATCAAGCGCATGACCGAGCAAACGTTGGATATTACTACCACAGAAGGCAAAAAGGATTTTATCCGCAATCTGGTCGCCTACAATATAATTTTGGAAGGCATCTGGTTTTACAGCGGCTTTATGGTGGCCCTCAGTTTTCGTCAGCGCAATTTGCTGCGTAATTTCGCTTCGCTGATTGACTGGATCGTGCGTGATGAAAGTTTGCACCTGAAATTCGGTATTAACTTAATCTTAACTGTTCTTGAGGAAAACGAAGACCTCCAAACAGCGGAGTTCGCTGAGGAAATAAAAAGTATGGTTCTGGAAGGCGTCGAGATGGAGACGGAATATAACAAAGACCTGCTGCCTAACGGCATACTGGGTTTGAATGCCGATTATATTAATCAGTATGTGAAATATCTGGCCGATCGGCGCTTAGAAGAGCTGGGCTTTGAGGCTCATTACCACGTCAGCAACCCGGCCAAGTGGATGGCCACAGCTAATGACACCTTGCAGCTTGTAAACTTCTTTGAAGCCACCAACACCAGCTATGAAGTCAATGCAGGCAAATCTAACGATGAAAAGAAAAAGGCTACGCTATGAGTCATCCACGTTTTAACACGAAGCCTAGCAAGACACCTACCGACGGAGAAGTGCTAGCGATCGCAATCCTAGTGCCTGCAGCTGTCAGCGCAATCCTGATAATCAACCCCGCTTAGTCTATGGCAACGGAAGCCGACGATGACGACAGTTTATGGTTTGCACTGTTTGTAAATGCTGTACTGGTGATCGTGCGCGTAACAGTAGGCGTACTTTCCGGTAGCTTAACCCTGCTCTCAGCGGCAGCAGACAATTTTGTAGATATGCTAAAAGTATTAGTGGGGCTAATAGCCAGTAAGGTCGGTCGCAAGCAGCCGACTGCTCAAAAGACCTATGGCTACGGCAGAGCTACGCTGCTCGGCGCGCTCATTAACTCCATCCTAGCTATCGCATTGGCCGGCTCATTATTTTATGAAGCGTACAGCCGCATTACCCACCCTACCTACGTGCACGGTAGGACGGTTGTGATCGGCGCAATTATCGGCATTATTCTAAATGGCGTGGTAGCATTACGACTTTCCAAAGAATCACATGATCTGAACAAGCGTATATTGTTTGTGGACATGCTGTTTGATAGCTTAGCTTCACTTGGTGTTCTGGTATCTGGAATACTGGTTTTGGTGACCCGCAAAACTGAAGTCGACGGTATAATTGCGGCGGCGCTGGCTCTGTTCCTACTCTACAACGCCTGGAAAGTCTTAAGAGAAACAACACACATATTGCTGGACGGAGTCCCACCAAACATTAACATTGAGCGCGTCAGGCGTGACATTACAGTCCTGAAGTACGTGAAAAGCATGAATGACCTACATATCTGGGGATTATCAAGCACGCGAGCCGCTTTGAGCTGCCGCATTGTCTTTAATTACAAACAGATGGATAAAATGCACGACCATATTGGTGTAATTAAACTTCTACTCAACGACAAGCACAATATTACCCATGCCACGATTGAACCTGAGCTGGCCGGCACACATAATGATAAAGGGATCGGTATAGAGGTTAGATGTCAGGAACTGAAGTAAAAAGGCTCAATGGTATTAATTTACAGCATAGGTAAGATTAGTGAGCTGCCAGTTGTTTAGGATGTTTCTTAAGTTGCCAGTATTGGCCTTGCGTTTGCTTGAGCGCCAGCGCATAGAGCCCAAAGAAACTAGCCGTGTAAAATAGATCGCCGGCCACCGTCCAGCTGAGAAAAGGCAAACCGGCTATGTAACTGGCCACTAGCCCGGATAGATCACGGGCATAAGCGCCGGCCGCCCAGACACCAAAATTAGTAAGTAAGTAAAACTGAATTGATGCCAGCAAGGTTACACCGCCAATTCGCAAGGCACCCGGTTTTTTACGTAAAGCCAGGCCAAGCAAGGCGCTGACCATGAAACTGCCCCACACCCACGCGGTAGTGCCATTAAACATTGCACTAAGTGGTTGCAAATGGCTGAAATTAAAGATCGGGACGCTAAACGGACTGATGTAGAGCAACAAATAGTCACTTATCGCCAGGGCTATCAGCGGCGTAAGCAGGGCGTAACGTTTTGGCAAATAAGCGGCACCAAATAAAGCAGCGGCTGTCATAGGTGCAAAATTTGGAATGTGCGGCACCAGGCGCATAACTACGGCACTAGCAATGATTGTAGCCGCCATGGTTATTTGCGTCCTGCGGTTTAGGCTAGCTGACATTAACTTACTCCTTGCTTTTTCGTGATTCTATCACAAACCAGAGAAGAGCGACAATACCAAGCAAGATTATACTGTAGGCCGCATAGCTAGTGTGCGATTTATCGGTTTTGAGGGCAACTGGATTATTGAGCTTGGTTTTGTGTTGGTCGGTAGTGCTCTCAGCATCAACTTGCGGTGTATTGTCAGTTGTATCATCCGTTTGCGTTAGAGTAGTGGAGTCTGGGTCGCTACCGGTCGTAGTAGCCACTGAGCCAGAGTTTTTGGTTTGGGAGTTGTTTGGTGAGCTATTACCACTAGTACTGCTAATTGGTAAGGATGGATTATTGGTGATTGTCGGTTGCGATTGACCGACTACTGAGACAAGTGGAGCCGGGCGCAGCAACCATGTACTACCAAGTAGAGCAATAACGGCGTGGGCAGTGGTAGAGGTGTCGCTATCGGTATAACCATACGCACCGTAGCTGAAGCCGCCGTCAGAATTCTGGTTTTGGATTAGCCAGTTGCGGGCCAGGAGCGCCTGGGCCGAAACGGCGCTACCGATGGTATTAAGAGCCATCAGGCTCCAGGCCGTCGAGCTGCCATCAGAGGGGCTAAAACCGTCATAGTTGAAGCCGCCGTCAGTACTTTGAGTACTCAGTAAGTAAGTCAGCGCGCTAGTTTTAGCGGCCGTAAGGTTCATGGCAGGGTTGCTCGGCACCAGCCCCAGGTGTTCGGCCGCATAGATGGCTACGAGAGCGGCCGCAGTATCATTATTGTCGCTGCCGCACCATGCACAGGTGTCAGTCGTGTAGCTGAAGCCGCCGTTAGCTGCCTGGTGAGCTAGCAGATAGTCTAAGCCATCCTGGGCCATAGACTGCAATTGGGTAGCATGGGCGGCATCGATAGCAATGATGCCGAAGATGTCATCATTCAGTAGAGTCGAATCGCCAATTTGCCCGCCCGTATGTTGACTGGTTAGCCGGGCATCGTAGTTAACTCCACCAAAATCTGTAATGCTGGCGCCAGCGGCCGCAACGGCTATAATTTTGCGCTCAATGGCGGTTGCCGGTGCTGTAGGAGCTGGTGTGTCTGTTTTCAAAAAATCGAGCAGGCTGGCACCGCCGTGTGTAAATGTCAAAGCTTTTTGGCCGCCGGCTTCCACCGCTTCTACCGACCAGTCCGACACACCGCTAAAGCCGCTAATACTTCCGTCATTCTGCTGCTGCCCTGCCAGATACTGAATACCTGCAGTTGCAGCCGACTGAGCACCCTGGTTGACTGCCGCCAGGGCTGGAAGCGGCATAGCTATCAAAAAACTGCCGAGAGTAGCTGCAATTAATTGTTTGATTGATATTCTGGACATTCTTCGCTCCTTATTTTTTTACATATTGCCAATTTACTGAATCACCGTTATGTGCGGTGATATAGGCGCAACCATATGGCGGGGCGGTGCCATTGACCTTATAGGTCCACCAGACGGCTCCCGGATCGCCAATTCTATCAATCACATACACGGCTTGCGTTCCATACTCAGAGCTATAGCGCATGTCCAGGCTGCTAATCAGGTTGGCAGCCAGCGCTTGGCTTAGTACGTTGCACTGATTACTGCCCGCCGCCAGCTTGACTAAGCCTTTCGATTTACCATTGACGCTTAAAGTGAGAGAGATGGCGGCTGATTGCGGAACTGCATTAGCAGATTGATTACCGGCGGGCCCACTGGCAGCCGGCGAGGTACCGGCGCTTTGATTAACGCTCCGCTTGGTTGCTGGCCGCGGAACGCTAGAGCCGGTATTAGTTGAATTAACTAAT
Organism: Saccharimonadales bacterium (SeqCode); assembly: GCA_038238095.1. Classification (GTDB taxonomy): domain Bacteria; phylum Patescibacteriota; class Saccharimonadia; order Saccharimonadales; family UBA4665; genus JBBRXZ01. Next base: position 30,355 of record JBBRXZ010000004.1, read on the forward strand.
TGGCTATCACTCTGGCGTGATGTAGATCCTGCTTTGGCGCTGCCCCCAGAGACAGTTTGGGCTACGGCTTTAGCGTTCTTCCCCTGTATGTTCGATGATTGATGAGCAAGCTCGTACTGGTAATGCCACAAGCCGCTCAGAGTTGTCAGCAGAGTAATTATTACCAGACCGGCTGTAAGCAGTCCGAAGGGTCGCAACTGATTTTTTAATTTAGAGAACAAAAAACCTCCGTTGAAAACACTTCAAGCGGAGGGAACGATACAGTATTAAAACGTGTGTCATTAGGCCTTTGCTCGAAGGTTTTGATTAGGCTATATGGTTGGTTTTCTGACTTTACAGTTGCGGCACAGTGAGGGAATTACACCCTGCTTACCCAATTACGCTAGTGCTTCGATATTTTGCACCACGCGATATATAGCGTACTGATAATAAATCTAAAGCCTCAGCACTGTCCATTGTAGTTTGTACAACTTTCTTCGTAAACAGAGGCCTGGTCATTTCTACGGAGTCTGGCGTTGTTTGAGGGCGCTTAGCCGCGGCATAAAGCTCTGGGCCGCACCTTCCAGCCCCAGGACCTTCAGAGCGCCAAGCAAAACATACAAGTGGTCTAAACTACTGCCTTTAAGCTCGCTGCCTAGGCTCTCCACTTGCACGAAAGCATGCTCCACCTTCTCTACCAGCCACTTTTCTTCGCCAGGCGCAATCTGATTAGAAGTAATTTTAGGTTGTTCACTGGCAGCCACGACTTCCAAAGAGCGTGCCGAATGGTCCCGCTTACGCAAATGGCCACGTTTGATCAGATTATTTACGTGAAGGGCAACCGTCGCCACCGATGTATAATTCAGTCCGCTCATGATTTCCCGGTAGCTGGGGCTATAGCCATGTTCGCCAATAAACGTCTCTATAAACCCCAACAGTTCCTTTTGTTTTTTTGTCGGTCGTACCGACTTCTGCTGAGATGTTTGTTTTTCGTTCACAGTAGACCTCCCTCTGCGTTCAGAAACAATATATCCCGCAGAGGAAAGCCCCTGGCTAAACCGGACAGGCGGATTTCTCGCATCCGGCTTTCCACTAGTAACACTTTATTGGTTAGAGATTCTAGCCAAGTGCTCA
>JBBRXZ010000005.1:0-30722 GCA_038238095.1 Saccharimonadales bacterium (SeqCode)
AGCTCACCATATATTTCCACCTACCCGTGGTCTGCAGGCTTTGGCACAAAGTACGCAAACCCTGCAACCCTGCCTGCTTTCATTAGTTACAGCGTAGCATTCAACCCAGCAGGTACAGATATCGCCGTAGCAACCTACAGCACACCATATATTTCAACTTACCCTTGGTCTGCAGGCTTTGGCACAAAGTACGCAAACCCCGCCACCTTGCCTGCTGGTAGTGGTCGCAGCGTAGCCTTTAACCCAGCAGGTACAGATATCGCCGTTGGACACGCAATAACACCATTTATTTCAACTTACCCCTGGTCTGCGGGCTTTGGAACCAAGTATGCAGACCCTGCAACCTTGCCTTCTTCCAATGGTAACAGCGTAGCCTTTAACCCAGCAGGTAACGTTATCGCCGTAGCACACGACACCACACCATTTATTTCAACCTACCCGTGGTCAGCGGGGTTCGGTACCAAGTACGCCAACCCTGCAACTTTGCCCACTAGTACTGGTTTCAGCGTGGCCTTCAACCCAGCAGGTACAGATATCGCCGTAGCAACCTACAGCACACCATATATTTCAACTTACCCTTGGTCTGCAGGCTTTGGCACAAAGTACGCAAACCCTGCCACCTTGCCCACTAGTACTGGTTACGGCGTAGCATTTATTTAACCCACAACTAACAAAGGAAAGAAAATGACAACAGCACCCCAAGAACCGCCTGTAGTAGAACTAACACCGCTTGAAGCAAGAGTGGCAGAAGTTGCACAGTATCAAGCAAATATCACTCTATACACACAAATGCTTGCAAACTTGCCAACTGCATACCCTGCTCACCTTTTGCAATACAAAGGCGCAACAGATAAGCACGCAACTATCGGCACCATTTTAGATTTGGCAGATGTTGAATTGCTCTCCGATTTATGGACTGCCGATGATTGTGTAAAATCAATTCGCACCGAGACTCTTGAAATGCGCAAAGCACAGGCAATTCTAACAACCTTAAAAGGTTAATGAAATTGCCTAACGGCTGAACAGCATAATTCCTGATATAAAAATTGAAGTTATTCCCAATTAAAGGAGCTACGGTGGCTGGAAGAGATATCACAGAAGGTCGTGCAACGCGTGCCATTGCAGTTGACCTTGGAATTGTTTCATCGTCAGCAATTTGGCAGAACACAGATATTGCATACGATGTAGCTATTGGTGGAATCCCATTCATCTATGCTATTGGTGACAACAGGCCATACCAGCGACAGACTGCACCTTACAAGAAAGACCAATTTGACAATCAGGCAGAACCTGGTGAACAGTCACTTACTGGTTGGTGGATTAGAAGTCAATCATCTTTTCATTCAGGTACAGGCATTAAGTTTTATGACCCATCATCTGGTGAGAATGTAAAGAATCGTTTTGCCAACAGTATTAATTTAGACGTATGGACTAAAGGTCAAGTTACTTTACTTAAAGAAAGCGCTAATTTGTCTAACGTATCTACTGGTATCTATAAGTTAAAATCTTGCAGATACAATACAACAGATAAAGTCCTTGCTTGGATTCCAGGTACTACAACCCTTAAAGATTTTGACAATGCTGGCAATGCTGTTACTTATTCAACCACTGGCAGAGGCGATATTATTGATGTCACTACTGACGGTAGTCGTGTGTATGTAGCAGATGCTACTCGTATCCATACTGGTAATATCAGCAGCACTTCTGCGATGTCAGAGTATTACTTAACTGGTAGTTCTAATGTAGTTATTGAATGGGTAAAGCAACGTCTTGTTGGTTGTATCGGTGCCAGTGTTTATGAGTTAACTGGACCACACGGTTCTTCTCTTAGCCTACCTACCCCAGTTTACACTCACCCTAATAGTTCTTGGACTTGGACATCTATCACTGAGGGTGGCTCTGCTATCTATACCGCTGGATACGCTGGTGGAATTTCTGCTATCTATAAATTCACCCTCTCCACTGCTGGCGCTATGCCAACCTTAACCTCTGGTGTTGTCGCAGCACGATTGCCCTACGGAGAAGTAGTAAATAGAATTGAAGAGTATTTAGGTTACTTAATCATTGGCACCTCTAAAGGTGTACGTGTAGCCACTATCTCAGACCAAGATGGTTCAGTATCTTATGGTCCGCTAATTATTGAGGCCGATAATACAGGATTAGATTTTGCTTTCCGCGATAGATTTATATATGTAACTGGAACCGTAGCTACATTTGCTGGCTTGTATAGGATTGATTTAGGTAACGAAACAGAACCGTTGCGTTTTGCATATGCAACAGACGCAAACTTCACAGATATAGCAGGTTACGCAACAAGCGTAGATTTCATAGGTAACTCAAATCAGATAGCATATACAACATCTACTAGCAATGGAATAGTAATTCAATCTACTTCTACATTAGCAGCTTCAGGTTCAATTACTACTGGTTATATCAGATATGGAACCCTTGAGCCTAAAAACTTTAAGCGTCTACTGGGACGTGGTGACTTCACCTACGGTTCTATGACTTTAGAAACTGTAGACAAAGATGGTGTTGAGTATGACCACATATCATATGATATCAACGTAGCTTCCGTAGAGGTAACCACTTCTAAACCAACAGCTAGCCAAGAGTATGTAGCCTATAAATTTATTGTGAACCGTGATGCAACAGATACATCTAAGGGTCCAGTCTTTAAGGGATACCAAGCAAAGGCAACCATTGCTACACCACGTCAGCGTATCCTTCAGTTCCCTGTCTATTGCTTTGACATTGAGACAGATAGATACAACGTCACAACTGGTTACACAGGACGAGCATTCCAACGTATTCAATTGCTAGAAGATTTAGAAGCAACGGGAGACGTGTTTACTTGGCAAGATTTATCAACAGGTGAATCACGTCAGGCTGTAATCGAACAAGTAGGATTCAATCGCATGACACCACCAGATAGAAATTTCGATGGCTTTGGTGGAGTCATCACTATCACTATACGTACCGTATAAATTAGGAGCAGAATGTAATGAACGCAACTGAATGGGCTGGCTTATCCGTATCCGTAATAGTAATAGTGTCAGGATTTGCTGGCGCAGTACGGTGGTTGGTTAAGCATTACTTATCTGAACTTAAGCCCAACTCTGGTAGTAGCCTAAAGGATTCTGTCACTCGCTTAGAGGACAAAGTAGAAATTCTTTATCAAATAATGTTACAACGAGGAAGAGATGACAAATGAAACCTGTAGTCAAGAAAGCCACACCTGCTGCAATTGCTGTTCTACGTCAAGCGACGGCATTGTTTCCCAAGCGCAACAGAGCCAGCGATGGTCTCCTGCCATCTGCTGCCCACCAGTTACAGAATCCTAACTCCGACCACAACACAGGCTTTGGCGTTGACATCACACACGATGTGACATTTGGTATTGATTGCGTAGATGCATTCGAAAGATTGCAAGCTGACAATAGAGTTAAGTATTTAATTCACAAAGGTCGGATATGGGACAAGAAACAAGGCAACCATGCATACACTGGTTCAAATAAACACAATCATCATTTGCATATCTCAATCAAAGACACCCTAGGGCAAGATACTTCCCCTTGGTTTCCTTGGTTGGGTAAGCCCAAGGCAATAAATAAAGTAAAGGCTAACATCCCTAAGCCCCTACCTAAGAAGGAAGTCAAATGAATAAAATAAAAGCCCAAGCAATTTTATCAACATACCTACGTGCAGCAATAGCATCAGTCATTGCCCTATACCTAGCTGGAATAACTGAGCCTAAAGCCCTGCTCTCAGCAGGATTAGCTGCAGTGGCAGGTCCTGTCCTAAAAGCGCTAGACCCTAAGTCGGTAGAGTTCGGTAAAGATTCCAAGAAGTAGCCCTAAGAAGGGCTAGAAGCCCCTCTACAGACAAGAAACCCCCTTACCTTAGTAATTATACTAGGGCGAGGGGGTCTTTTGTTGTTTCTAGGCTATTATTATAACTCGTACTCTTCAAAATCTGAATCTTCTAACGCTTCCAGCATGTCAAGAACCCTGCTGTGTCTGCGCTTTTCGCGCCAATCTTCAATAACTAAGCTTGCTAAACGAACTGTAAACATTCCTAAAGTTGAACCAAAAAACACTGCCCAAAATACATTTGACATAGTACTCCTTAGATATATAATCTACATAGTATATATACGATAGAAGCCAAAGGCTTCTTAATATAAGTACTTGTATTAAGTACTTAATGTAAGTATACACAACTCAAAATAATAGGTCAATTCTTTTGCTAAAAATAAAGACTTGACAGGATACCAACCCGAACCTATACTTACGACATGACAATAAAACTTGAGGAATATGAACTACCAGAACATATGTCCTATAGTGCTTTCAGCACTTATATGACTTGTGGATATCAATACTACTTAGGCAGACTGCTCAATAAGCAGGAAGCCCCATCCGTTTGGTCTACTGGAGGGTCATCCTTCCACCTTGCCTGTGAACTTTGGGATAAGGAGAACTCATGAGTATAGCACAATCCCTATGGGATAAAGCATGGATAGAGTCCAAAGGTGATATCGACTTAACCAATGCACGTGTTGGTGGTCGCGCCACTAAGGCTAATCCAAACAAAGAAGATGTAAACTTCTGGCAACAGGCTGGTCCTAAATGGGTTGAGGGTTATATCGCTTGGCGTCAAGCCAACCCTAACTGGAAGATTTGGACTGCTCCAAATGGCAACAAGGGCGTTGAGCTTGCCTTGACACCAGTGGTCGAAGGTGTGCCAGTTAAGATGATTATTGACCGCGTGTTCGAAGTTGAAGGACAACTGGTCATTTGTGACCTCAAAACATCACAGCAAACACCCTCCAGCACACTACAACTTGGCTTTTATAAATTAGGTCTTGAACAGACCTTTGGTATAGAGGTTAAGTGGGGAAACTATTACATGGCACGCGGTAACGCAACCTCTGAGATGGTTGACCTGTCAAGTTACACACTAGAGAAAATGCAATACCTAATAAAACAATTTGACGTAGCCCGTAAGGCTGCTATATTCTTACCCAACACAAACAATTGTCAGTACCTGTGTGGTCTAACAGAGTTCTGTCAATTTTCAGCAAAGAAGGATAAATAATGAGCGAAGAGTGGAAGTTACAAGTATCGTACAAAACCTCGAACGGTGATATGATTAACGTTCGCGCACAGACAGCAGATGAATTAAGTATATTGCTTGAGGGTGTGGGAGATTTTGCCACACAGATTGCAGCAACCCAGCGTTTGCTTTCGGGGGTAAGCGCAGTAGCCCCTTTATCGACATCGAGTTTCACAGGAGACACCGCGCCTCCGCTCTCATCAACTCCTCCCCAGGCTCAGGCTCCGTCCGTTATGGCAGTGGCTCCAGTACAGGGTGGACCGACATGCGTTCACGGACCTCGGAAGTACAAGTCGGGAATATCAAGCAAGACAGGGAACCCATACGCGATGTGGGTATGTCCGCAGCCCCAGGGGGCGGACCAATGCAGACCAGTCAATTAACACAGATAGAAATATTCGGATTCTAAACTAACTAGGGAGGCAGCCAGTGAGAACTTTAGTACGTTCAGTAGGCAGGTCATCTATCGGTGGCGAGCCTCTTCCTAGTTGCTTTAGGGCATTCGAAGCAAACAAGATAGTTATTAGACGCTCAGAAGTTTCAATGTTCGCAGGGGCGCCAGGTGCAGGCAAATCAACGCTTGCACTTGCGCTTGCCCTTAAGACTAATGTTCCTACTCTATACATATCAGCAGATACCAACGCGCACACAATGGCTATGCGTTTGGCTTCAATGATTTCAGGTAAGAATCAAACTGATGTAGAGCACAAACTTAATAATGATATCGGTTGGACTAAAGCGATACTGCAAAAAGGCAATCACATTGTCTGGTCATTTGAATCGTCACCAACCTTGCAAGATATAGATGAAGAAGTTCAGGCTTTTGAAGAGTTATGGGGGTGCTCCCCTGAACTCATCATTGTAGATAACCTAATGGATATCGCTACCGATGGTGGAGAAGAGTTCGCATCTATGCGAGCCATCATGAAAGAACTAAAGTACCTTGCACGTGCTACTAACGCAGCAATTGTTGTACTGCACCACACATCAGAGGCGGTGCCAGGAAATCCTTGCCAACCAAGAAGTGCTATTCAAGGCAAGGTTTCTCAACTGCCTGCTCTTATCTGTACGTTGGGAACTGTTGGAACCTCAATGGGTGTGGCATCTGTAAAGAATCGCTACGGACGTGCCGATGCAAATGGAACGCTGATGACATGGCTAGCATTTAATCCTGAATATATGTATGTAGAGGATATCCCAGAGAACTCATGACAACACGTAAATCACATAAGGCTAGAGGAGCAACATATGAAACCCAACTCAAAGATTATTTTAGAGGGCTTGGATACGACACTGAACGACTTGCTCGCAGAGGTAGCAAAGATGAGGGAGACATTGTTGTCCGCTCGGACTTCCTTGGAAGCATCGGTATCGTTGAAGCCAAGGCTCCAGGTCAATCAGGTCGCATTGACCTCTCTGGTTGGACGAAAGAGGCTCAGGTTGAAGCGACGCATTATGCGGAAGCAAGAGGATTGGACCGCGGGAGCATACTCCCTGCCGTTATCATCAAAGCAAGAGGAAAGTCGATAGCAGATTCGTATTTGGTATTAAGGTTGGGCGATGTTTTTAGTGAATGATTTGCCAGATATAGTGTCCGTACTTGAGCACTACGGTGCTACCGTACGACGCACTACTGGTCAAGTCAATGTCAAGTGTCCGTTTCACAATGACTCTCACGCTAGCGCAAGTTTTAATACTAGAGATAATATATTTAACTGTTTCGCCTGCGGAATGCAAGGTAACAGCCTACAAATTATAGCACGAAAAGAGGGTGTGGATATCCGTGAAGCAAAGTCAATCGCAGAAGGAATTACTGGGGAGAGCAGCGTACAAGTACGCGGCGAATATCTTTCAGGCAGAAGATTACCTAGCAAGCAGAGGTATATCAAGGGAGGCAGCACGTCTGGCTCGATTAGGCGTAGTAGAGGAGCCTGAGACTGGACATGAAGCGTTCTCTGGTAGGTTGTCGATTCCCTACATTACTAAAAGTGGTATTGTTGATTTACGCTTTAGGGCGCTTAATCCAGCGGTTGAACCGAAATATATGGGCATGACTGGACAAGAGACAAAGATGTACAACGTTTTAGATATTGAAAAGGCTGGAGACTGGATTGCTGTATGCGAGGGAGAGTTAGACACACTAACCCTATCAGCCATGGTTGGCATCCCCTGCGTGGGCGTCCCTGGTGCGAACAGTTGGAAGAAGCACTACACACGTTTGCTAGCAGACTTTGAGCGCGTCTTCGTCTTTGCAGATGGAGACCAACCTGGCAGAGAGTTCGCTGCTAGCCTTGCTAGAGAACTACCAGTTACTGTTGTTGGACTACCAGATGGGCAAGATGTTAATTCAATGTTCCTACAAGAGGGACCTGAGTACTTACGTGAGAAGATGGGGTTGACCTTCGATGAATAACTATGATGACATACCACCATGCTCCGTTTGCGGTGAACACTTCGATAACATATTTGAAGCAACTGACCATTTACTAGAAGATGATGAAGAAGAGTTTGACCCAAGACTTATACTGTCCTCTGGCTACTCTCTTATGGTTGGCAGTTTGCTGCGCTGTATGTATTCATATGCAGATAATCCAAGCAAGATTAAAGAGATAACCCAATCGACCTACGCTGCACTGTACGCTGCTGAAAACAACACGTCAGAGATGAGAGAGTTAGTAGAAGATATGATTGTGCGTGAGCATATGAATGATATAGATACCCAATATGAAAGCTTAACAAAGAAGAAGAAGAAAAACAATGACAAAGGTGGAGAGTGAAGAGATATGGCAGATTATAAATCATTTGAAGAACCAAGGTTTCACGATAGCAGAACTGAATTTCCAACAAGAAAAACTTACATTGACACTACAAGTGCCGATACTATCTTCAACAACGACGTAGCGGATGTAACTTCTAATTTATTTGATTTACTAATATCTAAGCACAATGATTACGGTCCAAAGAATATATCACAAAGTCCTGGTGGACCTCTCAATGGATTGCGCGTGCGTATGTGGGATAAGTTTGCTCGCATCGATAACTTAATCGATAACAATACTGACCCTAAACATGAATCCCTAGAGGATTCTTTCAAAGATATGGCAAACTACGCAATCATAGGATTGCTAGTCCTACAAGGAAAGTGGCCCAGTGAATGAAAATCTTCGGACCTTACAAGGGTAGCAAGGCAAATGGTGGACGACCAATCTATGTCATCAAGCGCAAGAAAAAAGATGGCACTACTGAGACTACATCAACCAATAAAGCACGCTTAGATTATGAGAAGTCTACTGGCAAGACATTGCCTAGGTCAACTGACGTAGACCATAAAGATAATGGTGGTCGCGCAGGACGTGATGGTGCAGGTAATTTACAGGCTATGAGCCACTCTAAAAACGTCGCCAAAGAAAATAAGCGCCGAGCAACACCCAAAACTGCTGTAAAGAAAACGGTAAAAAAGAAGCCATGAAAACTATAGTTTGCGTGTCGGATTTACAGATACCATACCATGACAAGAGAGCAGTGGCTAATCTTGCTGCCTTCATCAAGTCATACAAGCCAACAGAAGTAGTCTCCGTTGGAGACGAAATGGACATGCAGACTATCTCTAAGTGGGCTAAGGGCACACCCCTAGAGTATGAACGTTCTATCGGACGGGATAGAGACGAAACGACTCGGGTACTCGAGCAACTCAAGGTAAAACATATCATCAGGTCAAACCACACTGACCGATTGTTCAACACAGTGATGATGCGTTCTCCTGGACTGCTCGGGCTACCCGAGTTGGAACTTCCAGAGTTTCTGCGCCTCGATTCTATCGGCGCTACATACCACACTAAACCTTATGAGTTGGCACCCAACTGGTTACTAATGCATGGTGATGAAGGTGCTATGAACTCTACTGGCGGTCTCACAGCACTTAACCTAGCTAAGCGTACAGGTAAGTCAATCGTGTGCGGTCACACGCACCGCATGGGTTTATCTCATCATACTACAGCGTATACTGGTGGCATAGCCAAGACTGTATGGGGTATGGAAGTTGGTAATCTAATGGATTACAAGAAAGCCAAGTACATTAAAGGTGGATTGTTCACGTGGCAACAGGGCTTTGGTATGTTGTACGTTGATGGCAAAACAGTAATACCAATCACAATTCCGATTGCAAAAGATGGTTCGTTTATAGTAGAAGGAAAGGTGTGGGGTCGGTGAACTGGGAACGTATTGAACCTTGGGATTATATCGCCTTAAGCGTATCGTTAGAGTACGCTAGAAGGTATCCAATGGTTGAACAAGATGATATCAAGCAATCCCTTTATCAATGGTTTCTTGAACACCCCAACAAGCTAAACGAATGGGAAGCAATCGGTCCGAAAGATGCCAAGAATTTAATCTACCGTTCGCTTCGCAATCAAGCATTAGATTATTGTCAGCGCTGGAAGGCGCGCACTCTTGGCTATGAAGTCTCTGATTTATTCTATTACGATAAAGAAATGGTAGAGACACTAATGCCAGCCGTGCTACTGGGATATGATGTGAGTATGCCTAAACTAAATCTAGGAACTCCAGGAAAGCCTCCTGCCCCCTCAGAGGGTGGCAATCTTATGAATATGCTCATAGAAATAGACTCCGCGTATCATAAACTTAGTACAGAAGATAAGACTGTACTATTCTATAAATACGCAGAGTCTATGGACTATGGCACCATTGCTGAAAGCATGGAACTAGGTAGTGAAGATGCTGCTCGTATGCGTCATAACCGTGCTATTAAGAAGTTAATCGTAAGGGTTGGTGGGTTCAGACCTTTTTCAGACGGCGATACCGACAACAGCCCAGACGATATTGTACAACCCGATAACAACGAGAGCGAGTATGAGAGGGCTGAGGATAGCTAATATGGTAGATAGTTTATCCTCTATTCTATGTCCTCCCACTCTCCTGAGTCAGACCATGTTGCTTCAATGTTTTCTTCCATAGCCTTATCAAACTGATTCACATCTTGCCTTATTGACTCTATCAACTGCGATGGTTTAATGATGTATCCTCTCGATGGATTCGGTGGGATATTACAGGTAATTGCTTTGCCTAACTTGTAAACTATATCTTGTAACTTGTACAACTCAATTATGAGCACTATGCCTTCAAGTACAAATGCCCAATGTGTAGCCTTACTAACTCTGATGCCAGATGGCTTCCAAGCATCATCAACCTTGTAGTAACATTCAGTTTCAATATAAATGTTACCAGTATCTTTCCAGCGCCTGTCCGTCTTGACCTCTACTGTATCTAGGTGGAGCAAGTCTGCGACCTTGCTCTCACCCGTCAACCCTGCTCTGTAGTCTAAGTCCCAGTTAGAATTCTTCATACTCTACCTCGGCTTCTGCTTGTTCTTGCTCTATCAAAGTGTACTCATCTAACAGTTCATTTATTTCCGAAATGAGCGCATCTCTATGTTTTTGCTCTGGTATGCTGTACTCTGTCATTTACCCTCCAGTGCTATAGAAGCCAGTACTGTTGAATTTTACTGGCGGTGCTGAGTATATCCTACTCATAGGTTGGTTGCAAGTTTCACAGCGCGGAATTACTTCGTCCTCTGTCATTCCTCTTGTTAGCACTGTTATCTTTGAATCGTTATCGCATTTGTACTCGTAACTAGCCATGTTGTCCGCCGTCAGTTTGTGTCGGGCGCGACTCTGTATGATAATCATACGCCTTAGCGTAGTTATCAAGGTTGATGGATATCTCTTCTGATAGCCTACGGGCTGATAGTTCTGTCCAGCCACGCCACATTAGATTATTCTTTAGCCTCATTATATCTGTCATCAGTACCAGCCCTTTCTGTTGTGGTGCTCTAACGCGGTACAGACTGTGCCATACCTATGCTTAATGTAGTCAAGCCCTCTATCAATCTGAGTTGTAGGCTCTACCGTAGGTAGCATACCTAGCAACTGTGGTATGCCTCCAGCGTTCCTACCCATAACTTTAACTTTGTTATAGGCTTCAGGTCGCCAGTTAGATTCTTTCTTCCATAATTTATCTAAGCAGTTGAACTGTTCATCTTTCCATGCGCTCAACATATCTCTAGCGTATGCTTTACTATCTGATACTTGCCATGTTCTTTTAGGTTCTACCTTGTGCTCGTGTATCTTTTCTACTCCGAATAGCATAAACACTACTATGAGTATTAGCGTAAAGCGTTTCATATTTTACCACTCTAACCAAGGCTCCATACGCATGGAGAAATCCATTGCGTTACCTTCATCACTATTAGGTTGGAAATTTTCCCTTACATAACCGAGAGAGCTAAGCCGTTGCCCAGCAAGTTTACCGCCCCATATGCCGTAGGCTAAGTTGTCCTCTTTCATACCTTCTGCTAAACATCTGTCCTTTGATGGACAAGATTCACATATGCTGATTGCGTGCTTGACTTCTTCAACCAACTTCATTTTTTTTGCTTGCGAAGGTCTGCCTTGAAAGTTCTCAGGAAACCAGTTGTCAGGATTATCATCTGTGGAGCATGAGCCTATTATGACTTCAGTACTGAACATCTCGACCCATCATTATATCATCTGTTAGTGAGTCAAGCGCGTACTTGAATTCAGGTCTATCGCACATTTCTTTTAGGCTCTTTGGTATTGGCGTTTCCCAATATAGCGAGTACCCCATGTCCTCATCCCACCGCAGGGAGCCTTCGAATCGTTTACCCCTCCCGTCACTTAGGGCGATATCTTTTACCCAAGCGGTCTGCTTACACCCTACAACGTTCACTTTGTAACTATCTACTATCTCTTTCACGCTGACTGCTTGCTTGCTCATGGCTTGCTCCCTTCCGAGTTTGTGTTGGCAGAATGTAATTCATTTAGAATTAGCCGAGCCTTGTTTATCATGTAGTCTGTATGATTATCATACATGTCACCTGACACAGTAATCAACTCTATGTAGTCCAGCAACACTTCTCTTAGTACTTCTTTATCTATATTCATGTTACCCCCTGTTGTATGATGGATAGTATACGGGAACTATTTCCGCATTGTCAAGTTTAGCCGACCACTCTTGAGCCTGTTCGATAGTGTCAAAGGTGCCGTAGCATACGGAACTTGCTTCGCTATCATCACGCAATGTGGTGACAGTCATATACCCTGCCACCCACATTCCCTTTATCTCCTCGTGTACCTTCGTGCCATTAGTAAGGGAACTGAGCATTATCGAATCCTTTCGATTGGTTGATTGGGTTCTCCATTACCCACATTTTCTTTTGGTGAAAGGCTGAGGCAGGTACGTAGCACAGGCAACTATCGCCGTATGCGCCACTACAATCGTAGCAATACATACATGACTCACAGTAGTACGGGTTGGCTTCCTCGTAATTATTTATCTTACACGAAGGGCACTCGTATGGGTTGTCCTCTGGATAGTCATAGGGTCTAGTGGTGGCAGTAGTCGGGCTGGTTTCATCCCAGTAAGATGCCCATGATTTAGTGTAGGTGCTGTTGCTCCACCACATGCCCTCGTTATCCCAATGACCTGAGTCCTCGTTGATAATATAGCAGTCATACTTGGCTGCTGGGTCGAGCGTGAATATGGCTATCTTGTTGCCACTAGCCCACTTGCTGATTATCTTGAGCGCGTTGTCATTATCTAGCATTGGCACGCCACCCATAGCAGGTAGCATATCCTCTGCGAATATCCGCGTATCGCTACGCTTATCCCCAATCTCGATGTCTACATCTAGCACACCATTGTGGGCTAGATAAGTATCCTCGCGGTTGCCTACCTTGAAGGGGTGACAGTTCTCCTCGTTCTTTACGCCATGCGTTGCGAATCTAGCATGATACATTGCGTAACCGCTAGGGTATTGCTTGCGTACCGCTAAGAATTCTTTGATGACCTTCTTAGCTGACATACCCTTGCCAGTAATGATTTTGTCTCCTGCGATTACAGCATAGCCAAAGCCATGCGGATTGTTACAAGAGGCACAGTCTAAGTCTTTTTTCTTGGGCGTGCTGTTCGGTGATGCTACGACTAATAAACACATTTGTTATTCCTGTTCTGTATGATTATCATACGTTTGGTTGGTTGATAGTAGGTTAAGTTTGTTCATGCGTACCAATAGTTCAGGGTAAGTCTCGGAATTTTGAACGAGGTACCCTACGAATCGGTCAGCCTTTAGAGCGCCGTCTATGATGTCTCTTACTGATAAGGAACGGGTGTACTCAACGCTGGCATGCGCTAATGAAATCTGTGCCTTGATAGTATCTGTCTTTACGCTACCCCTAAATATCCTCATCTCTAAGGTATTTTGGTTCTTGGTGTTGATAGCAGAGTACCTCTCTGAATAGTCAGGTCTCTCTAACTTGGTCTTGAATGAATTGTATATACGACCAGCCACGTTTGGGTCTGTCCGCTTAGCGACATGCTCGGCATCTGAGAAACTAGACCAACGAGAGTCTGAGCGACCAGCGAGTGACTCGTATAACTCCTTGTTGGAATACACTAGGCTCAGGAATCGGTGCTGGTGTGAACCACCACTAAACCCAGCACGAGAGATATGGATATGTAAGCCACAGGTATGGGTATCCCATGACTTTACCTTGTGAACAGTTCTCAGCGCCTCGAAGGTTTTCCATAACTCATCAGCATCATTCTGGTAGAAGGCGTGTGTCATGGGGTGAGTGACCACCTCAAAGCCACAGCTAAGCGAGCCGTCTCCCTTGAGATATGCTAAGTCCAACTCCTCTAAACGGTAAGCATAATTAGCTGCCTCGGTGCGCTTATCCCAGTTACCATAAGGTGCTTCCACCTCTACCTCAATGCCGAAGAATAGTCTGCTCTCCTCGTTCTCGGATAGATGAAAGATAGGGTCGGGTCTGTATTGGTAGTCGTGGATACCGCTAGGCTCCTCGGAGCACTCGTCGCATCCGTCAGCAAAGGTCTGCTCACAGGTACCACAGAAGTAGCAATCTTCTGAGCATGATTCACACCATGACTCACTTCTATCCTCTATGTATGTAGTGCCATATCTTGAGTACTCATTACAACTCTCGCAGTAAAAAGCATTGTTTTCAGTACACGACTCGCACCATAACGCATCGTTCACAGCACTGAATCTTTCGATGTCTGCTATGCCTACGTAATAGCAATGTTCACACGTTAGTGCGCAGTCGCAGCATACCGAATCTCCACGACTGGTTGTCACCATATCTTCATCGCTAGTATTGGCACCGTCACAATGCGCGCACACATATACCTTGACTTCGTCAGGTTCTAACATTTCTTATCCCTTCTCGTTAGTCTGTATGATTATCATACAGGTAGTTTTTCTTGCTTGTTGTAGTCAATGATAGCGTCAGCTATCTTAGAACGCAAGCCCTGCGACTCAATAACTAGAGCCTTGAAATCATTGCGCTCATGAACACCTTCTTGAGTGCGCATAGCCATACGAATTACCTCTGCCTCTCGGCTGGTAAGTTGTAGGGTGACCATGCTTATGCCTTAGTCGAGTTGCGTAGTTCTCTGCGTAACTTGATTGCTTGCTTTTCTAGCACAGTTATGCGCCGAAAGGCTAGGACTAGCACCGTATTTACTGCGATTAGTGCGAGAGTGATTGCGAACAAGTCGCCAGCGCTCATATACATGTTGTCTCCTTAGTTAGTGCGTATGATTATCATACACGCGCTCACCGCTGGACTCGCACCAGCGTAAATACCTATCGTGAGCCACCAGCCACGCACCCCGACCAAGAAGGGCGGGCTATTCACTTAATACCTTAAATCTATCTCATGGTCATAGACAAGTCAAGGATTGCGAGGTCTTATTAGTCCATCATACCCATAGCCCTAAGCCTTTCGTAGTTAGGCTTCTTGGAATCTTGATACTCTTGCTCAGCCTTTGCCATGTCCGAACGAACAATAGCCCGTAGGGTTTCCATTTCTTGCTCTGCTTGCTCGATTAAATCCATTTAATTGTCCGTTCTGTATGATAATCATACATAGGTGAAGCAAGGCTAGGGCTTGTGTGCCTAATGAAGAAGTTAATTATTTTATTATTCATTTATTTTCTCCTCTATAATTACATCGTCGTAGCCTTTATTGCGCCATAGTTGCGCTAATTCAATAGCTTGATATTGCTGTAAGTAATGCGAGTTTATTTCACTACCGCCTACCCATACCGTAAAATCCATTTAATTGTCCGTTCTGTATGATAATCATACATAGGTGGGGCAAGGCGAAGGTGCTCTGTCCACTACCTAAAGACTATCCTGCTCCCTGAACTAAGTCAATCTCTGTCAGAACTAATGTTCTGTATGATAATCATACGGGGCTATCGAGTACGCTGTCCTAATCCGTGCGCGTCAAAAGTTTGTGTTGGTTTGTGTTGGAAATTCTGAGAATTTCCTGAGAGTTTTCTGAGAACTTTCTGAGAGCAAAAAAATACCCCTAACCCTGAAGGGCTAGAGGTATTTAGTTTTTAGATTTAGGCTTTAATTAGTTCAACTTTCGCAATTGGTTGGGAATTCTTGGACATGGTCACGAGCACCTGCAGCAAGGCGCGCATGGTGTCAAGGTCTGAGGTCTTGACGTCTCTCAAATTCTTCCCGCCTATCTTGCGTAAAGCGTCAAGCGAGCCCTTAACAATTAGTTCGACGGTGAGAGGGACTACTTTCGCGGACGCTTTCGCATTGGTTCGCGACTTAGTCTGAGTCGGGCATTTCTGCTCTAACTCTTCCCACGATTTAGCGGATTCGATAATCTCAAGAGACTTGGTTGCGCCATGTTCGCGAACGGCTCGCTCCGCCATTTTAAGAATATCCGCTACGGTCTTCCCCCTCGTCGCGACCTTAATTATTAAGTCGGCAGGTATGAAGAATTGTGAGTGGGATTTCTTGATTAGTGGGTGAGAGAATTTTGAAGACTCAATGGCGAGGACGGTGGAGCGAACCGTCGCCTTACCTGTGCGCTGTAATTCCGCCACAGCTTGTATAAACTTAATTGATTCTTTACCCGACGAGATAGAGAGGTTCGCGTAAAGATTCGCAATTTCACTATTGGCAATAACGGGCGCTTTAATTGTTGCTGTTTTCTTGGTCATTTTTTTACCCTTCGATTTCTGTATGATTATCATACAAGCGTAGGAGAAATTCCCACTAAGATAATTAAACCATATCGGCTAACACATGTCCAGTCCATTCTGAATATTTATCTTGGCTCGTGTCGCGCCACCTATTCGAGCAAGTGTTCGAGGCGAAGCAGCCTGAGTCTCCTGATAATTTCCTGAGTGTTGCCTGTGAATTTTATGCCATACCCCCCCTGAGTGTTTCCTTTGAGTTGGCTGGGAGATAGTCCCCCGATTAAAAAAGTCTCCATAGTAATAAATATATAAGTCGATTTGTCGACATTTGGTCATCTTATGACCCCAGACATATTTAATTTGCTAGCCGTCTACTGTTATAGTATCCAACAATAAATTTCTGTTATATTATATAGTGGGGGGATATATATAGTTATACTCAATAGCTGTGACTTAGGTCACATCATACGCTCAAATAATAACTAATTAAAAATATATTTAAATAAATGTTCGTTTATACCCGTTTGAACGGGTTATCTTATATGTATATATAATTCTTACGGAGTCGCTCCGTTTAAGACTCCGCTCTTCCTATAGTATATAATTATTTGTTAAATAATAAGATAAATGGGATAAATATGCCGTTAGGCAATATCGTTAATAGAACGTTTTATAGGAGCTTAAATGGGACGCAAAGCTGGGGTACAATCTGTACCTAAAGAGGAAGCCCAGGCAAAAGTACTAGCCCTACTGGCACAGGGTGCAACTATCACAACTGCCATGTTAGCTACTGGTAGACAAGATTCTGCCTTTCGGCAATGGACAATGGATGCCAATTTTAAAGACAAAGCGGACAAAGCACGTCTTGAGGGCAAGGGTATTAAAGCAGACCTGGCCGAACTTAAGGACATGCGCTTTGAGGATTTCTCTGAGCAATTCCTAGATAGCAAGCTATTTGACCATCACCTCGACTGGGTTGATTTGATAGATGGCAAGGAACCAAGATGGCTTCATCCCTCTATGACTTACGAGCCAGGGGCTGCAAATCGTATTTTGATTAACGTGCCACCTGAGCATGCTAAGTCTACGGTCATTACCACAAACTACGTGGTCTATAAAATTGTAACCAACCCCAATGCTCGAGTCATTATTGTTTCCAAGACTCAGGGCATGGCGCGCAAGTTCCTTGGCGCTATTAAGACACGACTTAGCCACCCAGCTTACATGAAACTACAGACAGCCTTCGGCCCAAATGGTGGTTACAAAGCTGATGCAACCCAATGGTCAGCAGATATGATTTACCTAGGCACAGGGCGCGACTCTGGTGAGAAAGACCCAACGGTCCAAGCCCTAGGCTTTGGTTCCCAGATTTACGGTGCTCGTGCCGACCTAATTATCCTAGATGACGTCGTTATGGGTTCTAACGCCCATGAGTGGGAAAAACAAATTGAGTGGCTACAGAAAGAAGTTATCACCCGTCTTGGACGACATGGTAAACTTCTAGTAGTTGGAACTCGGGTTTCACCCATAGACTTATATAAAATGATTCGTGACCCAGGACAATGGACAGGTGGCAAAAGCCCCTTTACATATTTCTCAATGCCAGCAGTTTTGGAATTTGATGAGAAGCCTGTTAACTGGAAAACGTTGTGGCCCAAAACCACACAACAAGAAAATGAGATTGACGAGGTCGACAGTGATGGACTTTATCCGAAATGGGATGGACCCTCTCTCTTTACGCGCCGCTCTGAAGTTGCGCCATCTGTCTGGGCTATGGTCTACCAGCAAGAAGACGTCCAAGAAGATAGCATATTCCCACCAACAGCAGTTGCAGGATGTGTCAACGGTATGCGAAAGCGCGGACCGCTTAAACAAGATACTCCAGGGCACCCGAAACATTTAGAGTCTACCTACACCGTCATTGGTTTTGACCCAGCAGTATCGGGTCGTTCTGCTTTTGTAGCAGTTACTTACAACCGTTCTGATGGCAGGATTTACGTTTTAGACTGTATCAATATGGTTGACCCGACTCCTCAAAAAGAAACAGCTTTGATTCATGAATGGGTTGAGAAATACAGACCACAAGAATTTCGCGTTGAGATTAACGCACATCAGAAATACTACGCTATGGATACTGACCTGCGTAACTATTTAGCTCAGTGGGGTTGTCAGCTTAACTCACACTTCACTGGCAAGAATAAGTGGGACACATCTTTTGGTGTAGCATCTATGGCAAGTTTGTTTGGCTCAACCAGGGATGGACGTTTTCAAGATAACAACTTAATTGAACTACCTTCTAACGAAGGTTCCGAGGGACTTAAATCTCTAGTTCAACAGTTGATTACGTGGAAGCCAGACACTAAGAACCCAACTGACTGTGTGATGGCCCTATGGTTTGCCATTATCAGAGTTCGTGAACTAATGCAACAATCAACACGCGTTGGTCAATACGGTCAGAACCGCTGGGCGACTAGAGCACAGATAGCACAGCGTAACTCAATACAACTAGATGACGCGTTCGCCTCTCAATGGGCTGACCAATACGGATAGGACAACAATGGCATTATCAATGGAGCAGGTGGTTGCTCGCGTTCAAGCGCTGCGCTATCGCAACAACGAGCGTGACCAGCGCAACCTTGACGTTCTCGCAGTACGCAAAGGCAAGATTGCAGAAGTATATCCTGACTTCTTTCCAGATGGGGTAAACGCAAATGTCGTGGCAAATTTTATTGACATTGTTGCACGCGACCTATCCGAGGTTATGGCACCATTACCAGCCGTCAACTGCTCTGCAGCGAATCAAGTTTCTGACCGCGCCCGTACTTTTGCTGATAAGCGTACTCGTATTGCCTCTAATTATTTTCAAAATTCTGACCTCGCTGTACAAATGTACTCGGGAGCAGATTTCTATATAACATATGGTTTCGTCCCTTTCATTATTGAATTAGACGAAGAAGCAAAACTGCCACGAATCCGCGTAGAAAACCCACTTGGGGCTTACCCAGAATTTGACCGCTACGGACGTTGTGTGGCTTTTGCTAAACGGTACATGATGACACTAGGCGAACTAGTATCTCAGTTCCCTGAGTATGAAAGAGAGTTGCTAGGTGGCTACGGCTACAAGCAAGACCTCAATCACCAGGTTGAGTTAATTCGCTATTATGACAAGGACCAATCACTCATCTATGTCCCATCTAAGAAAGATTTAGTTCTCTCTAGAGCCGCAAACGTCCTTGGTAAAATGATGGTTGTTGTTGCACGTAAACCATCTATCGATGGCGAGTTGCGTGGACAGTTTGATGATGTCCTTGGTATTCAATTATTGCGCAACCGTTTTGCATTGCTTGCAATGGAAGCTGCAGAAAAATCTGTGCAAGCTCCTATTGTACTTCCTCAAGATGTGCAGGAACTACAACTTGGTGGCGACGCAGTTATCCGTACAGCCAACCCAGCAGGCGTGCGACGTGTAGAACTTTCAATCCCAGCTGGTGCTTTTACCGAGCAAAATGTTTTAAATCAAGAACTTCGCGTAGGAACACGTTATCCTGAGTCTCGTACGGGTAACGTCAGTTCGTCAGTTGTCACTGGTCAAGGTGTACAAGCCCTTATGGGAGCATTTGATACACAGGTAAAATCAGCTCAAGCAATCTTTGCTGCTGCACTACGTGACGTAATTAGCCTTTGCTTTGAAGTTGACGAGATGATTTATCCAGAAGAAAAAACAATTCGTGGCGTTGACTCAGGTTCCCCATACGAGATTACCTACAAACCAAATAAAGATATCAAAAAAGATTACTCCGCTGATGTCCGTTACGGAATGCTTGCTGGTCTTAACCCAGCGCAAGGTCTTATTTTCATGTTGCAAGCACTTGGTGGAGGATTAATCTCCAAAGATATGGCAATGCGTGAACTGCCATTTACAGTAAACGTAACACAAGAACTAGAAAAAATTGAAGTTGAGAAGATGCGCGAGAACTTACTAGGTTCTCTTAATGCATATTCACAAGCTATTCCACAGATGGCAACTCAGGGAAAAGATGCATCCGAAGTGGTTCGAAAAATTGCTGCGGTCATCACGGCTCGTCAAAAGGGTGTACCTTTAGAAGATGCTATTGAAGAAGCATTTGCACCGCAGCAGCAAGTTCCTCCTGCTGGTGCTCCTGCTAATACTGTTGAGCAACCGTCCCCTGCTCCAGGTGGAATGCCAGCAGGAGGCCCTCCTCAAGCGCCACCAGATGCAATGAGTTTGATTTCTGGACTAACAGGTTCGGGCGCAGCACAATCAAGAGTTTCAAGTAGACGAACAATCTAACAACTAGGGCAGGGACGATGACTACAATTATAGGAATACAGTATGACAATAGTTGTACGCTTGTAGCAGATAGCCTTGTTAGTGATGATAGTGGACGTCTATGGTCTCACCCAGATATGACTAAATTAAACGAACGTGGTTCTTTTATTATTGGTGGTTCTGGTGAAGTTTCACCATGTGACATAGCACAACATATTTGGAAGCCACCAGTATTAACTGCTGCTGATAAAAAAGATGTGTATCATTTTATGATTACAAAGGCTATGCCTTCGCTGCGTGAGTGTTTAAAAGCAAATGGTTTTAATTTTGATGAGAGCCAAGAGAAAGATTCTAGTTCTAGATTCCAATTCTTAATGGCAGTAAATGGTGAGTTATTTGATGTTGGTGATGACTTATCAGTAATGCGAAGCAAAGATGGTTTTTATGGTGTAGGTTCAGGTGCTCCAATAGCACTTGGCGCACTATATGCTGGAGCATCCCCTGAAGAAGCGGTAGAGATTGCTGCTAAATTAAGCATATACTCAGCAGGTCCATTTCAAGTAAAAACACAATATTCTAAATAGGAGGAAATATGGGCGGTCAAGGTAGCGGTGGTGCATTTGGCGGACCACAGTACAGTCCTATGAATGTTTCCCCAAATGGTGGAGCTGGACAAAGCGGTAACAACACTCAGGCTAAGATGTACATTCCTGGAATGAAGCAAATGGGTTCTACTGGTCAGGCTACGTACGAACAACAAGGCGGAGCTGGTTTATATGCAACGCCTAGCACACCAGCTATGTCTCCAATTACACCATTGACTGCTCCATCTAATTTTCCAGGACAAGATGTTATGGACGGAGCGCGCTTAGGCCCTGGAGCCACTAGCGTTCCCAACTTGCCTCAAGCTTTGCCAGATGACCCAGACATGAGACTCATTCAAGAGAACTTGCCATTGATGGATTTCTGGGCATCGCAACCAGGTTCATCTCAAGCTACAAAAGACTATGTAACATACCTAAAGACTCTTAACACTAGACCTGGTGGTATGAGTTGAGTAACTTTTATGACACTCTTGCTAGAATGCAAACACTTCTTATACAAGGAAACAACAAAAATTTAATTGGACAAGGCCCTTTTAACAAAGATGGCAAAGTAAATTTTGGAACTGCACTTGATGTAGCAAAAAATCTACCGCAGCAACCAACCTTATATAGCAAGAACATTGCAGAAGCCCAAAAATCATACAATGATGCTATTGAATCTGGGCGTTTAAAGGCAACTGCAGGAATTGGTTCAGTACTGGGCAAGCCACAAGGTATCCTTGCAGGCGCTGCTACTGGTGCTACAATTGGCAGCGTCTTTCCTGGACTTGGTACAGTAGGTGGGCTTGCTGCTGGTGCCGCATTTGGTGGCGCAGCTTACACAATAGGCGAACTTGATAGCGTTACTGATGGAAAAGTTAGCAATGCTCTTATGTCTGCTACTAAGGGCGTACGCTCTAACTACGCATTCGTACAAGATGTAACACGCCATAATTTTGCACTTGGACTTCTATCGACTCTTGGTATTATTGGCGCTGCTGTAGGTGGCGCTGCCCTGCTTATAGGCACTGGTGGAACTGCTGCTGTTCTTGCTGCAGGTCTGGCAGCTTATGGAGCTGGCAAGGCAGAACGTGCAGCCGCTGAGGCTGGTGCGTTTAATAGTATTAATAGAAATATTCAACAATCTGCTAAATATGCACAATCTCAAATTGGTCAGGAACGTTACAATTTTGGTAAAGATGTAACTCATGTTGCAGCAAATGCAACTGGTTACAATACCTTGGGTGATACATCTAAAGGAATAGGCGCCATTGTCTCTGGACTTATAAACTTTGGTTTTGAAGTTTCCACTGCCCCAGACATCAAAGCTCTTGGACTGGGCGGTAAACTTGTACGCTCAAAAACAGTTGGCGGAATTACTGCAGGTACCGAAGGCCCAATTGTTAATTTATTTTCAAAGATAACTAATGAACCAGCACGACAAGCAGAACGTCTAGCAAAAGAAGTTGAAATAATTAAGAGAACTGTTGCTGGAGAAAATACAGTTTACACAAATCCTTTTAAATTTTTTAGCGAAAATGATGTAGCTACAGTGACACAACGCATTGGCCTTCGTGATGATGAACTTGGGCAGGTTGCTGGTTCGTTGTTGGCAGGTCAGTCGCTAGAGACTATCGGTCTAATCTATAGAATTGGTTTAAGCGACAAAGAAGCTATTGGCATATTGCAACAAAAAAATGCTTCTACTCACGCTCACTTAATGCGCTATGAAGCCGCAATTGAGATGGTTGAAGACCAAGGCTCTTCTCGTGCAGCTTATGGATTTACCCGTGAAGACGGAAGTAATATTGTATTAAACAAAAAATTAACTGGCAACATTGATATTATAAAAAATGAATTAGACGCTTTGCAATTAAAAAGATTAGATTTGCAAAATACGCTTAAACTTGATAGTGCGCTGACCCAGCGTACAGTATCAAAAATAGACCCATTGCTTAATAAAATTGGCATCAAGGGAGTAGAATCTCTTCGCAATGACATTGCAAAACAACGTGCATCAACCCGTTTAGGTGAAGCTGAGTTTGATTTAACAACTCGCGAAACAAAAGCTGGAAAGATAATGCAAAAAATTTATACTGACAACAGTCGCTTAGGCATAGTTGTACGCGTGATAGATAGAAGCTTGGATGACGCGCCTCACCAGACAGTTAATTTTAATGATACCATATCATCTACAACTAGAGTTCGCACCACAATACGCTCAACCTCTGATTTAAAAATAATTCCTGCTGTCGAAGGAAGAGAATTATTTAATACATTTGCTATTGCAAAGTCCGAAACAGAAAAACTTAATGCACTAGATAAATTAACTGAAAGAACTTTTGAAGGACTTGGCGTTAAATACAATATTGACCAGACCGTATGGGAAACTGTATTAAAAGAATACGCAAGAGTTATGAAACTTAATAAAGGCAAAGCAGTGGAAGCTAAGTCCGAAAACAAAGCTTACATGATTGATGAAAATGGCGATGCTATATCAGACCCACAACTAATTTCTCAACTAGCCAATGGTTACTACTTACCAGACGTTGAGTTACTGGA
Source organism: Saccharimonadales bacterium (SeqCode) (assembly GCA_038238095.1). GTDB lineage: Bacteria > Patescibacteriota > Saccharimonadia > Saccharimonadales > UBA4665 > JBBRXZ01. The sequence goes on from JBBRXZ010000005.1 coordinate 23,620, forward strand.
TAAAGCGTTCAAGAGATACAGCGAAAAAATGGGAGAAGCATCAAGCTACCCTGTGAACTTTGCAATTCTTGGCAAGCAAACCCTTGATGAATTTCAATCAGTTTGGCGTTCACTCACATTAGCTCGTTTAGGTTTTCCTGTAAACGTTATGCGCGATTCAACCTTGCGCGCGTGGGGTGATGGTGCTTTATTCTATATGGTAAAAGACCTTGCTTCCACAGCTCTTGCAAATATATCTAAAAGCAGTAATACTGTTTCAGAGATACGCAATTGGACCAAAGTTGTTACTAATAAAAATTCAAATCTTAGATATATTACTAAAGAAATCGAGACTCATAATAACGCTATAAAAGCCAACGATGCTGCGCTAAAGCGTTCTAAGTATGACCCTGCTGACCCTAATACGATTACTTCAGCGATTTCCAGAAACTTAGCATATCGTGACAAAGTGCAAAGAATTGTAGATGGTTTAAAAGTCCGCGAACAACAACTAATCTCCAACAAGACCGCACCAACTGTTGGAAGAGAATCTTTGTCTTACTTTGGAGATGAATACTCCAGGGGCCTAGAGGGCGCACAAGGAAGAATATTTTATGAAAAGTTGCGCGGAAAAGATGACCTAAGAGGATTGTTCTCATCATCTCGCGAACTCGATATGGAAAACATACATCGTGGTCGCAAGGGTGGTTATGTTATTGTAGCAGACCAGTTCAACGAGAAGTTACATCTAAAATCTTGGGAGACTGTTCTTAATAATGCACTAGCTAATGATGATGTTGCAAAATTTATTATGGGCAAAAAAGGTCCAAATGGACAAACTATGAAAGAATCAGATATTGTTGCTTGGATTAAAAGCGATAAGTCTGGTAGTTACATTGACCGTTTTGGGTACAACTCAGAAAAGAAACGTAATCTACAACGCAGAGATGCCCAGTACATTTATGACAGAGTACTAAATACTGTCAACCAGTTTGCTCCTAATTCTAAACTATGGCCAAGCGTCCTTGAAGGCAAAGCAGATGTTTTGACCTTGAAAAAATTATATCCAGACTGGAAAAGTCGTCCAGATGTTATCACTGATATGGCAGAAGACATGTTGGGCCAATCAAATTTAGCACGTAACTTAAGCAACTTGCTAAAAGATGGCGTTACATGGCTTGCCACTGTACCAACGTCAAAACTTTCATATAATCCTTATTTCAATGCTAAGTACCAACACAAACTACAAAATATGGTTGCGCTAGCAAATGCACAAGGGAGACGGTTAACCAAAGAAGACCAAGGTCGCTTTGAGTCCACTGCACGTTCATATGCTTTGAATGAATTTCGCCAGAAGTTAAATGCATTTAATCGAGATATGAACTATCCTGGTATCGTAAACTACCTAATGGCGTTCTTTCCTGCCTTAGTTGAGCAGTATCGTGCCTATGGTAAGATTACAATGGAACATCCAGAGTTTCCAGCAAAAATTCTTGCTATGTCAAACATTCCAAACTATCTTTCTCAAACTCAAATTGACCAATTTGGAACTGAGTACACAGAAGTAACGCTTCCTTTACTTGGCATCAAAGGTCGTCTTCCAGTATCTTGGTTTAATGCTATTAACCCAACAGGTGGGCACATTCTTTCTGCTGGACCGTTATCTGCACTCGCATTCAACGAGATAGCCAAAAGAGTAGACCTGCCAGCTTTTTTTGTTGATAACGTGCTTCCATTTGGTGTGCAAGCAAACGGTGTCGGAATGCTGCAATCTGGTACTCTTCGCAGAACTGGTCAAGCATACCAAGCTTTCTTCCTTAAAAATGGCGAACAGTTTAACAAAGATGCAAACATGTTTATTGAAATGGAACGCAAAGATTTTATGGATTTAAATCATCGCGAACCAACAGGTAGCGAAGTAGATTCTATGTACAAGCGAGCAAAGAAAGATGCAAGAAGTCTTTCTTTACTTCGTTTTGCTGGAGCATTCACGCTACCTTCACAGCCAAACTACGTAAGTCCTTTACAGACACATGCTGACTTGTTGGCAATTTATACAAAAAATTATGGGCAAGATGGCGCAGAACGTTTCTCTCAGGATTACCCTGGATTCTATCTATTAACAGATAAGTTGTCAAGTGCCACTTCTGGCATTCGCTCTGACAAAACCTCTCTTGCTTTAGTTCGTAGCAATGGTGCTGTAATTGAAAAAATGATTGCACAGAATCCCAAGTTTGACCTAACGGCACTTGGTGCTGTGTTCAACGACGACGATTATGCATTCTCTAGCGCAGCGCAAGCCTACCTAACAACTCACGCCATTCCTGGAACAAAGACAAGGTTTAAAGAACAAGGCGATGCCTTGCAGAATAACACTTCTTCCATTGTAAACAGTGGTTGGGGTAAATGGAATAAGTTAATTGAAATTGTAACTCAAGAACTTATATCGAATGACCCACCGTATAGCACCTCTCGTGGGTACGGCAAAGCAGTTCTTGATAGCTACAAGAAAGATTTTGTTGAGAACATGAAGACAGAGAACAATCTTTGGTACCAAGAAAAAACAAACGTTGCTTTTGGTAGCCGTCAAAGAGATGTTGTTGACTCGCTAACAATTGCAGCCAATAGCCCTAAACTATGGGCGGAGCTAGCCAAGCAACCACGTTGGCACACACTGGTTGATTACTTGAACTTTCGATACGAAATCTACGATGCTTTAAAGTCTCGCGGAACAACCATTGATGCCAATAAAGCATCTGACATTCGTCAGAAAGCGGATATGTATGTAGAGAAACTTCGCAAAAGTGATACAAATTTTGGCAAGTTTTATGACCGATATTTTGATGGAGACAGTTTTACCCACGTATTTAATGAAACAAACATAGGAGAACAATAATGCCAGAAAATGTAGTTGGGCGTTCAGAAACTACGTCCGCCACCTCAGGCAGTCCGTCACCTTCTCCAGCACCTTCTCCAGCACTTGATGCTAAAATTGCTGCTAAATTAAAAGGGCAAAACATAGTAGTTTCTTCTAAATCGGTTGGGTATAGTATATCTACAATTGAAGATTACAGTCCAGCAGATTTAACTAAAATAGGTTTAATTTTAAGAAAGTTTAAATACCCAGTTAAGAATACTTCTGAGAGTGTAAAAACATTATTATTAAATGACCCATCTTTAGCACCACTTGTTGCTCAGTCAAAGACAGCAGCTGATTTAATTAATTCTTTGGCCAAGCAATACCTACCTGGATTAGACAGTTCATCAGGCAGCGGAGGACCTAAAGCTCCTGCTTTACCCAGCCAACAAATTCAACAGGTTGACCCTGCAATTAAGAACGCCATTGTCCGCTCTGTATTTCAATCAAAACTTGGAAGAGACGAAACTCCACAGGAACTTAAGGATGCTTTAGTTGGCATAGATAAAATGATTTCGGCAGGTCAGGTGGCTACTACCAGCATTGTTGGTGGTAAAACTCAAACAACTTATACTCCAGCATTTAGCCAAGAAAGAGCGGCGATGAATATCGGCTCTAAAATTGAAAGCACTACTAAAGGTCCAATTGCACAAGACTTGAAAGAAAAGAAAAGTCTTGATTTCATGGATTTTCTATCTCAGATGAGGAGCTAATCCATGGCTAATGATTATGCAAGCGAATTTCCTTCACCTGTCAAGACATTAATACCAGCCCCTATTGTTGGAGCAGGTACTGTAACTGATAGTCAAAAAGATGCAGAGCTAACTGCCGAGGGTAATAAATTTGCACCTGGGGCTTCTGGTTTTGTTCAGAAGTATGACGAGACATTATCTTCAGTTACTGACAAACTTATTGCAATGTTTCCTGAGTTGCAATCAGTTTATGATGCTTATGTAAAGAATGACATTACTGAAGCCAAAAAACTTTACTATAAAACAAATTTTTATATGAACATGGATGATACACAGCAAAAGCGAGCTTTGGACAAAGCAAATCGCAATGGTGTGTATCTAAAAAATCTTGAAGATTATATTGTCACAAAACGTGCTCAATTAGTTGCCCTAGGCATAAGTGATGAAAAAATTGTTACTAATGATTTTCTGGAAGATTCGTACTTAAAAGGTTGGACGGATAAACAACTAGAATTAAATTTACTGGGCAAAACGGTAACGTCACTTACTGGTGGTGCATTAGGACAAACACAGCAATTAAAAAATTACGCTGATGCATTTGGCATGTCCTACAATCCGCTAACATATGACATATGGACAAAATCCTTAGTTGCTGGGACAATGACTACAGAAGATATCCAAAAAAAAATGCGTTTAGATTCAGCTAGTTCATATCCAGTATTTGCAGAACAAATTAATGCTGGCAGAAATTTAGACGAGTTAGCCTCCGCATATAAAACTTCTATTGCTAACTTATTAGAGAAAGACCCAGATACCATATCCTGGACTGACCCTAACTTGCGCAAAGCATTACAGAATGTAGACAAAGATGGCAAACCAACTCTTGTCCCAATCTGGCAATTTGAAAAAAATTTACGCAGTACTAATGAGTGGGAATACACAAATAATGCACGTCAAACAATGGATGATTTGTCACTTAAAGTCTTACGCGATTGGGGTCTAGCATAATGCCATCATTAGATGCAATGAACGATGCACGTTTACTAGAAGTTGCAAAACAATTACTTGCAAATGCAGGCATCCCATTTCCTAGCGACCCAGGTCTTCAAGGCAAAACAGCTCCATATAATTATGCTACTGCTACTGAACAAGCCCAAGCACAAAAAGGAAACTTTACTCCTAGACAGGCTGCAAAAGCAGAATCTGATAAAGAAATATCTGATGCTATATACTCAGCAAATGCAGCTAAAATTGCAGCAGCTAAAATTGCATTAAATAAACTAGAAGCAGATAAAACAGCAGCAGATAAAGCAGCAGCAGATAAAGCAGCAGTAGATAAAATAGTAACAAATAAGGCAGCAGATAAAATTGCATTAGATAAAATAGAAGCAGATAAAATAGCAGCAGATAAGGCAGAAGCAGATAAAATAGCAGCAGATAAGGCAGCAGCAGATAAAATAGCAGCAGATAAGGCAGCAGCAGATAAAATAGTAACAGATAAAACAGCGTCAGAGAAAGTTACATTAGATAAACTAGAAGCAGAGAAAGTTGCAGCAGATAAAATAGCAGCAGAGAAAGTTGCAGCAGATAAAATAGCAGCAGAGAAAGTTGCAGCAGATAAAATAGCAGCAGATAAAATAGCATCAGATAAAGTAATTGTAGTTCCGACTCCAACACCAACACCAAAATTAGATATGAGTTCAGAACGTAAATCAATTATTGCAATTTTGACTGACCGTTTTACTAAATATGGCTTGGGGACTCTTGCTAAAAAAATTACAGATTTGGGAATAGATGGAGCAACGGAATCTACCATTACATTTGCATTACAGGAAAGCGAAGAATACAAAATGCGTTTTTCTGCAAATGACGATAGAATAAAAAAAGGGCTAAGAGTATTAGACCCAGCACAGTACATAAATTTAGAAGATACCTATCGTCAAACTCTTCGTGCCTATGGTTTAAAACAATTTGATAATGATGATTATGTAAAACAATTTATTGCCAATGATATGTCCACTACGGAACTATCAACTAGAGTGCAAACCGCCGTACAACGTATTCAAAATTCTGACCCTCAAATAAGTAAAACACTTAAAGATTTCTATGGCATCGGGCAAGAAGATTTAGTTGGTTATATGCTTGACCCAGAAACCAGCTTACAAAAAATTCAACGTCAAGTAGCTGCCGCAGAAATTGGTAATGCTGCCCGAGTTCAAGGACTTGAGGCAGGCGTTGCGGTATCTGAACAGCTTGCTGCTCAAGGGATTTCTGAAGCAGAAGCGCAAAGGGGATACTCAACAATTGCAGATATCTTGCCAACCGCTGACAAGCTAAGTGCAATCTATGGCAAAACGTTGCCAGAATACGGACAAAAAGAAGGCGAGCAAGAACAATTTAATGGTCTTGCATCGGCACAGCGCAAACGTAAGAATTTATCAGCAGCTGAAATTGCTCAATTCTCAGGTTCCTCTGGGACTGGACGCAGTTCGCTGTCAACCAATTCTTCAGGACAACTATAATAAAATCCCGTATGGACCTATCGGCCCCATATGGCGTACTAGACCGATAGCAAAAGCCAGCTCATTCCCCCGAATGATATCTGCGGTTTGCGATTCAACTAACGAAAGGGTGGACAGTTGCTATGAGCAACAACTACTGGGATGACGACGAAGACGAGCTAGACATGGATACAATCACAGGCGACGAAAGTGGAAGTGACTTGCTTAAAAAGTTACGTAAAGCTAAACGTTCTGATGAGAAACGTATTAAAGAACTTACCGAGCAATTGGAAGGATTCTCCAAGTCGCAGCGTGAACGCACCGTCAAAGAAGTCCTAGAACAAAAAGGTGTGAATCCTAAAGCAGTACGATTAATCTTGAAAGACTTAGACGAAGTTAGCGAAGAGTCAGTGAATAATTGGCTTGAAGATAATGGAGACTTATTCGGATTAACTGCCCAGGAAACACCAAACAATAACCAGTCCGACCGTGCCGCATTGCGGCAACAAGATATGGTTACTCAAGGTGCTATCACACCTGACCGAGGACAAGATATGGAACAAAGATTAAACAATGCTGAATCAGCAGAGGAAATCTTAGCTCTTCTTGGCCGAGGATAATTTCATTCATAGTCTCTAACACTAAGGAAATAACCTAAATGGCAAATACATACACAACCACAGGAAGTGGCTCCCTCGGAGGCACCCTTGGTTCTGCAGGTTTAGTCCAGAAGGCATATGACCGTTTACTTGAATTCGCACTTCGTGCAGAACCACTTATTCGTTCGGTAGCTGACAAGACACCTACAAACCAATCAATCCCAGGTTCAACAGTAGTGCTACAGCGCTACCAAGACCTAACAGCTGTAACTGGTACATTAACAGAAGATGTTGACCCAGATGCAGTAGCGCTAGCAACACCAACAACTACAACAATTACTCTTGCAGAGTACGGTAACTCAGTTCTCGTAACTCGCGCATTAGAGTTGTTCTCACTTGCTGATGTTGACCCAGC
>JBBRXZ010000006.1:0-27138 GCA_038238095.1 Saccharimonadales bacterium (SeqCode)
AGACTTGGATAATATCCATTCTGACTATAGAAAGCTTCAAGTTGCGTTTGTATTGTACTGACATCAGTAGACCGTTTACTATTACGGGCTTTTGCCTGAATACCACTGTAGGTAGTTATGACGAGTAACGCCAATATACCGATGACTACGATTACGATCAAAAGTTCAACTATTGTGAAACCCTGATTACGTTTTTCCTGAGCAGATCTTTTAATGGAGATCATGAGAGCCCACCCTCCTAATATAATTATTGTTTACTATTGATCTTTGAAGCTCAGCAGTTACTGCGGCCACAAGTATCTGGGTATGATTATAGCCATAAGCGTCATGAGGTCAAGCATTCTGTGGAAAAATAATAGCTATTTGTCTAAATTAAAGGCCACGGTCTCTAATTAATCGTTATTTGATATTCTTGCTGAGATTAGCGATAGGACCCATGACACTGGCGGCAATCAGGCCAACACCGGCACCGAGAAAAATTATCATAATCGGCTCGATAATAGCAGCCAGGCCATCAATGAGTACCGTAACCTCTTCTTCATAGAAGTCGGCAATTTTTGTTAACACAGTGTCGATTTGGCCGGTCTCTTCACCTACCATGAGCATTTGCGATACAATCGGCGGAAAATGTTTACTGCGGCTGATGGGTTCGCTGAGCGGTTTGCCATTTCTGACTTCTTCAGCGGCGGCCTCCAGCTCGGCTTCGATAACTTTATTACCTAAAGCGGCGCCGGTAACTTCCAGGGCATCCAGCACGCTGACGCCGGCGCCCATCAGTGAGGCGAAGGTACGAGAGAAGCGGGCAATTGCTACTTTGAGGATAATAGTGCGGACAATTGGTATACGCAGCAATAAAGCGTGAAACTTAAACTTACCGCCAGGTGTTCGAATGTAACGCATCAAATAAATGACCGCGACAAAGCCTATAATCAGAAGGAAGATCAGATTCGGTATGCTGGAAAGGACCGGGATATGGAGGGGTCCAAGCAGAGTCGGTTTGGCACAGAAGTTACTGAAGTTTAAGAGCACCTGGGTATAAATTGGCAGCTTGGCACCCGGACCACCCAAACTGAGTAATATACCGCCCAGCTTCGGCACAATGAATAGCATAATACCAAAGAATGCTATTACTGTGACGCTTAGAATAACAAGCGGGTACATCATTGCACTTTTGATTTTTTTACGAATTGTGGCATCCTGTTCCACCTGAGTGGCTAAACGTTTCAAAATATCATCGAGGATACCACCCTCTTCCCCGGCGCGGACCATGTTGACGTAAACATCTGAAAAGACAGTAGGATATTTACTAAAGGCGTCACCAAGAGGTATACCGCTCTCAATATCTTTAGTAATACCGGCTAAAACTTCACGCATGTAAGGGCTGCTAACGTCGTGTTGCAGCGCTGAGAAGGAACGGGCCAGCGGTACACCGGCTGAAATCATTGTTGAAAGCTGCCGTGTGAAAATCACCAAGTCACTTAATTTGACTTTCTTTTTAGGCCCAAATAATGCGCCTAATGCGCCTTTACCTTTAACTTTACCGGCTTCAATCAATAATGGATGGACGCCTTGCTTATGAAGCAGACCCAGCAGTGCCTGTTTATTAACCGCTTCGGCACTGCCGGTTATAGTTTTACCGCCCTGAGTTGTGGCTTTGTAAGTAAACTGCATGGTTTATTCCTGGGCCTGGCTGGTAGTCCTGAGTACCTCTTCTATAGTTGTTTGGCCCCGGAGTGCTTTGACTAATCCATCCAGCTGGATGGTCAGCATGTTGTCTTTTATGGCTGCTTCTTCAATCGCTTCGCTGGAGCTATTAGTGACAATCATTCTTTGAATCGCAGTCGTATTACTGAGAACTTCGTAGATACCGATACGGCCTTTGTAGCCGGTATGGTTACAAATGTCACATCCATTGTCATGGGCCTTCCACAGCCGGGTGATAGCACCATTGTTGCTGCTTAGCTCGTTGGTTTCAGCATACTTGCTGCCGCTTGATGCTTTGCCGATGCCGTCATTCAGGGCTACTGTCTCCAACTCATGTATTTGCTTTACGCCACCATTGCCAGTCAGCCGGAAACTTTTCTCCAGCTGCTTTAGTGTGGCCGCGTCAGGCTTGTAAGCTTCACGACAATCCACGCAGAGCCGCCGCACCAGACGTTGGGCCACTACTATCCGGACGGTACTGGCAATCAGAAACGGCTCAACGCCCATATCCAGCAGGCGCGGCAGGCAAGTAGCAGCATTACTGGTATGCAGGGTGCTAAAGACCAGGTGGCCGGTCAGGGACGCCTGCACGGCCAGGTCTGCCGTTTCGCCGTCACGGATCTCGCCTACCATGATGATGTTGGGATCCTGTCTGAGAAGTGCCCGCAGGCCGCTGCCAAAGGTCATACCGGCCACAGGATTGACCTGCGTCTGGTTGGCGCCAACGATGTGATACTCTATCGGGTCCTCTACAGTCGAGATATTGACGTTTGGCGTATTAAGCGAACTAAGCACGCTGAACAATGTGGTGGACTTGCCTGATCCGGTCGGACCGGTGACCAGCACCATACCATGCGGCTGGACAATGGCTTGCTGAAGATTGCCTAAAGCAGTCCCCCAGAAACCCAGTTCAGTAAAATCGGCAGCTTTAGCCGACTCGTTGAGAATACGAATAACGATCTTTTCGCCATCGAGAATAGGCAGGGAGGAAACCCGTAGGGCATAAATCTGGCCGCTGATCTGGACTTTGAAGCGGCCATCCTGTGGCGCCCGATGCTCATCAATCTTTAAATTACTTAAAATTTTAATACGGCTGACGAGTGAGCCGAGCAGTTTTCGCGGCAATTTGTTGGCCTCACGCAATAAGCCGTCAATACGATAACGGATTACAACGAAATTTTCGCGTGGCTCAATGTGAATATCACTAGCTCCAGCTTTAACACCATACTCGATAATGATGTTGACTGTCTGGGCCACCGGTGAATCTTCCGCCAGGTCACTTTCATCGATTTTCTCTTTGTCCTCGGCTTCATCATTGTCGGCGATAACTTTAGTAAGTTCGCTGCTAATGTTGTCCCTATACTGGTCCAAGGCAGCCTGCAGCAGACTGGTAGTAGTTATGTGTACTTTAAGGTTGTTGCCAAGCTGTTTCTGCAGGAAGTTCAACGCCTGTATATCATCGGGGTCTTCCATGGCCAATAATTTTGTGCCTTGTACGTCAACATCAAATACTACAGCGTGGTACTGCCGGGCTATACGTTCCGGCAGCAATTTAAGTACCTCATGTTTTATCTCTTTGGCATTAAGCTCCACAAAAGGTAACTCAATCTCATCAGCATAGAGTTTTGTCAGGCCTTTTTCGCTTAGCAGGTTATTTTTAATGACCAGATCTTGCAGCGGCTTCTTATCGCTAAGGGCCTGTTCTTGCAGATTTGCCAGCTGTTCTTTGCTAAACTCCCCGCTTTTTTCGAGTAATTTTTTAACTAGTGAATCGGGTATACGCATAATATGGCCTCTGGAGGCATTCTTTTCTGACCAGTAATTTTTATGTTGATAAGGTCACCCATCCTGAATTCATTTTAGCAAACCATTGGTTGAAACGTAAGCACAATGCCAGGCGAGTGCCCGAGGAAGTAATTCTTAAATTTATATTAACTAATCGAAAAAAGTAGCCCTGAGTTAAGCTGTAGCAGTTTTCATAAGGCAACCCTGTAGTTATAGTGCTAAAATATTAGCAAGTGGGTGGGCCCGTAAACGGGTTAATGGCCTTAAGGAGGTTATGATGTCAGATGGTAAAACGGTGAAAGAGCCGAAGGAAACGCCGAAAGAGGCAAAGAGTAGCGCAAAAGATGCCGCCAGGAATAATAATGATAGTGCCGCCGATGGTAAAACTAAGGCTCTGGGATTAGCCCTCGAAACCATTGAGAAACAGTTTGGTAAAGGATCAATCATGAAGCTGGGTGATGCTTACAATACGGCAGTAGAAACTACACCAACCGGTGCCCTAAGTCTGGATATTGCCCTAGGCGGCGGTATCCCGAGGGGCCGTGTTATAGAGATTTATGGTCCTGAATCATCAGGTAAAACTACGCTTACGCTACATGCCATAGCCCAGGTGCAGCGCGTCGGTGGCACGGCAGCTTTTATCGATGCCGAGCACGCTCTCGACCCAGCCTATGCCAAGCGCATTGGTGTCGATGTTGAAAACCTGCTTTTGAGCCAACCGGATAATGGCGAGCAGGCCCTGGAAATTGTTGAAACCTTAGTGCGTTCCAACGCGGTCGACCTGATTGTAGTTGATTCGGTGGCTGCGCTGGTGCCCCGGGCTGAAATTGAAGGCGAGATGGGCGATAGCCACATGGGCTTGCAGGCCAGGCTTATGAGCCAGGCCTTGCGCAAACTAACCAGCGTCATTAGCCGCAGTAAAGCCAGCGTTATTTTCATTAATCAGATTAGAATGAAAATCGGCGTGATGTTTGGCAACCCCGAAACGACTACTGGCGGTAATGCGCTGAAATTCTACGCCTCAGTGCGTATGGATATCCGGCGTATCGGCCAGATTAAGCAGGGCGAAGAGATCATCGGTAACCGTACCCGGGTTAAAGTTGTTAAGAATAAGATTGCGCCGCCTTTCCGCCAGGCTGAATTCGACATTATGTATAACGAAGGCATTAGTACAACCGGTGACATTCTCGATTTAGCCGCCAACGCCGGTATTGTTGAAAAGTCCGGCGCCTGGTATGCCTACAACGACGCCAAGATTGGCCAGGGCCGTGAGGCTACCAAAACCTACCTTCAGGAAAACCCCAAACTCCTGGCCGAACTAGCCGCAAAAGTCCGTGCCGCCGAAACCGCCAAGGAGTAAGCCCTGAGAAATAACCATCATGGATGAGGATAGTATTTCTAAAGAGTTTTCCACCTTTGAAAGCATCAAGCGAGTCAATGATAATGGCATTGAGTTTTGGTCAGCACGCGAGCTGATGCCAATACTTGAGTATGCTAAGTGGGATAACTTTAAAGAAGTTATTGAAAAAGCGATGAACTCAGCAAAGAACGCTCATGCTGATGTGGATAACCATTTTCCTGAGGTCGGGAAAATGGTTTCGGTGGGGTATGGTAATGATAGGCATATAACTGATTATCATCTAACTCGCTACGCTTGTTATTTAATAGCTCAGAACGGTAATCCCCGTAAGATTCCAATTGCCCAGGCACAAGCCTATTTTGCCAGGCAAACAAGACGCCAGGAGCTCCATGACCAGTCCGTCAGTGATATAAAAAGGCTTGAAGCTAGAAAGAAATTAACTGCTACGGAGAAAAAGTTTAGCGGCGTATTGATGAAAAGAAGGGTTGATAAATTCGGGGTGGCCGAGATTCGGGCCAAGGGCGACCAACAACTGTTCGGAGGTAGCACTACACAGGATATGAAGAAAAAGTACGGCGTAAAGGGCAAAAAGCCATTAGCCGATGTTCTGCCTACTGTAAGTCTGAAAGCGAAAGACCTTGCAGCCGAGATGACAACTGTAAACGCTGAAGCGGGTAACTTACATGGTAAAACCAGTATCGGCACCGAGCACTTGTCAAATAATCAAGAAGTTAGAAACGCGCTTGTAAGTAGAGGCATAAGGCCGGAATACCTATCCGCTGAAGAAGATATCAAAAAGATTGAGCGCAGACTCAAAAATCTCCCGCCACCCAACTTGCCTAGGAGTGAAAATCGCAATTTGTTATGAGAGATAAATCAATCGTTCTTGACAAGTGTACTCAAAAGAGTACAATATATAGTACAAGAAGGAGTACTAATTATGAATGTAACAACCATCTCAGAATTTCGTAAGAACAGTAAGAAATTCATTGATCAGATGTTCAAGAACGAGGACATCCTGGTAATTTCACGCAGCAAGGGCAAGTCGGCAGTTATAATGCCTATTGATCGCTATAACGAAATGGACGCCACCGATTATTTAAATAGCAGCAAGGCTAATCGTGAGTGGCTTGAAAAAGGTATGGCCCAAGCTCGTACCGGTAAAACCATTAAGAAGACAATCGAAGAATTAAAAAAGTATGAGTAAACGGGATATTCACTTCGTTGAAACGGGGTGGATGGACTACTTATATTGGCAAAAAGCAGATGCAAAGATGGCCAAGAAAATTAATCGCCTGCTTATAGAGATGCAGCGAAATCCTTTTATCGGTTTAGGCAAGCCAGAGCCTTTGAGAGGTAATTTTACTGGTCACTGGTCTCGTCGCGTCTCTGAGCAGCATCGGCTTATCTATATTGTAGAAGACAAAGAAATCCGGGTAATTAGTTGTCGCTTCCATTATGACGATAAATAGACATGAAAATCACAAGTATTAAGCAGCAGGTCAAGCGGGCAGGGCGCTATTCGATTTTTGTGGACGATAAGTATGAGTTTTCGTTAAGTGATACTGCATTATTGGATAGCAAATTAAGCATTGGACAGGAGCTCAGCCAGACTCAAATTGGGGAACTGAAGAAACTCTCTAACGACGACAAATTATATAATCTAACGCTCAGATATATTGCTCTGCGGCCACGTACAAAATGGGAAATAAAGACCTATCTGGAACGCAAAAAAGCCTCCCCTCCCCTTGTCATAATATTACTTAACAAGTTAAGTAATATTGATTTAGTTGATGACGAAAAGTTCGCACGCGCCTTTGTGGAAGATCGTCGCCTGCTCCGCCCTACCTCACGTCGTAAAATAATTATGGAGTTAAGAAAAAAACACGTTGAAGATGAAATTATTCAAAAGGTGGTAGACAGTAGTGAAGAGGCTGACCAGCCAGTTCTAATGTCTATCATAGAGCGCAAGCGCCGGCAAACTAAATATCAGGATGACTTAAAGCTTATGCAGTACCTGGCCCGCCAGGGTTTCGGCTATGGTGACATCAAGGCAGCCCTTCAAGATGCATCGCTCCATTAAACACTACAGGCTATACTGATTACGGGAGTTGGCGATCCCTGCCAAGTCAGGCAATAACCGCCGAGGCATTAACCGGGGCTTTTTTAAGCAATTCGTTGATAATGATGCGCTTAGGAGTGATCTCGTTGATCTGGGTACGGTCGATACTGAGCGAGGCGCTGGTCAGATTCTTAAGTATAGACTGAGCTACATAAATTTTCTGTACAAACATAGTACTAGTCTCTGTAGCGTAATCACTAACTTTGCCCACCTTCTCTTTATCCACCGTTACGACTTGTTTGCCGATTAGCTCAAAGTCTAGTTCTATAACTTTTTTTAAGCGCACCAGATCGTCAGGCTCAACCAGTACATCGTGGTCATTGACCACGTAGCCGTTAGCTAATATGTCGCGGATATCCTGGTACAAAAGTACCAATTGGCGCTTGTCGAAACGATCCTGGCAGTAGAATCCTTCGATTTTCAGGTTATCGGGATTGATGATTGGTGAGCTGATAGTGGCGATGGGCGCACCGGTGCGTAGCGATAGAACGGATTTCTTCAATAAACTTTCACTCAGCTTCAGCATACTTCCAGTATAGCGCGTGAGGCTGGGGGCAGCCAGAATCTTATTGTCTTGTCCAGGGGATAAATTAAATAATTTAATGTTTGAGATGCTTATAAAGCGTTAGTGCTTGCTTTGGTTCACGGGGCGTACGTACAATCACCTCTACCATGCGGCGGACCATAGCACTCCCATCAACAATTATACTCAGCTTGCTGATGTATTTATTGATGATTGGCCCGGCTATACGCGTAGCGGCAGACACGGTTAATGTACCCTCCCTCACCATTAGCCAGCTTAAAATCACTAGTAGTAATGGGCAGTTCATTACACTCTACAATGCGACTAATACACCGCTGGATATGAGTAAGTATCAAATTGAATACTTTAACAACTATGATCTTACCAAAGCTACCAGTAGCAAGCTGATCGCTCTGTCGGGGATGGTTCCGCCGCATGGTTACTTTATGGTCAATGACAGCGCGCTGCTGCTTTGCTATCAGCTGACAGTTGATTCGGCCTCTCTCGGCTTATCCAGCGCGGCCGGGTTAGTGGAGGTGCTGGCGTTCAACCAGTCTAATCCGGGCAGCGCAGTGGCGCCGGCATTACAAGATTACGTCGGCTGGTCCAAGACAGCCACAACGGGTGCACAAACCCTACCGGCAAATACCAATGCGTTTTTGCAACGGCTGCCGGTCGATATGCATAATAATCCGTCCATAATCGCGCCTGGGACGGGTTCGTGGCAAACGGTGCAGCCGGATCCTGCCAATGCCTGCAATCTCATTACGGGCTCTACAGGTTTG
This sequence comes from Saccharimonadales bacterium (SeqCode), assembly GCA_038238095.1. Lineage (GTDB taxonomy): Bacteria > Patescibacteriota > Saccharimonadia > Saccharimonadales > UBA4665 > JBBRXZ01. The sequence goes on from JBBRXZ010000006.1 coordinate 8,280, forward strand.
GCAGCTCAAACCGGTCTTAATCAACTACTGCCATCCAGTGAACCGCCAGCTACTATTGTTAATCTATCAGCAGATGATAACATTGGTTCGGCTTCGGTTAATACCGGTGTTTTACCGGCAAGCGATATCGGCCTGATGGCGCCACAGGTTACAGAATTATTACCAAATCCGGTTGGTACCGGCAACGATACGAAGGATGAATACATTGAGCTCTATAATCCTAACGGAGTTAGCTTTGATCTAAGCGGCTTTGCTTTGCAATCAGGTACCACTAGCTTGCATAACTACACATTTCCACCTGGAACAACCCTGCCGGCGCACGGCTTTAAGGCTTTTTACTCGAAGGTTACCGGTCTAAGCCTTAGTAATAGCGGCGGTCAGGTCAAGTTGCTCGATCCGCTGGGTAATTCTATCTCGGCCGCCGAGGCTTACGGTGTAGCCAAAGATGGTCAGGCTTGGGCGCTGGCTAAAGGCAAGTGGTACTGGACGACTTCACCGACACCGAGTGCCGCTAATGTTATTAAGCAGCCTATATCGGGCAAAAAGGGCGGTAGTTCCAGCGCTAAAGCTAAGTCCAAAAAGGTCGCTGCGGGTAAAACCAAATCTGCAAAAACTACCAAATTACCTAAAACAATGCTAGCTAGCGGCAATTCGGAGAAACCCAGCAGTACACCTATCCATCCCTGGACGCTTGCCCTGATTGCCGGGCTCGCGCTACTATACGGAATATATGAGTACCGTACAGACCTGGCAAACCGAGTCTACCAGTTTAGAAGCTACATTAAGACTCGCCGAGCAGATCGGGTATAAGCTGCGCGGCGGTGAGGTTGTAGAGCTTGTAAGTGATTTAGGTGGCGGTAAAACAGCCTTTGTGCAGGGTCTGGCTCGCGGCATGGGCAGCCAAGACCTTGTACGCAGTCCAAGCTTTACCCTGAGCAATCAGTATAAGGCTGGCAGGCTCACGCTGTATCATTTTGATTTTTATCGACTGCAAGCGCCGGGCATTATGCGGGATGAATTGGCGGAAATTTTGACTGACCCCCGGGCAGCGGTAGCAGTCGAATGGGCTGATATTATTGAAGATATTCTACCTACTCAGCGACTAACAATTCGCATCAAAACCACCGGTGAAACAAGCCGCACGCTAAGCTTTGAATACCCGGATTATTTTAAATACCTCTTCTCTCGGGCAACAGCTAAGCAGTCACACATCACCTCGCCTAAGAAATAATGTAATTATGTCAACGTTAAGCATAAACCTCTTGACAAACAATAAAGCTGTTAGTACAGTTTAAATTATAGTAATTTCTAAATAAAAAAGGTAGAGAAATAATATGAGCATAAGAAGACTTTTTTTGTCGCTTTCTGCGTTTGTAATAGGCATAGCACCACTTTTGATCTTCAGTCCGCAAGCAGCAGCAGTAGCTGGTACTCCAATTTTTTGGTGTGGAGGTAGTGGAAACATGAATACCGCAGCGAATTGGGATACTGATCCTAATTGCGCCAGCCCTGGAGACAATGGTATACCGGGTACTGATGATACAGTTCAGTTTCCTGGTAATACAACGGCTGCCATTAACAATGATATCTCAGGTAGTCCACACTTCAGGGACATAATCGTAGGCTATCCTTCATCAGGGTCTACCCCGTATAATTATACATTTTCTGGCAGTGATATATTTGTAGGTCAGGTTGTAACCACTGGAGCAGGAACGGTTGTTTTTGATGTACCACAAGTTAATATGGTGAGTGATACCGGCGCGTCAGGACTTGGTATAATTTCGGATGCATCAAGCACAGTTACCGTAAATAGTGCATTGACTTTACCTACACTTGTCTATACGTTTACGGGAAGTGGAGATATTAACCTTGACGGTACTATTTCCGGCTCAGGAGCGCTCCACAAGAGCGGTAGTGGCACTCTAGTTCTGTCTGCCGCAAATACTTCTTATAGCGGCATTACTCTTATTGATGATGGGATAGTTACTGTAACGGATCCTGCTGGTCTGGGTACAGCCGCTGGCGACACTAGGGTGAGTTCTAGTGGTACACTTCGTTTTAGCCTTCCGGTAGATGCGGTAACTATTGCCGAGCCATTGACGCTAGGTGGCGCAGGCTTTGGAGCCGGACAAACCCTACAGTTTGAGCATACAGCTAGCGATCCGTCAGAGCTGACCTTTAGCGGTACAATTAGCCTGAATACAGCAGACGTTGCAATTGGCAGTGATGGCCCTCTGACTATTAGTGGAACTATGAGCGGAGCTGGAGGTTTCACCTTTTTGGATACTAGCACCAAAAAGGTAGGGATATTAACCCTAACGGCTAGTAATACCTATAGCGGCATGACTACCGTTAATAATATAGTGAAAGTCCAGGGCACACAGAGCAGTCCCTTTACTGTCACCAATGGCAGTTACCTCAAAGGCACAGGAACAGTCGGTGCTGTCACGGTACAGAGCGGTGGCCATGTTGCACCAGGTAATAGTCCTGGTTGTCTGAACTCCGGCAATACCAGTTTTGTTTCTGGCTCGGCCTACGATGTTGAAATCGCCGGGACAACCGTTTGTACTGAGTACGACCAACTTAGAGTTACCGGTACGGTTGATCTAGGCGGAGCAACTCTTAACACAAGCTTGCTTAATGGTTTTGTTCCAGCCATAGGTAATACGTTTACAGTTATAGCTAACGACGGAGCGGATGCTGTAACCGGTACATTCAGTGGACTCGTAGAAGGCGCTACCTTTACTGTTGGCAGCACTGTTTTCAAGATCAGTTATGTTGGTGGTGACGGTAATGATGTAGTACTGACAGTTCAAAGTGCGGCTGCAGTACCAGGTGCGCCCAAAACCGGCCTAGCACTGGTTGCAGCTCACCCAATTGCCAGCCTGCTAGTTTCAACGATTGCTGCTCTAAGCTTGGCAGTTATGGCCCGCCGCTTCAAGCCGGCAGTAACTAAGCGCTAAGAAAAGAGAGGAGTGCCATGGCTGACCGACGGCCACGCATTGATCTCAATAACGTAGCATTACGAGGACGTTTACGGCAGCCGCATTCACGTTCTTCACGGGATTACGTAAACGGCACTCTGTCTACACATCGATCCTCAGTATGTGCAGGGCAAAGAATCAGTGAGGTAATGGTTGTTACTAAATCAATTGCATCAGATGCGCCTTCCCCAAAATCTTTCGTGTTCCCTAGCAAAGTACCTGATGTGGCTATTGTAAAGCCCCAACCATTTGCGAAGCCGGCCACACCACGCCAACAACATTCAAAAGTCCTGCGCCGTCAACAACTAGCTGTGCCTATGCCGAAGCAACCTGCAACGCCGGCCACACCATATGGCTCACCTAAGGCACGATATTCAAAACCACAAATTACTCTGGCTGCTATGGCGATGCTGGTTTTTGTGGTCGGCATCGGCGTTAGCATGCAGACGTTATTTACCAACCGGGCGACTACTGCCCAGGTTTCAGCGCTGTCACATGGCAATGCCAGCACGACTGATGTTACCAATTCAAACGCTGCGCCAAGTACCACGAAGCCATCAAGTAAGGCCGTGAGCCAATACTATGTGGCGCCTGACCTTGCCAGGTACCTCAAAGTATCAAAGCTAGGTATCAACGCCAGGGTGCTGCAAGTCGGCATTAAAGCTAATGGCGAGCTTGGCACGCCGACTAATGTTTTTGATACGGCCTGGTATACCGGCAGTGCCAAACCGGGCCAGGCAGGGGCAACCTTAATTGACGGGCATGTTTCGAGCTGGACTACCCACGGGGTGTTTTACGGTATTAAAAATCTCAAAGCTGGCGAAAACGTGCAAATTGTCCGCGGCGATGGCGTGACAATCAACTATCGGGTAGTAAAAATTCAGACGTATGATGCTGACCATGTGGACATGAAAGCGGCTATTAACCCTGTAACTGCCGGTAAATCCGGGCTGAATCTTATTACATGCACTGGCAGAGTAAAGCCCGGTACCAGTGAGTTCAATCAGCGTGTTATTGTTTTTGCCGAAAAGGTATAATTCAGTCTGGCCGATACTATACTAATGGTGTAAGGTACAATGAATGCTTAGTTAAATAGTATTTCCAATGATTGTTCTAAGCATCCGTACCGATAAACCAGAAGCTGAACTAGGCTTATTTAACAATGAGTCGCGGCTCGCTTATATTACCTGGCCGGCACATCGTAAGTTAGCTGAAACCATCCATATAAAAATTAGGGATTTACTAAAAAACCAAAAATCTACACGGGAGGATATTCAAGGCATTGTGATTTTTAAGGGTCCGGGCAGTTTCACTGGCTTACGTATCGGGTTCAGCGTGGCTAACGCCCTTGCCAGCAGTCTACAGATTCCTATTGTTGCCACTGATGATAAAGGTTGGCAAAAAAAAGGCATCAAAAGCTTAGAAAGAGGCCCGAACGATATTATTGCTCTGCCGGAGTATGGTTCTCTGCCACATATAACCCTGCCAAAACATTGACCTAACCGTGCTGCTCGGCGTATATTTAGTCTTAAGGAATTGTATCGTAACCGCTTCTGGAGACGTTCAAAACCTATAGTTTACCAAATTTCTAACTTTAATTTGATTCCCAGATAGCTAAGTCCGGCTAGTGAAGTGATAGCGATTGCCGGTTGATCCTATCTGCAGACAGGGAGGAATGATCATGTTAGCAGTATTGCTTGCTATAGCAGGGCTAGTTGTTGGCTTTGGCGCCAATACAGTCATAGTGCGGCGACGCATGGGCTCGGCGGAAGCCAAGGCCGAAAAAGAATTACAGCGTGCTAAAAAAGAGGCCAACAAGCTGATAGAACAAGCCCGGGAAGAGGCCAATAAAGCCGTCGAGGAGACGCGCAAAGAAGAACAAACACGACGACGTGAACTCAAAGAACTAGAACAGCGCATGGTAGCCCGCGAGGAAGCCCTCGACAAAAAACTTGATGATTTAGACAAACGCAGCGAGTCTCTGCGTAAAAACGAGGCTGAGGTCGAGGCACTCAAAAACGAAATCCGTGACATTCGTACTAAGCAGCAGGACAAACTTGAGAAAATAGCCAAACTCAGCAAGTCGGACGCCGCCGACAAGCTGCTGCAAATGACCGAGCGCGACATTAAACAGGACCTTATAGGTCTGATCAATAAGCTGCAGAACGAGGCACGCGACACTGCGGAAGAGCAGGCGGCGCTGATCATAACTACTGCCATGGAACGGATGGCCAGCGAAGTCACTGCTGAGCGCACCATCAGCAGCATTAAGCTTGAAGATGAAGATATGAAGGGCCGTATAATCGGCAAAGAGGGTCGTAACATTCAGGCCTTGCAGCGCGCTACAGGCGTGGACATTATGGTCGATGACACCCCGGGCTACGTGGTGCTGAGCAGCTTTGACCCGGTACGGCGCGAAGTGGCGCGACAGACTATGGAAATGCTGATGAAAGATGGCCGCATCCATCCCGGCCGTATCGAAGAAATTGTAGCTAAAGCTCAGAACAATGTTGAAAAGGAAGTCATCCGCGCCGGCGAGGACGCTGCCCGCGAAGTCGGCGTCATAGGCATACCTAAAGAGATTTTGCAGCTGCTCGGCGAGCTCAAATATCGTACGAGTTATGGCCAGAATGTCCTAAAACACTCCACGGAAATGGCCCATATTGCCGCAGTGATCGCCGAGGAAGTGGGAGCCGACGTTAAAACTGCGAAGTACGCAGCTCTGGTCCACGATCTGGGTAAAGCCCTCACCCACAAAATGGAGGGTAAACATCATCACATATCGGGAGAAATGCTACGTAAATACGGTGCGCCGGAAGAAGTTGCCTTGGCCGCCGAACAGCACCATGACGACGTGGAAGCCACAACCGTTGAAGCTCTGATTGTGCGCACAGTTGATGCCGTTAGTGCTGCCCGCCCGGGCGCACGCAACATCAGCGCCGAGAACTTTGGTGAACGCATGCGCGACCTGGAAAACGTCGCTAACGGCTTCCCGGGTATAGAAAAATCTTATGCTATCAGCGCCGGCCGCGAAGTCCGTATATTCGTCAAGCCCCAACAGATTGATGACCTCAGCGCTATTAAGCTTGCTAGAGATATCGCCACCAAAATTGAATCGACCATGCAGTACCCCGGCACCATCAAAGTTAACGTTATCCGCGAAACCCGCGCCATCGAATTCGCCAAGTAAGTGCTGTCTTACTTATGAAGATTCTGTACGTTGGTGATGTGATGGGTGAAATCGGATTACAAGCCGTGGAGCAAGTGGTACCTAAATTGCGTCAGGAAAATCAGATTAGTTTAGTAATTGCCCAAGCGGAGAATGTGACGAATGGACGGGGCATTACATTAAGCGATTTTCAAAGATTGTGCAAAGCCGGGGTGGATTTCTGCTCCGGTGGTAACTGGAGTTTGCATCACGAAGAAATCATTCCGGCTATGAGCGACCCGGCGCAGCCAATTATCCGGCCGGCTAATTATCCTGAGAGTACGCCGGGTTTAGGCTGGAAATACACCGATACACCAGCGGGCAAAGTTTTGATTGTCAGCTTGCTTGGACAGATTGTTGGTAAGGACTCTGATAAGCCTGTGAATAATCCATTGCACATTATTGACAGGATTTTAGACGGTCAAAAAAATATTGAAAAAGCCGCTACAGTCGTTAATTTTCATGGTGATTACTCAAGCGAGAAAGTTGTGATCGGACATTATCTGGATGGCCGCGTAACAGCAGTCATTGGAGACCACTGGCATGTGCCCACAGCGGATGCACGTGTTTTGCCTGGCGGTACTGCTCACATCACCGACGTAGGCATGTGCGGCGCGCTTGACGCCAGCCTGGGGGTAGCCTATCAGAGCGTAATTCCGCGCTGGCGTGATGGCAAACAAACCCGCAATGTTCTGGCAAATGCTGGCCCTAAACAATTTAATGCCGTTTTGGTGACTATAAATAAAAGAGGCCTGTCCGATTCCATAAAGCAAATTAAAGAAGTTTTTGAGTAACGGCTGTATTTGTATTATAGAGACGAGGGCATGAACATGAAGTGTACCTAATTGATACACTTTATACACCATGCCTCCAACCCCCAACTACAAAACCATCCAGTCCAGCCTTAGACAGTAGTAATTGCGAAGCATTTTCGGTATAATCAACCCCTGTAACGTTAGAGCAGGTTTCACTAAGGACACCTTGCTCGAGTCTACAAAATATGCCGTTGACATATTTCGGGGAGTGGCGCAGTTTGGTAGCGCGCGCGGTTTGGGACCGTGAGGTCGCAGGTTCAAATCCTGTCTCCCCGACCATTGGTGTAATCATATGATGGATACTATTATGAAAAACAGAACAAAAATCATCCCTTTGGTATTCCTAGCATTGACATTTGTTTATCTGGCGCAGTCTATACTTATACGGCCGGACGCGGCAGTTTTACAGAAGTATCATATTACTGAAAATCAGGCTATCTTTTTAACTCTCACTATTGCGCTGCCTTATATTGTAATTTGGTTTATAGCTCTGTTTGGCTATCTCAGGCTGGCAGCCTATGCCGCGCTTATAAAAGATAGTAAAGACGGCAAGGCTTTTGTAGCTATCTCCAACGGTATATTGGCAGTAACGTTATGGTTGCCAATCAGCACAATCCTTAGTAATTTTGCTACTTATATGCATAGCTCGCATCCCTCAGCCACGGCAATTACAGTTCAAACTAGCAACTATATTAATCTGATTATCTTTTTTGCAGGGTTCTTTATGATTAACGAAGGGGCTCAAAAATTACTTAAAGTTATTAAAGGCCGGCACTATTCCTCGCGGCAGATAGCGATAAACAGTGTATTTATTATCAGTTCGGTATTTTATATATACTTGGTGCTCAATGATCCGGCCCGCCGGTTTCCAAGCGGTGAAGTTCATCTGGCGACTTATTATTTACCGGATTGGTTAATAATATCTACAATCGTTATCCCCAGGTTAATCGTGTGGTTTTTGGGTGTTCAGGCGGTGCGCGCCATACTGGATTACAGCCGAAAAGTTAAAGGCTCAATCTATAGATCGGCACTCGGTAGCTTAGCGAAAGGCTTAGCCTTTGTGGTAATCAGTTCCATTGTTCTGCGCTATTTTCAGTCATTATCAATCAGCTTAAACAAACTAAGCCTGAACTTCTTACTGGCAGTAGTATATCTGCTGCTGATATTAATTAGCATTGGTTACGTTTTGATAGCCAGAGGCTCCAAAAAACTCAAACTGATTGAAGAATTATAAGCTTACCCGTCAAAACGCTGACTCTCGGGGCTATATTTAGCGTACAATACGGTGCATGGTATTTGTCGGCACTATAGCGGTAGTATTTGCCCTGCTTGTAATTAGTGAACTTTGGTGGCGCAAACACAAGTTGCATGGTGAGTTTAGCCGAAAATTTGTCCACATTACGGTTGGCAGTTTTGTGGCTTTTTGGCCTTATTTCCTAAGTGCCAACCAGATTAAACTGCTTAGTTTGGCTTTTCTTATAGGGGTAGCCGTGTCGAAGTACCTAAACTTTTTTGAAGCCGTCCATAGTATCCAGCGTCCGACTTGGGGAGAGTTCTGGTTTGCCCTGGTAGTGGGCTTGCTGGCGTTTAATACCGGACATCCGCACATTTATACTGCGGCGCTGTTAGAAATGAGTTTAGCCGATGGACTGGCGGCGGTGATAGGCCTGCGCTATGGCAAACGCTATCACTACACGGTTTTTGGTTCCTACAAAACCCTGATTGGAACATGCACGTTTTTTATTATCTCCTGCCTGACACTAGTAGCGTATAACACAATTACGTTCAGTTTGGTTTTTTCACCCCTAGTCCTGCTGATAGCCCTGATGGCGACTTTTCTGGAAAACATCGCCGTGCGCGGTCTGGATAATTTGGTCGTACCGTTATTTGTGGCGGGAGCTTTGCTCTTCTATGTCTAGGGGCAAGCAGTTTTAGATATGATCTAGACCTTCACATTTATAAAATGAGCGCGCAAGGCATAGAAAATTACCACTACATCAACCACTTCCTGAACAATAGCGCCGGCCAGCGGGGGGAATTTGCCAGTGGCAAAGACTAACATTAACGCAAGGCTTAAAGTAATACCTATCAATATACTTTGACGGGCGATTTGGAAAGTACGTTTAGCGATACTATAGGCTACGGCGACCCGGCTAACGTCATCAAGCATGATCACCATGTCGGCTGATTCGCTGGCAGCAGTAGAACCGCGGCCGCCCAGGGCAATACCAACATCGGCTGCCATCAGCACCGGAGCATCATTCACGCCGTCCCCTACAAAAACTAAAGGCCGGCCTTTGGATTTTTCCAGGATGTGTATTTTATCAGATGGTAACATTTCGGCATGGACATGATTTATACCAAGACGATCGGCGATTGCCTTGGCAGTCGCCTCATTATCACCTGTCACCAACAGTGTTTCGCGCAAGCCTAATGCCCGTAAACGTTCCAAGGTGGTTTGAGCTTCAGGCCGAAGTTCATCTTTGAGTGTTATAACACCGGCCAGTTCCTGGTCAACAGCTACATAGACTGAAGTTTGCTTAACGTTACCGGCTTTGAATCTGGCAGGCAATTTAACATCATGTGATTCAATGAAACTCAAGCGCCCGACTAAGATTTCCTTGCCCTGGAGCATGGCCTTCAGTCCGAGACCCGGAGTTTCTTTGGTGTGTTTGGTTTTGCTAAGTTTGATTTGCTGGCTCTTGGCCCCGGCTACAATGGCGCGGGCCAACACATGGTTGGAATTCTGCTCCAAACTGGCTGCCAACCTGAGTACCTCCTCTTTTTTCAAAGATCCAAATGACAGGGTGGTGTCAATCGTTAGCTCACCGCGCGTGAGAGTGCCGGTTTTATCAAAAGCAATGGTCTTGGCTTCGGCTAGCTTTTCGAGTGCCGAGCCGGTCTTAACGATAATGCCATACTTACTGGCCCGCGCCATGCCGCTAATCAAGGCAATCGGTGCCGCCAGCAACAGCGGGCAAGGGGTGGCCACTACTATGACTTCCAGGAAGCGAATAGCCTGACCGCTTAATATCCACACAGTAATAGCCAGAGCGTAAGCTGCAAACGTAAAAGGCAAACTGTAGCGGTCGGCTAAACGTACGAATGGTGCCTGGCTGGCTGCCGCGCCGCGTACCAGTTTTATGATTTGCTGGTATTGGCTGTCTTCAGCCGAAGCGGTGGCTTTGGCAGTAACTACGCCATCGAGGTTGACGGAACCGCTGAGTAATTGGTCCTGTACTTGTTTGCTATGCGGCAGGCTTTCCCCGGTCAGTGAGGATTCATCGAAGCTGGCGCTTCCCTCTATAATAATGGCATCTACCGGTACTAATTCGCCAGCCTTAATAATTATTTTGTCACCAATTTGCAGTTCGCTGACAGGCACCTGGATTATCTTGCCTTTGCGCAGCAAACTAGCTTTTTGCGGAGCGTGTTCCAGCAGGGCGTTAAGTTCTCTCCTGGCCCGGTGTCTTGCTAAATGCTCTAGCGCTTTGCCGCCTGTAAGCATCAGCACCACTACAATGCCGGCCCAGTATTGGCCTAGAATAACTGAGGCTATAATGGCTGTGGCCGCCAAGATGTCGATACCGTATTTACCGGAGCGTACATCTTGCCACATGCCTGCTAGAAGCGGCAAAACTTCGGCTATAGCCACGCTGCCGAGCAGCCAATGGGCTGCCGTACGTTGTTTTGTTAATTCTAAAATTAATCCGGCGATGACCGCCAGAAGCGCTATATTAAATAACTTGTAGTGTCGCAAAAATCCCAGCAGTCGTTTCATGTAAATCCGATCGCTCATCATGATTAATAGAGTTACTACCAGTATATCAATTTATATATTTTAACTGTGGACAGTAATACCGCATTACTATATTATGTATAGTATCAGCTTAAAACAGGAGGATTTGATGAAAGCAGCACAGATTGATGATTATGGCCCCAAAGACGTTATGCAGACAACAGATGACGCTCTAAAGCCAATTGCTAATGAAGGACAAGCACTGGTAGAGGTTTATGCGGCATCGGTGAATCCGTTTGATGTAAAGATTCGTGAAGGTCTTGTGCGGCAAATGGCCGAGCTTAGCTTTCCGGCCACGCTCGGCGGTGACGTGGCGGGCGTGGTGGCAGAAGTTGGCGAAGGAGTAACCGGTTTTGAAGTTGGCCAAGCTGTCTATGGCCAGGCCGGTGCCTTAAGCGGCCAAGGCTCATTTGCGCAGTTTACGCCCGCCAAACCCCAGCAGCTGGCCGCCAAACCCACCAGTATTGATTTTATAACCGCTGCCGCTCTGCCGCTGGTTAGCGTTAGCGCCTATCAAGCTTTGGTTGATCACCTTGACTTAAAGTCCGGACAAAAGATCCTAATTCATGGCGGGGCCGGCGGCATTGGCTCCATGGCTATCCAACTGGCTAAGCATCTCGGTGCTTATGTGGCCACTACGGTTAGAGCTGCTGACACGGATTTCGTTAAAGATTTAGGCGCGGACGAGATAATTGATTATAAAACACAAGACTTCGGCAACATACTTAAAGATTATGATGCCGTGTTTGATACAGTTGGCGGCGAAACCAATGCTAAATCATATACTGTTTTAAAGCCGGGCGGTGCCTTGGTATCAATGGTAGAGCCACCCAACGAGGAGCTTATAAAGCAATACGATGTCCGCTATACCCGTCAATTTACGCAGGTGACGGCCGAACGCTTGGCACATATCACCGAACTTGTCGACAACGGCACACTCAAAATCAATGTCGATAAAGTCTTTACTCTTGACCGAGCAGCTGAGGCCTTGGAATACCTCGCCACTGGTCACCCCCGAGGAAAAGTAGTCATCCAAATAAAAAAGCTTGATGCATAGCCAGCTAATACATTAATTTTGGTGACGGGGTGTAGGGCTCTCGTCGGAATTCGGTGCAGTAGTTGTACTGTTCATATGAGAGGATGTTGCAGGCTCAAAGGTGGTCTTGAGTGCCGAAGGACTTGGAGTGTTGGAAGTCGGATGCTTGCCTATTACAAAAGTAGTGACACTTTTACCGGAAAGTGAGGCGGCGAAAACACCGCCACGGGCTGTGATAGAAGGCTGTCTGGACCAGTTATCGTTTGCTCCATCCGTACGAACCGAAGTTATCTTATCAAACCTGTCATATCCGTTTACCTTAAACTGGGCTTGTGTTGCATTAGACATGGGATTAATGGCAACTATGACCAAGCTAGTCTTGTTCATATAGGCCGATACTTCAATATCTTTTGACAAGTCAACTCTGACCCGGCGCGCGCCGGGTTCAATGAAGCGTGAATATTGCCCCATCATGTAATACGTCTTAGTTAGGCTATAGCCGGTATATTTATTTGAACTATCAGCATTTAGCGTTACCAGCTGGGTCGGCTTACCTTCCCAAGTACCAAAATACCCCCACAAATAATCAATCGCACTGACATTATACTGTGTTAGCAGAGAATGCATTAGCTCTGCCCAGGCCATCGGCGTTGCTGGGGTTCCGGTGGTGCTTAAAGCATATTCTGAAAATTCTGTCATCCAAAGTGGTAGCTTGTACTGCCGCGCTAATGTCTGCATACTGCTTACATTTGAGACTGGTTCATCATATAAATGAGTTGCCAAGGCTCCAATGTACTCCCGCGCTGCCGGATCGGCTAACATCACGCTGGCAGCATGAGCTGCAGCTGAACTGCGTATATCGTCCGGTACAACAATCATGGTTTTTAGGTCCGAAGATCTTAATCGAGGTCCTAGGTTTTTTATAACATCCCTAATAAACGTACTACTCAAAGGATTTCCGTTACCTGAGGGCTCATTAGCGACTGAAAGGTAGGGTAGCTCAATACCGAGTGCCTTACAGCGTTGGACTTGGGCCAGCAACCAGCTGGAATACAGACTGACATCTTCCGCAGATGAAGTACCCATCCATTTTTCTCTGGCAAGAGGTGAAAGGAAAAAGGTCTGAGCTCCTCTTTGCTTAGCTCGCTTAAAATAGTCGCCGCAATGAGCATCAAGTTTTTTCCAGTCAAAATTGAACTTCGACAGCTCCACCACATTAGGATCACCCGCTGGCTTAGCTGGTTCCAGAGCTTCACTTTGGATATTATTTTGCATACTATCATGATGATATTCGGCTCGTGCAATGTCGGGAGAGGCTGCCCGAACCCGCGTCAGGTTTAAGTCCTTGTATAATTTATCCAACACTTCGTCTTGTTGCGCGGTACTTAAGCTTACTGCTGCTCTGCGCGTTGTCTGATTGAAAGTGTTGGTGACATGAGGATCATCAAATACTCTCTCACTCGCGCCAAAGCCGTCAATAGTCTGATATCTTGTGCCAGTGTTAATAGTAATCACTGGGCTTGAGCGAGGCTGGGTATCAGAATGGCTGTTGCCATATAATAGCCATCCAAGTATTCCCAGCACCACGAGCAATACAGCGCCTACAACGGATATGATCGTTAGCTTATGATTACGTTTATTAGTTTCTGTTATCTCTGGCTGAATTGGGTACTGAATTGAGCCACCATCCATTACCATAGTATATTATAAATAATCAGCAGTGCCCAAGAAATCAATTGTCATATTCGTTCTCATTGAAAACTGAAACACCGTTTTTACTACTAAAAAAACCTCTCACTTGAGAGGCCATTGCTTGCTTTGAGGGATATTTTGTTTAAGTAACTAGCAATAAGAGACCCCGTGAAACGGTCTTCTTGGTCTTGAATACTAGTGAACCTATTGCATAGTGCATAGATAAAAAGTCTAGCACTATAAAACACTTTGTCAATACTTTTCTGAACTTCGCCGCAGTTTTTGATTTTAGAAAAAAACGGGTTAAGGTCTAATTCTGGTACTTTCTCCCATCTGTTCCCTCAGATAGTAGACTACAGAGGATTTTAAAAGTACGGTTTCGTGAGCAGCCTCGATGTGCTTTGAGCTTGTATTTCCAGACGCCAAATCTGCCGTCTAAAGTGTTTGTGGTATTCGGTAATTTTATGCCCTGGGCTTGCAGTGCCTCATCCTGGTGTGTAAACAAATAGGGTAGGTTACGACGCAGGCTAAAATAGGCTCGCCTGGTTCTATCGTGCTGATAGCGTATGCGCCCGGTGGTGTGGTCTCTGTAGCGTTCTTTGAGCCACTCACCATGTGTTTCGTGCCAGGCATCAAGTTTGGCCTCAAACTCCTGTTTTGTTGTTCTGCAAAGCGTCAGGGCAATTGCTCGCAGCTCTTGGTTTTGAATGAGCTTGGGGCGTCTGGTGAGGCATTGGGTGATGGTTTGTAGCTGGTGGAACTGGCACTGCTGTACGGGAATACCTTTATGTTCCAGCATTTGTCTCACGCCACGTCGGCCGTCAATAACGGCCGCTTGTATGGTATAGCCCATGGCTTCTAACGTATCTGTTGCGACATCGTAATCTATGGTACGTTCGGTGCCTTCTATGGTTGTCCAGTACAGTGCGGTATTCTCGCCATTGCCCCGCTTGGCATACGGGTCAATAACAACCAGCACTCCCCAGGATCCAAAGTAGGTGACGTCCATGATGATGGTTACTTTACGCGGTCGGTCAATCTCAATCGGTGGCTGGTAGCTTGCCAGGGCGTCCTTAATGAATGCCCGTCCTTTGTGGTGGACGCGACACAATTGCGTGACACTACGAGCCTCAAAAGCGTAGTCATGCCATATGCGTGCCTGCAGCCGCTCGGGACGAGAAAGGCTTGTCCAGCCAGTCAGACACTGTGGGCATGAATAGCGTTGTTTGCCACTACGGACCCCGCGCTTAATTACGTTGGTACAATAGCAATACGGGCAGTTTCGATACGCCATATTAGTTTCTCCTTGTTAGTTGGTACTTACAAGAATACAGAAACCTTATAGCGCTAGAACTGTCCGTTTTAAAGCACTAGCAAGAACCCGTTTGAGACCTTAAGCCAAAAAAACTATGTTTACTCGCGTGCCAGAAAGCCGCCGGGCTTTAGCCCGGGGATGAATGGTTCCCTGGAGCGGACACAAAGTCTTGTGTCCGTGTAAGGCGTAAGGCATGCTTGGGTGGTGAGTAAGTATCGCCACGGATCCCACACGACCCACCGTCTCAAATACCACCTGGTGTGGGTGCCAAAATACCGCAAGCGAATCCTGCGCGGCCCACTCGCGCGGCGATTGTACGAGCTACTGGCTGAGTGTGCCGAGGTGAACGACTGGCAAGTTGAAGAACTGAATGTTAAAACCGACCATGTGCATTTACTCGTGCAATTGCCACCGAAAGAAGCTGTTGCCCACGCTGTCCAGCTCATGAAAGGTGGCACATCCCGAAAGATCCGGGAAGAGTTCCCCGAGCTTGAAGAATTCCTCTGGAGCGACAGCTTGTGGGCTACTGGGTACTTTGCTGAGTCAGTGGGTCAAGTTACAGAAGCCCGCATCAAGGCTTATATCCAGAATCAGTGAAGCCAAGCATGCAGAAGACCAGAAGCCCCGTACTTTAGTGCGGGGAGTGGTTCACTGCGTGGGGTGCCCGAAGGGAATTGAACCCTCGTATCCGCTGCCACAGAGCGGCGCTTTAACCATTAAGCTACGGGCACCATAAATCCTATCGATTCCTCTTTATGGTGATGGACCAAGTAATGACAATTGTGACATAACCACATCAGATTAGAAAGATTATTGTTTTGCCTATTCTTGTCCTTATGATGTACTGCCAGAATTCTCTCAGGTTCTGAATGTTTACAAACCTATGTTCTACCCAGCAGGCAGTTAACATAGCAATGAACTGGTGATTTAGACGGCGGAGTTGTTTGGTTTACGGCTAAGCAGTAGAATCGGGGCGATTGATAGTTAGGAGCTTGGCTATACCGTAGGCTACTAAAGCATAGACTGCCATGGCTACCAGAGTAAAGATTTCGAAGTGAGAAATACCATACCGCGGGTCATAACTGAATAACCCAAAAAACGGAGCCACGAAGGGGTGGCTGGCAGTGTAAATAAAATTAGCAAAACCATTGGCCTGGTTGGCTCCCAGGAGCGTCAGGACAAAACGGAAGGCGAGTAACACCAGTAACACGCCGGCAATATACCACACCACTCGTTCGGCAACAGTTTGGCCATGCACCTTATCCCTGCTGGTATCTTCTAAGGTTTCCGTAGTGCGGGCAACCCGGCCGCTAGGACTGACTTCTTTGACTTGTTCTGTACGCTGTACCATATTCAGACTCCTTAAATTAATAACTTCTCGTAATAATGATTCTCGTCACTCCTCAAGTATAGCATTAGTGAAATGCCACTGTACATGAACAAAGTTACGCTCATACGTAAAGTGTCAGTCTTGCTTATCCCCAAAAGCGGCAGCCGCAGCCTGCTAGTGAATGATCTGCCATGCCACGGTGGACGTATCGGCTGTCTGGGTAGTGCCCGTAGCTGGGTTGATCGAGGTGATGATGAAACTGCCGCCCGGGCCACTGACGACCGAGCCGTAGGAAGGTATTCCCGGTGTGCCACCTGGCGCAGATATGGTCAGTATCACCAGATCCCCGACACGAATATCAAGGCCGGTAACGGTCTTTACCCCGGCCACTAATGTCGCCGTGCCGGTGATCGGAGAGGCGCCATAAGTGTTTCCGTACTTGATAGTCCCGACACCCACGTCGGTAATGTAACGGTCGGTTGCATTATTAGCGACAATCGCAGCCGTGACCGTGCCATTTAACTGAATTGCTTTATTCGGAGTTCCTATGACAGTATTCCCCTTAATGAGCAGTTTTCCTGTTGAAGAGTTCGCGATGATTCCGTAGACGGTCGGTGTGGCGGCGGTTGTGTCTATCGTGTTATTGACAACCTCGTCTGTCCCCACGGGTGAGATGCCCTGCCAAGTGCCCGAGAGTGCTGTGGCATCGGCCACGATATAGTTCTCTTTGATCACGTACCCCGATACGTTAGAGGTTGATCCTATGACACCGCCCTTGTACTGTGCCTTCAGGACATTCCCTTGGACTAATGCGCCGGTTGTGAGGAAAGCTCGAATGGCGTATTGACCACCGATGACGGTGTTACCGCAAACTTGACCTGTGAAAGCGCCTCCAACAGAACCGATCGCGACACCATCCACCGCAATCAATTTCGTCGTGTTAGTTGCTGAAACGCTGCCGGTCGTCGTGGCGGTGCCGGTGTCTATGTAGGCGACGGTCGTAGCACTTGTGATGGTCGTGACTAGGGAAGTCGCACCGGTCTCTCCGCCAGGCGTAGTGGCTCGATAAAGTTTATACCCCGTTGCACCAGGTATAGGGTCCCAGGTTAGATTTACTGACCCGTTCAGCACCACCGTGACAGTGACCTCGGCTGACCCAGTCGTCTCCCCCACTGAGTTGTAGGCTGAGAGCACATAATATTGCGAACCGGCAGCGAAGGTTCCTCCACTGGCGACAGCGGTTGCGATGAAGGTCGCAACCGCTGTCGCCAGTGAGTCGAGATTGATCAGGTTGTCATGGAAGTTGACGTTGGTCATGCTCGCGAGCACGACCCCGCCCCCAATGATGGTGTTGTCGTGGACATTCCAGTTGATCGCGAGCGCATTCGAGCTTCCGACCTTGTTGACACTAATCCCAGCGCCGTAGCAGCGATTGTTGGCGATTGTCACGTTGGTAACGTTCATGTTGCCACCACCTCCACTGCCATTAATCGACAGGTTAGAGCAATTCCAGAACTCATTTTCGGTTACGGTGACCTCGCTGTTCTGGGCGCTACGAAGCGCCCCGAGGCCATCGACTCCCCCATCCACGAAATTGCCGTGAATGAGCGTTGATGGCCCTCCTTGCGAGAAGTCTATTGATCCGGTGCCATCTGATCCGCCAACCGCTGAGTCGAGGTTGCAGTTAATCAGACGGTTGCAAATGAAGCGATTGGCGAGATTCGTAGGGGCAACGGTGTTACCGGCGAAGACCATGCCTCTGCCCTTGATGTTCTCGACATCGTTGAAGGCCCATGCCTGGCCAGCGCCTGCACCAGTTAGACCGTCTCCGTATTGGTTGATGACACGACAATGATCGACTTGCAGATACGGGCCATTGCTATACGACAGGAGAGCGACCATATGCTGCCAGCGGCCCCAACTCCAGTTGGCACTATTGCCGTCAAGCACTACGTTGGTGATATGTTGATTCGGGGCAAAAGGGACAAGTTGATTCCAGCCGTGGCGAACATTTATCGTTCCGCTCAGGGAGTTGACTGTTGTAGTGTTGTTCGTGAAGGGGGTGGTGGATCCGCCATGCCTGCCAAACGCACCAGTAACCGTGATGACGTTTCCGGCAATGCTCTGGATCGTCTGAGTATTTGGGTCGAAGTATCCGCCTTGCTCCACTACGATCTGATCACCGACTGTGAATGACCAGGCAGTAGCTCCTGAACCGCCGCTTGTCGCCGCTACCGTAATCGAGTTCGTTGTCCCCGCTGTGGTGGTGGTTGTAGTGGTAGTAATGGCTTGCGGAGCGCGCTTCAGCGTGGCACCAAAGCCGTTGAGCACCTGGTTCGGTATGGTTGCGTACAGGGTGTTTTGGTGCAGGTACGTCTTGCCAGGGGTGAGGCCCAGACACTTATTCGCCGTGATCCAAGATTGGAGCGCAGCCGTGTCATCCTTTACGCCGTCGCCCACGGCCCCGAACGCCTCTGGGAATGCGAATACCGAGCTTAGGTTTGCTACCGAACTTGACAGTGGTGGCAACACCCACGTTTGCCCCGTAGTATCAATCGTACAAGGTAATGTCCCGGTCATGGACCATAGCGTTCCAGTATTAGCAGCTGAACCGCCAACGACTAGGATGGTTCTTCCATAGTTCATCACGAAGCCTGAAGCAAAGTCAGTCGGCCTAGTC
>JBBRXZ010000007.1:0-26688 GCA_038238095.1 Saccharimonadales bacterium (SeqCode)
CAGCTGTTTCTTGGGCAGGATAAAGTAGTAGGGACGGATGCAGCCAACAGCCAGCTGGGATTTGACCAATTGCCACTACTTGATAGCGGAGATTTCATTGAGGCGCATGGTGTGGTCATCAAAACTCAGACAGGCGAGATTTCAGTTGAAGTTCGCGAACTCCGACTGTTGGCCAAGTCACTCCGGCCCATGCCTCTGCCGCAGGAAGGTTTTACCAATAAAGAAGAGCGCCTGCGCCGTCGCTATGTCGACATGAACGTCAACTTGGAGGTGCGCGAACGCTTTGTGCGCCGCAGCAAATTCTGGCAAGCCACACGCGATTTCTTGAACCAACATGGTTTCGTTGAGATAAACACTCCGGTGCTGGAGCATACCACCGGGGGTGCCGACGCCACGCCTTTCGTGACGCATATGGATGCTCTGGACCAGGATTTCTATCTGCGCATCAGCCATGAATTACCCCTGAAGCGGCTGTTAGGCGCCGGTTTTGAAAAAGTCTACGATATCGGCTCTCGCTTTCGTAACGAAAACTACTCAGATGAACACCTGCCCGAACATGTAGCTATGGAGTGGTACTGGGCCTACGCTGATTGGCGTGATGGTATGAAATTTATGACAGATTTATATCGCTCGGTTATCCATGATACTTTCGGAGTCTTACAATTTAAACTCGGCAATTTTAAGATTGATCTAAGTAAGGAGTGGGAGGAATTGGACTATGTGGAAACTATTCAGAGTCGTTATGGTATTAATCCCCTGGATTGTACGCTTAAAGAAGTCACGGAGGCACTAAAGACCCATAAGCTCGAAATAGAGCAAGTTGAAAATAAAGCTCGCGGCATCGACAAGCTTTGGAAAAATATTCGTAAAGACGTAGCTGGGCCGGTTTGGCTGGTTAACACGCCGACTTTTATTAGTCCTTTGTCCAAGACCAATCCTGAGCGTCCGGAAACCGCTCAGCGCTTTCAAGCTATTATTGCCGGCACCGAAATTGGCAATGGCTTTTCTGAGCTGAATGATCCGCTTGACCAGCTGCATCGCTTTACGCAGCAACAGCAGATGCGCGACGCTGGCGATGACGAAGCGATGATGCTCGATATCGACTATATTGAGATGCTGGAATATGGTATGCCGCCAGCCTGTGGCTGGGGTTATTCGGAACGTGTATTCTGGATATTTGAAGACGTGAGCGCCCGTGAAGGCGTGCCGTTCCCCCAACTGCGTCACGAAATCGACGAAACCACTAAAGGTATCTATCCTGACATAAAGTTCGGCTAATTATTAATGATCGAAGTTACCGACGAGGAATTCCAGGAGTTGATTGATCGGGCATTGACTGAGTTGCCGGGCGAGCATGTTAAAAACATTAAAAATGTGGCGATTTTATATGAAGAAGTGCCGACGCCGGAGCAGCGTCAGCAATTACAGTTACGCCACAATCAGACTCTGCTCGGCCTTTATGAGGGTGTTCCGCTCACCCAGCGGCAGGGAATGGCTAGATTTCTGCCGGATAAAATTACTCTCTTTAAAGGTCCATTGCAGCTACAGGCCAATACATTGAATGAGCTCAAAGAACAGATCAAACACACCTTGTGGCACGAAATTGCCCATTATTATGGTTTAGACCACGGCCGAATCCACGAACTTGAGTAATAATAGGCCTACATTGAACCCAGTTAAGGACTGGGATGACTATGCCTAACAACCGGATTAGGGGGGGTCTGCATTTAAACGACAGGGTATACTAAAAGTATGATCGAGGTGACGAATCTGACGAAAACTTATGGAAAGGGCCATAACCTATTCGTGGCGCTTAGTGACGTCAGCTTTACAATCCCGGATGGCAAAACCGCAGCTATTATAGGTAAGAGCGGCTCGGGTAAAAGCACCCTGTTGCATTTGCTGGGTGGGCTCGACCACGCTACCAACGGGCATATAGTTATCAATGGTCAGGACCTAACCACCATGAAACGCAAAGCCATGGATCACTTTCGGGCGGAGCAGCTGGGATTTGTATTCCAATCTTTTTTTGTTGAGGCTAACCAGACCTGCTACCAAAACGTGGCGTTACCACTGGAAATCACCCAGGTGCCGCTGCGGTCCAGGCGTGCGCTTGTAGAAGCGGCGCTGGAAAAAGTGGATTTAACCGACAAAATTACCGCTAAGGCCGGCAGCTTATCAGGCGGCCAGAAGCAGCGCTTGGCGCTTGCCCGGGCCATCGTCAACAAACCGAGCCTTATTTTAGCCGATGAACCTACCGGCAATCTGGACAGTATAACCGGTGAGCGGATTGTTGACCTGCTATTTGAGCAGCAACGGCAGCAGGATAGCGCGTTGATCATTGTCACTCATGATGCCGATTTAGCCGCTCGCTGTGACATGCAAATCCGTATCAGAGATGGCAAAATTGAGGAGGTGATAGGTTCTCAAGTCCGTCCTGCGGTCAACCAGCCGGTACTATCGCCTAAGCGCATTGCCAGGAACCGTAAAGCATGAAAAACCTCGATATCATCCGCCGCAGCGGCCGCTCGCTGCGCCAGGCCAAAATCCGCACCTTTTTGACGGCTTCTGCCATTGGTGTTGGGGCTTTTGCGTTGACATTGACGCTAGCGGCTAGCAATGGGGCGCAAGCCTATGTCAATAAAATTATTAGCAACAACTTTGATCCCGCTGAACTGGTGGTGACCAACGACGCCAGTGTACTAGGCCAGACCGGCGGCAGTTCTAAACCACGTCAATACGACCCAAGTTTCAGCAATGTGAATAATACCGCCGGCGCTAACACTCAAATCAAAGAACTAACCGACAATGACCTGGCTAAAATTCAAGCGGTAACCGGCGTCGACCAGGTCAGGAAAGCAGTTTCGCCGCAACTTCAATACATTAGTGGCCTTAATGGTAAGAAATACGTAGCCGCAGCCAATGTCTTTAGCCCCGCCCAAAAGCCCGATGTGCTGGCCGGACACATACCGGCTGTGCTAGGTGATAAGAAACTGCTATTGCCGGGTGCATTTGTTAGCGCTCTGGGTTTTAAAAACAACCAGGCCGCTATTGGCCAGCCGTTAACACTGGTTGTGCAAAAGGCGTTTGATCTGAGTGAAGTCCAGGCTACATTGCTTCAGTCTATCAATACCCAGACGCTGGCCGCGAGCGCCCAAGCCAATAGCCAGGCAGTGACCTTCACGGTAGCGGCTGTTTATAAGCCGCCAATAACGGCTCAGCCCGGTTTTGAAAATACTTTGTACCTAGGGGGGACCGACGCCCAGCAGCTCAATGATTATACGACTAAAAACACGCCAAATTACCATAAATACACCTATGTCTATGTCCGGGTACGTGGCGGCAAAGACACGGCTAAGTTAGCAGCCGTTCAGCATAAATTGAAATCAATGGGCTACCAAGCTCAAAGTGTTAAGGATACCGAAAAATTCCTGAACCAGATCATCGCCGTGCTGCGCGGTATTGTTATCGCTTTTGGCTTGATCGCGCTTGTAGCTTCGGTGTTTGGGATCGTTAATACAATGTATATTTCGGTGTTACAGCGCACCCGGGAAATCGGCCTGATGAAAGCGCTTGGCATGCGCCGGCGGGAGATTGGACGGCTCTTCCGGGTGGAAGCGGCCTGGATCGGCTTTCTAGGCGGCATGCTGGGATCGTTGATAGCGTGGGCATTGGGCAATGCTCTAAATCCTTTTATTACTAAAAAACTACAGCTCGGAGCGGGTAACAGCCTACTTATTTTTGAACCGGTACAGATCATAGTGCTAATTGTTTTGCTGATGATTATCGCCGTGGTGGCGGGTTTATTGCCGGCGCGTAAGGCCGCCAAGCTGGATCCGATTGAAGCCCTCCGGACTGAATAGGATAAAGGCCGGTAGTTATGTCGTAGTTATTGAGTTAATGATTTATACTGGCTGTATCCGGAGGTATAACATTCGTGGAACGTAATTTTGCTGGCGATAAGCGCCAAAATCTGTGGGATAAGACATGGAAGGACAAACGGGGCAGGGTTGTAATCTGGCAAACTCCCAATGTATGGCTGATGGTGTGGGCAGTAATGACCGTACTATCCTTACTTGTCAGCGGCCGTTTAGCCGATATATTTTCATGGGTAGGTTCAGCTGCTTTAATCGTCTGGGCTCTATTGGAGATCTTTAGAGGTGTAAACTATTTCCGCCGTGCCCTGGGCCTATTGGTTCTAATATTTGCTCTCGCGTCATTAATTAAAAGTCTATAGAAACAACTTACTCCGATTTTAATTTGGCAGCGAATTCCCGGCGAAGCTTCTGGATTTTAGGCTCAATAATAATCTGGCAATAACCAACCTGAGGATTGTTATTATAGAAATTCTGCATGTAGTTGTCAGCCGGCCAGAATTTTTCGAAGGGCACAATTTGAGTAACAATCGGATCGGCCCATAGTTTGGCAGCAAAATCTTTTGTCACCTCCTCAGCAGCTCGTTGCTGTTCTTCATCATGATAAAAGATAACTGAACGGTACTCATCCCCTACGTCATGTCCCTGACGATTCAACGTCGTCGGATCGTGCATCACATAAAAGATTTCAATAAGTTCACGATATGTAATGCTAGAGGGGTCAAACGTAATCTGTACGACTTCGGCGTGGCCCGTGTTGCCCATATAGACACGGTCTTGCGTTGGATTATCAACATGGCCGCCACTGAAACCTGAAACTACTTTTTCGACGCCTTTGACCCGCTGATAATAGGCTTCCAGGCACCAATAACAGCCGGCACCCAAGGTTGCTAAAGCTTTGGTTTTCATACGATTATGGTAACGTAGTTTATGCTGAGGCCAAAATGCGACCCGCAGGGCTTTTTTGTGTAAACTAAATACTAGAGTGGCAGTAATTATTTTTGATTTTGATGGTACGATTGCCGATAGCTTTGACTATGTATCTACTTTTATAGCTAAGCAAGCCGGTATATTACAATTAAACGATGAACAAAAACAGCGTTTAAGAGGACTCTCCATGAGCGAAATGGCTAGGCAGCTTGGCTATCACTGGTGGGACGAACCAATGTTATTTATCAAAGGACGTCGCCGGATGCGCCATGCCATCAGGCATCTGAACCCTCACCCTGGAATACCGGAAATTATTCGTAAATTACATACCGAGGGCCATGAGTTGTTCATCCTTAGCAATAACTCACTGCAAAACGTACATCATTTCTTGCACGAACATAAAATTCATCAATATTTTCTGGAAATATATGGCGGCGTGGGTCTACTTGGCAAGGCTAGGGGCCTGAAACGCCTATTGAAAGATCATAAACTTGAGTTAAAGCAGGCTATTTATGTTGGAGACGAGTTGCGGGATATTGAAGCAGCTAAAGCAATTGGCCTGCGCATAATTGCCGTAACTTGGGGCTTCGCTCACCCCAACAACTTACGTGCACTGCAGCCAACTGCTCTAGCTGATACACCAGAGCAACTAATGCGCATGCTTGAAGTCTTGTAAAGCTGCCCACAGTTAAGTCACGAGGGCGTCTTGGTATTTTTATAATTACTTTGAGCTGTTGACGATGATTAAGACTTTTTAGTTGATATAATAAGATCAATGGCATATACCAGGCAACGATCGCTGCCTTACAAACCCGGTCAGGCAGAGACTTATAAAGTTTCGCGCTCCAAAATTGAGCTGTTCAAACAGTGTCCGCGCTGCTTTTGGCTGGACGCGCGGCTAAAAATTTCGCGTCCGAACGGGCCACCTTTCAATATCAATAAAACTATTGATGAGTTGTTTAAAAAAGAGTTTGATAGCTATCGTAGTTTAGGCAAACCGCACCCGTTAATGATCGATAATCAGATCAAAGCCATTCCTTTTGCCCACGAAAAACTTGATACCTGGCGAACTAATTTCACAGGTGTAACGGCTTTGCATGAGCCCACCAACCTCCACGTCTTTGGTGCCATCGATGATGTTTGGGTCAATGAAGCGGGTGAGCTAATAGTCGTCGATTATAAGGCCACATCCAAAGCCGCAGAAGTCGGCATCGATTCGGACTGGCAGATCAGCTACAAACGCCAGCTGGAAGTCTATCAGTGGCTACTGCGCCAAAACGGTTTTATCGTCAATGACACTGCTTACTTCGTTTACACCAACGGCCGTATCGATCTGGACGGCTTTAACGACCGCCTGGAATTCCACACTAAAGTCATTCCATACACCGGCAGCGATGACTGGATTGAACCTACGCTGGTAAAAATGAAAGCCTGCATAGACGCCGATATCATGCCATCCGTCGGCACAGCCGCCATGGGCGGCCCCTGCGAATTCTGCACCTATGCCCGTGCCCGCACCGAACTGACTCTTAAAGCCCTCCAAAACTAAACTCAGATCTTCAAGAGTTCGGCGTGCTGAAGTTGATTAGCGAGCTTACGATCGAAAGTATAGAGGGGCACTGTCTGATTGGCCTCGGCTTGAACCGTCAGGTAGCAATCCTCAAATGATAAAGCCGGATGCTTACAATAGTAGCGTAGTGCTAGTTGTAGTCCTGCCAGATAACAACGAACGTTTGGTTGCGTAAGTAGGGCGAGTAATGTTTCCGCTATTTCCTCACGGTTAAAGTTATAGCCACGATTCATAACATAGACTGTTTCGATGACTGCGACGTCGTCAATACGCACCGACCCGGATGATTTTAATAATTTGTTTGCGGCTGCGACCTGTGATGGCATATCGCCAACGCATAATCGCAGTACGACATTAGTATCAATTGAAATGGGCGCGGTAGTATTCGGCATGTTTGGCCTCACGTATTTCGTGTAGATCGGTTATGGGTTTAATGCCCTTAGCTTTGGCAATGGCGGCATTCTTACGCTGTATCTCCTGTAAATCGAGCGGCTTTTCTATAATGATTTGACCCGATTTTTTATGATATTGAAGCAGCAGGCTATCGCCAGCTTTGTTAAGTCCGAGCTCTTTACGTACCTTGGCAGGCAGGGTAAAGGTGCCTTTCGATGTCATACTTATGGCCTTTTGAAACATACTTACATATTACAAAACGTAAGACTTTTTGTAAATAGAAGAATTTTTAACCTTTCCATACTCAGCAAAACAGTCTAGGCTATCGAGCAAAGGCCGGGTAAACTATTTGGTTTGACGAATTATTTAAAGTAAAAAGAGTAAGAAAGATCTTCTCTACTTAGTCTAATATATGTTATAGTTATCATATGAGTACAGGAGAGGACTTTAGAGAGTTTAGTTCTGAAGATGTAGGTGATCTTACGTCCGGTGTATTTAAGGGAGTTGAGGCAGTTCCAAAAGAAGTAGCTACCGTTGCAGAAATAGACGCTGTGGCAGACGATGCGCCTTTAGTACCTGATGAGGAATCAGAAGGTGTTAGCGACATTGATGTTTCTGAAATACGCACCCACCAACTTAATGAAGGTAAAGAGGTTAAGCTCAATGTAGCGGCATTTGCGATAATGAGTGTTATCAAGGCCCAAGGCAGACAAGAAGACGGATGGTTTCGGGATCCAGCTGAGATAGCCGGTATCGTTGCGCCTATATCGGATTCGGCAGGCCTATATCCAAAAGTAGCAAAGGCTGCGCTGGAACTATTGGATAAAGAGGAGCTAATAGAAATTGATACCAAAAGTGATACAAATAAAAAGACTATCATAAAAAATGCTCGTATCACTGAACTTGGTGGTAGAGTATTAGAGGAGCTCTCGGATTTTTACACACCTCTTATTCCTAGGATAAATCTAAGGAGAAAACGAGGGATTGTAAGCTCTAGAGTAGATGAAATAGAGTACAGGGTAGAACTATTAGGTGAAGAATTCCCAGAAGAACTTCAAGCTTTAAAAGGTACAGCCAATATAGATCCTACAGCATTACCAAAAATTATTGCTGATCTTAATCTTATTCTCGAAGCTACAGAAATCGCTCTGGATGAAAAAATTCAAAAAGATAAAAGAGAAAGGAGAAAAAGTTAGCAACTTAATGACGGATTTAAGAACTAGTTCTTCGTAATTGTGTGTACGTTATAATGAAACTATGTTAGATATTCAGTTTATTCGTGACAACCCTGAGACAGTGGCGGAAAAGTCCAGACAGAAGGGCTATGAAGTTGATGTTCGGCAATTGTTAGGTTTTGACGAAGAGCGACGGCAATTATTGCAGCAGGTTGAAGATTTAAGACGGCAGCGCAATGAGCTGAGTGGGCAGACTAAAGGTCAAAAGCCCTCTGAGGAGCAAATAGCAAAGGGGCGAGAATTAAAAGATAAGGTGGCTAAACTTGAACATCAGCTGGCAGTGATTGAGCTAGAATTTACGGCGTTACTAAAAACGGTGCCGAATATGCCGGTCGATGACGTGCCGATTGGAACGACTGAAGATGAAAATGTCGTGGTAAAGATCTGGGGTGAGAAGCCGCAGTTCGATTTTGAGCCTAAAAACCATTGGCAGATTGGTGAAGCCAAGGGCTGGATCGACAAAGAGCGGGCAACTAAAGTGGCCGGTTCACGCTTTGTTTATCTTAAAGGGGACCTTGTTTTACTGGAATTCGCTCTCTGGCAATTCGCCCTTAGTAAATTAATTGATGAAAAAGTCCTGCAACAGATCATCAAAGACAATAATCTGACAGTTAGTTCCACGCCTTTCATACCGGTATTGCCGCCAGCAGTTGCCAAAAAAGAAGTCTTTGAAGCTACCGGCCGCCTCAACAAAGAAGAGCAAACTTATAAGATTGAGGACGAAGATTTATGGCTGAATGCCAGCGCCGAACACACTTTAGCGCCGATGTACTTGAATGAGATCTTGAATGAAGCTGACTTGCCACTGCGCTATGTGGGCTATACCACGGCCTTTCGGCGCGAAGCGGGCACTTACGGCAAAGATATGGAGGGCTTGTTTCGACTGCACCAGTTCAATAAATTGGAAATGGAATGTTTCAATCTGCCTGAGGATTCTTTGCAGGAACACCTGTTTTTGGTGGCAATCCAAGAATACCTGATGCAGCAACTCGGTTTGCCATACCAATTGCTTAATAAGTGTACGGCCGATATCGGTTTTCCAAACGCGCGCGGCATGGACATCAATGCTTGGCTACCAGGCCAAAACAAATACCGCGAAACCCATACGGCCGATTACATCACCGATTTTCAGACTCAAGCCATGAAAACGCGCGTCCGCCACAGCGACGGATCAATCCAGCTAGCCCATACTAACGATGCTACGGCTTTCTCACAGCGCCCTCTAATAGCCATTATAGAAAATTTCCAAACTCCCGAAGGCAACGTCAAAATTCCCGAAGCCCTCCGTCCCTACGTGGGCAACCGCAGCGAAATCTAAGCTTTAGTCGGGCTCTGGTTCCATAGGGTTGTAGCCAGCGCGTATACTATTAAGTAAGGCTTTGTACTTTGAAAAAGCTGAGACAGGAGGGTAAATGTTACAAAAATTTGAGATTCAGGGTGTTCATACTGCGGTAGATGATAAACTACGCGCCTACGTCACCCGAAAAATCGGCAACCTTGACCGCTATATTTCCCGCCATAGCCGCGAAAGCGCCCACGCCGAAGTCCACCTCAAGGAAAATAAACGTAAAAGCAATGATCGTTGCCGCTGCGAAGTGACGCTTTTTCTACCAAAACAAACCATAATTATTAAAGAAAGTGCGCTCAATATGTATGCCGCTATTGACATCGTCGAAGCCAAGCTCAAGCAACAGCTCCAAAAGTACAAAGACCTGCATGGCAACGGCAAAACTCACCGCCACCTGTTTGCCCGTTTTCGCCGTAAATCAGCCTGACGCCGGTATAGCTCCCCGCAAAAATAGCGGGTCGCTTTTGAGGCGGAAAAAGGCTATAATTATAGATTATAACTTGCTAGTATTGGCGTAAGCGTACGGAGGAGATGCGAAAGCATAAATGAATATTGTATTTAAGAAGATTCTTGGCGATCCGCAGGCCAAGACGGTCAAGCGGCTACGCAAACGCGTCAAGCTGGTTAACGCTCTGGCCGATAAGTATAAAAAACTATCGGATTCAGAGTTACGTGAACAAACCGATGTGCTAAAAAAAAGGCTTAAAAAAGATTCCCTGGACGTTATCTTGCCTGATGCCTTTGCCTTGGTGCGCGAAGCAGCCACACGTGCACTGGGCCAACGGCACTTTGATGTGCAGTTAATCGGCGGCATGGTCCTGCACGAAGGCAATGTGGCCGAGATGAAGACCGGTGAAGGCAAGACCCTGGTGGCCACCGCCCCGGTGTATTTAAATGCTCTGACCGGCAAAGGCGTCCATGTGGTTACAGTCAACGATTATCTGGCCCAGCGCGATGCCGGCTGGATGGCTCAAGTTTATGATTTTTTAGGCATGACTACCGGGGTTATCCTGGCTGACCAGAGCTATATATACGACCCTAAATTTACCAACAATGAACACGAAGATGAG
This sequence comes from Saccharimonadales bacterium (SeqCode), assembly GCA_038238095.1. Lineage (GTDB taxonomy): Bacteria > Patescibacteriota > Saccharimonadia > Saccharimonadales > UBA4665 > JBBRXZ01. Next base: position 10,422 of record JBBRXZ010000007.1, read on the forward strand.
CGTTTTCGTCATCTCAAACCGGCTAGCCGGCAAGAGGCTTACGGTGCCGATATTACATACGGCACCAACAACGAGTATGGCTTTGATTACCTGCGTGATAACATGGTGCGCGAAGAAGACCAACTCAGACAGCGCGAATTACACTTCGCCATTGTCGATGAAGTGGACTCCATTCTGGTGGATGAGGCCCGTACGCCCTTGATTATCAGTGCTCCCAGTGTGACCAGTGGTACGGCCTATGCCCAATTCAGCAAGGTGGTTCGCCAACTGGTTAAAGACAAGCATTTCGAGACCGATGAAAAACGCAAAACGGTAATTTTAACGGATGCCGGCGTGGAAAAAATCGAGAAAATTCTTGGCATAGATAACCTGTACGGGTCGGAAAATATCCGGACTATCTACCATCTGCAACAAGCTATGCGAGCCCATGCACTGTTTACGCGTGATAAAGATTATGTGGTGACCCAGGACGGCGAAGTTGTGATTGTCGATGAATTTACCGGCCGCTTATTGGCCGGACGTCGCTATAACGAAGGTCTGCACCAGGCTATTGAGGCTAAAGAGGGCGTAGAAGTCCAGCAGGAGTCCATGACGCTGGCGACCATTTCCTTCCAGAATTACTTCCGTTTATATGAAAAACTGGGCGGCATGACCGGCACGGCCTTAACCGAAGCTGAAGAGTTCCACCAGATCTATAAATTGGATGTAGTCGAGGTACCATCAAACCGCCCGCTGGTACGAACCGACCGCGCCGACCGGATTTATCGCACCGAAAAGGCCAAGTTTAAAGCCATCATCCGTGAGGTAAAAACGCTGCACACAAAAGGCCAGCCGGTGTTAATCGGTACCGTATCTATCGAGAAAAATGAAACGCTGGGCGCCATGCTTAGTAAAGCAGCAGTGCCGCATCAGGTATTAAATGCTAAAAATAACGAACGTGAAGCCAAGATAGTGGCGGGGGCGGGTGAAAAAGGGGCTGTTACGCTGGCTACCAATATTGCCGGCCGCGGCACCGACATCGTACTCGGCGACGGCATTAAAGATCTGGGCGGCCTGTTTGTGCTGGGCAGCGAACGTCACGAATCCCGCCGTATTGATAACCAGCTGCGCGGCCGGACAGGCCGCCAAGGCGATCCGGGTATTACGCAGTTTTTTGTGAGCACGGAAGATGACCTGATGCGGATATTCGGTGGCGATAAAATAGCCAACATCATGGGCCGCTTAAACGTAGATGATGACACGCCGATTGAAAATCGCCTGATCAGCCGCAGCCTGGAGGGCGCCCAAAAGAAGGTAGAGGGCTTTCACTTTGATCAACGTAAAAGCGTAGTGCAGTATGATGACGTCATGAACCGCCACCGCAAGGCCGTCTACTCCATGCGCCGTGAGATTTTGCGCAGCGGAAACATCAGCAAACGCATAAAAATTCTGATTGACGACGAAGCTCACGCCATGGCAACTTCGCCATTGGTTACCAGCGACCAGTTTGAAGATGTGCTGCGCGAGGTCTTCCCATTTGAAGAAGCCACGCTTGACCGGCTGTTTGATACCGACGCCACAAAATTTGAGAATGTCCTCAAGACAGAGGCCGCTGAGTTGTATGCTGCCCGCGAAGTCGCTTTTACTAAAGACATTATGCACAAAGTTGAACGCGATATTTACCTTCAGGTCCTGGATAACCTGTGGATGCAGCACCTGGAAAACATGGATCATCTGCGGGAAGGTATTCACTGGATGAGCGTGGGCCAACAGGATCCGCTGGTCGAATACCGGCGCCGCGGGCAGCTGCTGTTCGAAGAAATGCAAAACGCCCTGCGCCATGATGTACTGCTGCACCTATTCCATGCCCAGCCAATCTCTCAGGAAGAGCTGGACAGGGCTACTGAAACCGATCTCACGCGGGCGGCCCGCGCTGCTGTAGATAATGCCTCTCAGATTACGACTGTCGAAGAAGAATTTACGGCCAAGGATTTTTCTGACAAGCAGGTTTCGCTTGCTGCTCAAAAAAAACAGGTCAGTAATCGTAAGAAGGCCCGAAAAACCGAACGCAAACGTAAAACAGTGGCTAAACGCAGGAAGAAGTAAGAGAAGAGGTTCATGCGGCATACCACCAGCGAAATTAAGCTCAAAAATGGCGCTAAAGGATTACTGATACATATACCCAATGCTTCAGTTATGACCTTTGACATCAATTTTCGGGCCGGTGAATACCTAGTGGAGCCGGCCAAATGGGAAGTTCCGCATCTGATGGAACACGTGCTGCTCGGCGCCAATGAACTAATTCCGCGGGCCCGGGATTTTCAAGCTGAACTGGAGAAAAATGGCGCCTACAGTAATGCCTCTACAGGCGTATATGACATTACTTATGATGCGGAATGTGCGGATTTTGAGTGGGACAGGGTGCTGGGACTGCTGCTGCTGGCCATTACCAAACCGTTGCTACTGGACGAAGAATTTGAAGCCGAATTCGGTAACATCCAGGAGGAGATGGCTGCCCGTGGCAATAATCACTTCCGCCGTTTAAGCCTGGAAATGCGCCAGAAGCTGGGATTAATTGCTAAGACCGATGCTGAACGCCTGGAGCTAATGGCTAACGTCAGCGTAAAAGATGTTCGGGAGCACTATGCCCGCACGCACTATGCTCCGAACATGCGTTTTGTAGTTGCCGGTAACTTATCGGGGGTTCGCCGGACATCAATCATCGGGTTACTGGAAAACGTGGAGCTGTCAAATAAAGGCAGGCGCTTCGAATTACCTCATGAACGGCCTAAGCGTCTTAGGGAACCGGTCTATGTATCCAACGACACGGTAGAGAACATTTATTTTTATATAGATACCTTTATTAGGCGTCGCCTGGAGGATGCTGAAACCGATGCTCTTAACTTGGTCAATACCATGCTGACGGAAACGTTGTATTCTAAAATCCTTGGCACTGCCCGTGAACGGGGCCTTGTTTACGGTATGAATTCCGGTCTCAGCCAAACCCGCGATGCCTGTAACTGGTGGTTTGGTGCTCAGGTGTCCGACAAAAATGCGCCGGCGCTACTGCAAATTATTATTGAGGAGTTAAGCAAAGTACTAACCGGCCACATTGCTGATGATGAAATTGAAGCCACCAAATTATATGCTTTGGGCCGCTTTCAACGCAGTGCCCAAACGGTTGGCGGTACGGCGGCAGGCTACGCCGGCCGTTACTTCTTTGATGGCGTCATCGATGATTACTACCGCGTGCCTGAACGTATCAAGGCAGTTACCAAAGAGAGTATCATTGCTGTCGCCAACGCCATGTTTACACAAAACGTCTGGGGCTTCGGAGTACTCGGCAACTGCGGCGAAGGATTCACCCTTCAGCTTCAAGAACAGATCGCCCCTTTATGGCGAGGGCAGCTTATACCAACAGTCGGAATTAAGACTAAGATGGCAGTTGCTTAAAACAGATTCACAATTCTTCGGCTTTTTGCCAGTTTTGCTCGAAGACCTCTGTCATTTGCAATGCCAGTGGCACGTATTCAAACCGAATACCAAAAGCACTGCTCGGTTTTTTAGCGTCATAGGAGGTAAGGTAGACGATTCGTTTATCAAAGATTATTAGGCGTATATCCAGACCGGATAAGTACCGGACATCAGCGCCAACATCTTTCCATAATTGAACAAGTTTGCTTTTAGCCTGTTCTGGCTGGTGGACAATCTTACGGATTGATACGCCGCGCATTACTGCCTGGCGCATAGCCAACACATTATCATCCGGGATTTCATGCCCGGATATAATCAAATCTACTGACTGCTTAGCGGTGCGTGAATCGATGACCTCCCGGCGCAGTAAGCTGGGACGGTCTTTGATAAGGTTGATTATAGGTGCATCACTGCTGATAGCCAGTGCCGACTTATTGAGGCCAAACTCACGCCTAAAATTCTGTGTAGCTGCTACTAAATACAAACTCATAGCCGTCTGAGCCGGCACGGTTTTGAAGCGAACAGGGTACCCGTCCAGCTGCTCGACCAAACCCCTATCAATTAATTTTTTTACAACCCTATAGACGGCATTAGGCAATATACCGAGCTCGTCAGCAATGCCGTGCGCGCTGAGAGCTGGCCCATCGTTGAGCAGTTTATATACCTCAGTAGTTTGTGGCGATACCGTCTTAATAAGAGGAAGCATAATTTTACTTTAACAACCTTTGGTTAAAAACACAATAGCGACACATAATTTAAGTGTATGCAAAGTATAAAGCAGTTGTCAGAGGTTGATAATGCCATGGTTGCCTTAGTCGGCGGGAAAGCCGCCTCACTCGGTGAGATGATCAAGGCCGGCATAAACGTGCCCCCCGGCTTTGTCATTACTACCATCGTCGATAACAAGGGAATCTCACCTAAAGTGAAAAAAACCGTATATGCAGCTTTCGACAAGTTGGGCGCCGAGCTGGTAGCTGTCCGCTCGTCAGCCGTGGCTGAAGACTCTGGCAGCGCTTCCTGGGCTGGCCAGCTGGAGACGTATCTCAACGTCACTAAGGATGGACTGCTCGATGCCATAGAAAAATGCCAAGCGTCAATACACTCCGAGCATGCCACTGAGTATGCTGATTATAACCAAGTAGCCAAAGATGGCCGGGCAGTTGCCGTAATAGTCCAGGCTATGGTGGACAGCGAAGTTTCCGGTATATTGTTTACCGCCAATCCAATCACCGGCAACCGGGAAGAGCTGGTGATTGAGTCGATTTACGGATTGGGAGAAATGATCGTCCAGGGCATGGTCACGCCTGATAACTGGATTATTAACAAGCCAACAGGCGCCATTGTTTCCAGTAGCCAGCGTCGGCAACCCAAAATGCTGGTCTACAAAGACGGCATTAATCAGGTCGTAAAAGTGCCGGCTACTAAACAACGAAAATCGACACTCAGCGCCACTCAGATTAAGCAATTAACCCAGGTAGCGGCCAAGATAGAGCAACATTATGGACAACCCCAGGACATTGAATGGGCCATAGCGAAGCAAAAGCTATACATAGTCCAGTCCCGTCCGATTACCACTCTGGGCGAGCAGCCGAACCAGTCGACGTTTATTTTTGAAAAACTTTTTACCCGGGAAGAATCATTGATGGTCAGCGAAATCCAATATGAAGAATTCACCAATTGGCTGTCGCAGATCACCTCAACTAGTATTCCGCCCTTGCTGTGCCGAATTCGAGATGGATTGCTAGAAACATGGCTGTGCCGCGAAGCAACTAACACTCTGACAGATGACATTTATCAACACAATCTTCAGGATAAAAAATACTTAGAGCAAAACGTTGCCCGCTACCAAAAGTTAGTGACTGCCATGGGCAAGTACGAGGCACGTCAACATGCCCGTAATTTGGATGAGCTCAAAGCCTACTTAAAGCTATTTCGTAAGATTATGATTCCGTTGCATGTCATTTTCTTCACGCCGTTTCGTGAGGACACACCAAAATTCTTGGTGGATTTGGCTCTAAAAGTAAGGGGTGAAGACGCGGTCTTTGATACCAGCGATCTGTACATTAGAGATAGCCTGGCGTATATTTACCCGGATTGTAACGGTATAGAAACTCTGATTGGCTTAAGAGATATCGACAAACCTAAAGCGGCAGTCCTCCAAAAACGTGAAAACGACTTTTTTTGGGTAGATAGAGAGTATCTAAACCTGAGTTTTGAACAATTCAGCGCTAAGTACCCGAATTATAGATTAGTTATCGACAAATTTGACCCTAATCAGCAGTCTATCACTGGAACGGTGGCTTATGCCGGCAATGTCCGTGGCGAGGTTCAAATTATCACTCGCAAAAAAGACATTGCTAACTTCCGGGAGGGCAATATTTTGGTGGCACCGATGACCACGCCACATTATTTACCAGCCATGAAAAAAGCTCTCGCCTTTGTGACCAATGAAGGTGGCGTGACTTGCCATGCCGCGATTGTAGCTAGAGAAATGAAAAAGCCCTGCATCATCGGCACTAAAGTAGCTACTGAGTTTTTGAGCAACGGTGACTTAATACGGGTTGACGCAAATAACGGCATAGTTACCGTTAAAAAACGCAGTGCTGATGATTGCAAGCTGCTCAAACTAGCTGAACGGCCACCAGCACCAAAAGGTGTCAAATATGCGCTGACGGTGCCGCAGTCGGTGTTATTTACTGAGCTGAGTTTTCAGGCATGTTTACGGCCGGTGTTCCAGGAAGCCTTAAACATGGATTACGAGCTGGATTACTTAGCGATTGATGCCAATGGGGCTATGAGCTGGAATTACGACAGTGATAAAACTTTTGATGTTGCACTGATAGGTGACCAACCTATAGAAACAGCATTGAGTAGCTTTGTAGACTTAATGACAGCTACCGCCCGTCGACTAGAACGCCATAGTTCTTCTCTGGCCTCAGCTCATACCCGTCGGACGCATAATAGGGATGACATCCTGGAAGATTTGCAGGAGTATTGGCAGGCTTATCGGCTGCACCAGGCCAGTTTATGCAGCTTTTGGAATGTGGAGAATCTGCTGGCCCGAGCAATAACTAATGAGCTACGTCATTACGGACATGAAACAGCACTCCAAGGACTGGATCAGTTTATTAAGTCTAGAGCAACTAATCAATATATGCGTGAGCGGAACTGTTTCGAAAAAATCGTTCGCCGTTTTGCCGGTGATCAAAAGAACCTGACGGCTCAGACGGCACCAGCAGAGCTATTGGCCGCCCTGCGGCACCATGCCCGAGAGTTTGGTTTTCTTTTTACGCCGTTTAATCTCGGAGAGGTGCCGACTGGGGAATCTTTATTGCCTCGAGTAAGTGAAGTGCGTCGAAGCTTACGCCAAAAGCGTGACGATAAAACTGAGCCAGTCATGCCTGACTTAGGTGTCATGCTGACATCAAAACTGAAACACCTGACTAAAATTTTGGAGCAACTTACTTATTGGAAAAACGAGCGCATTGATGTCCTGTCGATGGCTGATGCCAAGCTGGAACCGCTTTATCAAGCAGCAGCCGAAAGCCTAAATTTATCTGTAGATCAACTCTTTACTATGACGAGCGGCGAGGTAGAGGCGTCTATAAAAAAGGGCGCACTGACGGTTGGTCGACAAGTTTTGTCCGACCGAGCCGTTGCCTTTTGTATGGTTTTGCATGACGGTAAAATAGACTTTTATGAACCCGCATTAGCCGACGAGGCCGAAAATCCTAGCAACGGGTTGGTTTCTGGGCTCCTGCAAGGTGTAGGCTCATCATCTGGTACAGCCAAGGGGAGGGTCCGTCTATTGCTTAGCCTCGACCAAGCCTCTGAATTAAAAACCGGGGAAGTGTTGGTCACCACTATGACCCGTCCTGAGATGGGAGCAGCCCTTGACCGAGCGGCAGCTTTCGTGACCGATGAGGGCGGCCTGCTTTGCCATGCGGCTATCATTTCCAGAGAGATGAAGAAGCCATGCGTTATTGCTACAGCTAAAGCTACCAAGGTGCTTCAAACCGGCGATCTGGTGGAAGTTGACGGCTCAAAAGGCACTGTTAGGCTAATAATTTGAATTAATAGCTCAAAGCCCTGTACTAATTCCATATCGTTTCTGTACATAATATGTACAGAGTCTATACAGAAATAATATGGTACCTAAATTTGGTTGCCTCATTTATCTCTTTTACCACCTGCTATACTTTTATAGATATGGACGAGCAAAAGAGGCAAGCTAGCAATTTGCAGGCCGCTGTAGCTAAGAGCCTAAAGCAACTTGGTATTGAGAAGTTGAGTCAGCAACTTACGGAATTGAAGGCTCAGACTATGCGGCCGGATTTTTGGAATAATTCTGCAGAGGCACAGAAAGTGATGAAACAGGTTTCCAAACTGGAAGCCCGGGTTCAACCATGGCTGTCCCTACAGCAAGTAATTGACGACATCGTCGATATGTTAACACTCAATGATGCTAGCCTAAGAGCTGAACTTGATCAACAGTTGGCGGAAGCAGAAGTTAGACTCACAACCCTCAAGGAAGACCTGAAATTTAGTGGACCTTACGATGATAACGACGCCATCCTCAGTGTTTATGCCGGCGCTGGTGGTACCGATGCCCAGGATTGGACACAAATGTTATTCAGAATGTACAGCCGTTACTTCGAAAAAAACGGATGGAAGACGGCAACAGTAGATGAATCACCTGGTGACGAGGCCGGCTTAAAGAGCATCACGCTCGAAGTTGAAGGCAAATTAGTCTATGGCCGGTTGAAAGGCGAACATGGCGTTCATCGTTTAGTCCGTTTAAGCCCATTTAACTCCGATAATCTGCGGCAAACCAGCTTTGCCAAGGTAGAAGTCATGCCCAAGATAGACAGACCGGATGACTTCAAAATTGACGATAAAGACTTCAAAATTGACGTTTACCGTAGTGGCGGCCATGGCGGCCAGTCCGTCAACACTACAGATTCCGCCGTCCGGGTCACACATCTGCCCACCGGCCTCACAGTAGCTATCCAAAATGAACGCAGTCAGCTCCAAAACAAAGAAACAGCCATGACCATACTGCGTTCCCGCCTGGCCCAATTGCAAATTGAGCAACATGCCGAAAAACTTAGCGAGCTTAAAGGCCCCAGCCAATCGGCCGAGTGGGGTAACCAAATCCGCAGTTATGTCCTCCATCCCTACAAACAAGTCAAAGACCTGCGCACCAAATATGAAACCTCTGACCCCGAAGCTGTGCTCGACGGCAACCTTGATCCCCTCATTAACGCCTACCTGGATCACAGCCTCAGCCAATAGCTGTAAAGCCTAGGTTGGCAAATGTCAGCCATAAAACGTATAATAGTTCTAAATGATTCTGCTCGATCGGGTAACAAAAACCTACGGCCGTAATTTAGGTTCGGCGCTGGACCGCATTAGCCTGCATGTGGAGCCCAAAGAATTTGTGATTGTTGTTGGCCAGAGCGGAGCCGGTAAAACAACATTGCTTAGGCTGCTAACGCGCGAGGAAAGGCCAACCAGCGGTAAGATTATAATAGGCGGCATCGATTATGACAAGTTAAAAGATAAGGACATACCACTGCTCCGGCGTAAAATCGGGGTGGTATTTCAGGATTTCAAACTGCTGCCCGGCAAAACTGTCTTTGAAAATGTAGCTTTCGCGCTGGAAATCGTCGGTGTTGGTAATACCGAAATTCGCCACACCGTGCCTAAGGTGCTGGACATTGTTAATCTAAAGGGCAAAGAAAAGCGTATGACCCGGGAGTTATCCGGCGGTGAACGCCAGCGGGTAGCCATAGCCCGGGCCATTGTGCGCCAGCCGCGCATCTTGATTGCCGATGAGCCCACCGGTAACCTGGATCCTAAGCATGCCTGGGATGTCATCAAAGTCTTAGAGAAAATTAACAGATACGGCACCACTGTTCTACTGACTACCCATAACCAGGAGATTGTCAATAAGTTGAAGCGCCGCGTTGTCACCCTTCAGGGCGGTAAAATCACCAGTGATAGGGCTAATGCTACCTACTACAAAGCATGAAACGAAGACTCATAACCCTGGGGCGTATTGTACAGGCCGGTATCCTGAATTTTATGCGCAATATCAGCTTAGCCATGGCTGCCATGGCGGTCATGGTGGTAACGCTGACCATAGTGCTGTTTTCACTGATCACCAACGCCACCTTCGAAAATACCATTGCCCAGATAACCAGTAAAATCAGTGTTTCGGTTTATCTGCTGGATACCACCACTGATGCCCAGGCCAAACAGTTAGTACACGACCTGCAAAAGCAGCCATCAGTTCATAAAGTTCAATATTTAGACAAACCCCATGCTCTGCAGAATTATATTAATCAAAATAAACGCAACCAAAATCTGGTGACGGCCGCCAGCGAGGTCGGTAACCCTATACCGGCTACGATTCAGATCTCGCCGCGTAACCTCAATGAAATCCAGGGTATCAAAACTTTCCTGACTACCCCTGACAGGTCAAAGCTTCAAACCACCGATTCACCGTCTTACAATGGCGACCGCAAGCAAGCTATCGATAATATAACGCATGCCACTAATGTACTGCGCAAGATAGGCGTAGTTACTGTCGTCGTCTTTGCAATTATTTGCGCGCTGATCATTTTCAATACTATCCAGATGGCCATTTTTAACCGCCGCGATGAGATCACCATTATGCGTTTGCTGGGCGCCAGCACCAGTTACATCCGAGGGCCGTTTGTGGTAGAAAGCGCTATCTACGGCTTATTATCAGCTGTATTCTCGGTATTAATAATCAACTCGGCCTTTCTGGCCTCCAGTACCGCACTGCAGGCCAGCAGTCTCGGTCTCCTGGATATTAACTATGCCAACCTGTATTTCGATGCCCATTTCTGGCAGCTGTTGCTCCTGCAAATTGCTGTTGGTATAATCATAGGTACCGTCTCCTCAGTGATTGCTACCAGACGGTATCTCAAATTCAAGACAAAATAATTATAAATAAGTTTATAGATAATAAGGGGTGTGCCATTTGACAAGGCGTGATATAGTAGACATTAGCATAAAAAAATCAAAACTATGCCAAAACAAATACAATTACCAAAACGATTTTATAAAGTGCGCGCTGTTTTAGCAGCTGTGGCGCTGGTAGCTTTAATAGGCGGTGCCGGCCTGGCCCATGCCGATAAGTTTGATGACCAGATCAATGGCTTGCAGCAGCAAAACAATGAAGCCAAAGGTTTGCTTAATGGCCTAGCCTCCCAAGCCAGTAGTTTCCAGGACACTATCAATCAACTGCAGGCCCAGATTAACGGCGTCCAAGCAGCATTATTTGCTAATCAAACTCAACAAGCTAGTTTACAGCAGCAGATCGTTGATGCCCAAAGTAAGATAGATCGGCAAAAAAAATATTTAGGTGAAGACATTAAAGCCATGTACGTCGACGGTCAGCTCAGTACCATCGAAGAACTAGCGACTAGTAAGAACTTGAGCGAATATGTGGACAAGCAGGAGTACCGTACCACGGTTCAAAATAAGATCGATTCCAGCATTAAAGAAATAGCTGCCGAACAAGCGCAGTTACAAAAGAAAAAGGCCGAACTTGACCAGTTGGTAGCTTCCGAACAACAGGAAAATAATCAATTAGCCGGCGCGCGCGCTCAGCAACAACAATTATTGGCCTACAACGAAGGTCAACAGAGCGCCTACAATCAGCAAATCGGCGCTAACTCCGGTAAGATCGCCGATTTACGTAAGCAACAAATTATCGCCAACGCCCGTTTTATCGCCAGCGCCGGCAGCGGCGCGGCTTGTGGCGGCGGCTACCCAGCCAAGTGGTGCGAAATTCCCCAGGACTCGATAATTGATAATTGGGGAATGTATAACCGGGAGTGCGTCAGTTATACGGCATTTCGAGTGGCGGCCTCGGGCCGGAACATGCCGTACTGGGGCGGTAGGGGTAATGCCAACCAGTGGGATGATAATGCCCGGGCCGCCGGTATTCCGGTAGACGGTAACCCGCAAGCCGGCGATGTCGCCATCAGTAATTCCGGTTTCTATGGCCATGCGATGTACGTGGAAAGTGTTAATGGCAACGGCACAATCAATATCAGCCAGTACAATGCTGCTCTTAACGGCCGCTACTCCACCAATACAATCAGCCGCGGCAGTCTTGTTTTCATTCACTTCTAGACAGTCTACCGACCTGCTATACTGGTAATTAATGAGTCTAAAACCAAAAGGTGGGTGGCATACAGTAGCGCGCAGCGCGGTCAATATTCTTATACTGCTGGCTGTTTTTATAGTTGGGGTTAATATCGGCAACGGCCGCTTGGAGCACAATCGGCCGAAAGCCGTTTCCGGTAACTTACCATCAAAACTCGATTACAGTACAGTCAATCAGGTCTATAAATCACTCAAGGACAATTACGATGGCTCGTTAAATGAAACCCAGCTGGAAGACGGCCTCAAACATGGCTTGGCCATATCGACCAAGGATCCGTATACGGTATATTTCACCGCTCGTGAGGCTCAGGATTTTAAAGACGAGTTGAATAATTCTTTTAGCGGGATTGGCGCCCAGCTGGGGCAGGACAAAGACGGCAACCTGGAAGTGATCGCGCCGATAGACGGCCTGCCAGCCGACAAAGCCGGTCTCAAGGCCAAAGACATCATCGCTACCATAGACCACACCAGCACCAGTGGCATGTCGGTCGATGACGCGGTTAGTAAAATTCGCGGTAAAAAGGGTACCAAGGTTACTCTTCAAATTGTGCGTAACAAAGCCCAGGCCCTGACTTTTACCATCACCCGCGACGATATTAAGTTACCAAGCGTGAAGAATAAAATCCTGGACGGTAATATTGGTTATCTGCAGATCACAACTTTCTCGGAAGACACAACTGAACTGGCCAAAAAAGCCGCTGATGACTTCAAGGCCAAACATGTCAAAGGTGTAATCCTTGATTTGCGCGACGACCCCGGGGGCCTACTGCCCCAGTCAGTTAATATTGCCAACCTATGGCTGCCTCAGGGCCGGAAAATCCTGGATCAAAAACGTGGAACCACTGTAGTCGAAAGCAATTCAGCCGTCGGTGATGACGAATTACATGGCATTCCCACGGTAGTACTTATCAACTCCGGCAGCGCCAGCGCCAGCGAAATAACTGCCGGGGCCCTGCACGATAATCATGCAGCCTATCTAATAGGTGAAAAGAGCTATGGCAAAGGCGTAGTCCAACAACTGATTAACTTCGGCGACGGCTCACAGCTAAAAGTCACCGTGGCCAGCTGGTACCGCCCCAACGGCCAAAACATCAACAAAAAGGGCATCACCCCTGACAAAACCGTCAAGATCTCCGACGCCGATGCCAAGGCCGGCACCGACACCCAACTCCAAGCCGCCCAAACATATTTAGCAAGCCATCCATAACTTGCTTGCCAACAGGGGAGAAATAGGGTAGCATAAGGGATTAAGCGAGGATGTTGGAGTGGCTGCAAAGGCGACTAAGTATGTGTTTGTTACAGGGGGGGTGCTTTCCGGGCTGGGGAAGGGTATAACGGCTGCCTCGATTGGGAACTTGCTTAAAGCCCGCGGGTTAAGGGTCAACCTCCAAAAATGTGATCCATACCTTAATGTTGACGCGGGATTGCTTAATCCGCGGGAACACGGCGAATGCTTTGTGACCAAAGACGGAGCCGAAACTGATCTCGACCTTGGCCACTACGAACGCTTTGTCGATGAAGAAATGACTTCGGCCAGTAGTCTGATGAGCGGTCGTGTTTTGCTCAAACTCATCCAGGATGAGCGGGCCGGTAAGTTCGAGGGCGATGATGTACAGATCATACCTCATCTGACAGGCGCCATCCAGGATTGGATTATCAAGGCGGGCAAGGGCTTCGATGTGCACATTGTTGAAATTGGCGGCACAGTGGGTGACTATGAGTCGTTATCATTTGTAGAGGCTATACGCGAACTCGGTATAAGGGTAGGACTGGAAAACTGCGCCTATATACATGTTGTCTACCTGCCGTATCTGAGTGCCAGCAACGAAACCAAGACTAAACCGGCCCAAAACTCAGTCCGTGAACTCCGCGCTCTTGGCATTACGCCTGACATCCTGGTCTGCCGCAGCGAACACCCCGCCAGTGCTGCGGCCATCAAAAAACTCAGCCTATTTAGCGGCATAGCCGAGGAGGCTATCTCACTTCTCCCTAACGCCCGAAGTATTTATGAAGTGCCGCTGACGCTGGAAGACACCGGTATTGCCGATGTAATTGTTGACCACCTGGGCCTGAAGGCTAAAAAACCGGACCTTAAAGATTGGCGCGCCACAGTCAAATCGGCTACAACCAACCACAAGCAGCTACTTAAAATCGGTTTCGTAGCTAAATACATGGATAATACCGATACATATATGTCAGTGTTTGAAGCCTTAAAAGCTGCCGCCTGGCACAATGGCGCCAAGGTTGACATCACCTGGATAGACGCCTCGGAATTTGATGCGCCAGGTACCGATATTACGAAAACCCTGCAAGGCTATAACGGCATTGTAGTGCCCGGTGGCTTTGGCCAGCGTGGCCTGGAGGGTATGATCAAGGCCGCCCGGCACGCCCTGAATGCCAAACAGCCATACCTGGGCTTATGCCTCGGTCTACAGATGGCTGTTATCGCTGCAGCGCGTAACGCCGGCCTGCCAGATGCCAACACCTTTGAACTTAACGAGGGTACCAAAAACCTGATAATTTCCACTATGGCAGATCAGGTGGATAAGCATATGACCGGTGGCACCATGCGCCTTGGTAATTACAATTGTACGCTTCAGAAGGGCAGTCTGGCTGCCAAGGCTTACGCTACAACTAATATAGTCGAGCGCCACCGCCACCGCGGCGAATGTAACAATGCTTACCGCAATCAATACGAGTCCTGGGGCATTCGCGCCAGCGGTATCAATCCGGACAATGACCTGGTTGAGGTAATCGAAGGTATAAACCACCCATTTCTGCTGGCCAGCCAATTCCATCCTGAGTTCAAGAGTCGTCCCAATCGTCCGCACCCTATGTTTAATAGCTTTATCCGTGCGCTCCTCAAGTAGCGTGTCACTCTAACATTGAACATTTACCTCAGATGCGTTAACATGAGCTTTATGGAACCAACCCAGCAAACACCGTCCAGAGCCGCTCCGGAGCCGCACGGTCACTTAAAACGTATTTTGCTTGTTGAAGACGATGATGCTTTAGCTAATGTGTATGTAATTCGTTTGCAGGCTGAAGGTTTCGATGTCCGGCGCGTCGGTAATGGCGAAGATGCTCTAGCTACAGCTCTCAGTTATCACCCCAACCTTGTACTGCTTGATGTTATGATGCCGAAGATCAGCGGCTTCGACGTACTCGATATCTTTCGTAATACACCCGAGACGGCCAATCTGAAGATCATTATGCTGAGCGCACTCGGTCAGGACAGTGACAAACAGAAAGCTGCGTCGCTGGGTGCAGATGAATACCTTGTTAAATCCCACGTAGTCATTTCTGACGTCATCGACAGCATCCGCCACCAGCTCTCAAACTAGTCACGATTTACTCATAAAATTGACTTTCCACAAAGCTTATGTTAACATAAAATTATGTCACTAAAATTAGATGGCTTTAGTCAGCAATTCGCGGCGCATCATCCTGAAACAGGGGAAATTGATAGAGGTTCAACGATTACAGGCGACCAGGCTATAGCTCTTGGTAATATTTTTTGCAAGTAAAGTCGTGAGCATTGGTAACCGGGCTGAATTAACTGTTAGAGATGCTACTTTTATAGATACAGTTACAGATTTAGGTGCACGAAATATTATATATTGCCTAGAATATGGACAGTTATCGCCACCACGTGATGATATGCGAATAGACGATCTATTAACAAAGGCACATAAAAGCCCAAAACATCATCAGCCAGAATCGATTGTCCCAGGCTTATCTGCCCATGACCGTATACTACATGGACTTAGAGGTTTAACAGGCGGAAATGCAGGGGTGCGGAGTTATCCTCATCTTTCGACTCATGCACAAGGTTTTGCGGCTACCGTAATGCCTTTTTTTGGCTCAATGGTAGCCGAAAATGTGAATGGTCTCCAGGTTGACAGGTATTTGGCAGGCAATCTTCAAACCTTACTTGCCCAGTATGAATTACACGAGCCGCAGGACTCCTAACAACCATACCCAAGAGCAAAAAGTTTACTGGACGGTGACTTCGGTGCGGGCGACGGAGCGGCCGCTGAAGAGACGGACTTTGCGTGTCTTGAAGGCGACTATGCCGTCACGGGCGGCGTGGATGGTGTAGTTGCGGCTGACCTTGGTGCCTACGCCGCCGCGTTTGCTCATGCCAACCTGACGAACAATAACCTGGCCGGTTTTAACTTTTTGGCCGCCAAACAGCTTTACTCCCAGGCGTTGGCCCGGACTATCGTGGACATTTTTGGCTGTACCGCCAGCTTTTACATGACTCATGCTATTACTTCCTTGTTAATACTAAGAGCTGGCGGGCGACGATTTGGTCGCTACGGTAGTAGAGTAAATCCTCACTCCGCACGTGCTTTAGAACTACTCGATTATAGCCCAAATCGTTGATCTGGTCAATAAGGGGTAAGTGCTTAAACTGATTTGGCTTAATTTGCCAGGCGGGGATGGCTAAACAGAGGCGAGTGCCTGATTTGAGTTGGCCATGAACGTTGAGTAAGAATTTACGTATAATAAGATTGCACTCTGCTACGGTTTGAGCCAGTATTTCCGGCAGGGGTTTGCTGGTAAAAGGACGCCCCAGGTATGTTTCGCTGGCCACAAGATTGAA
>JBBRXZ010000008.1:0-23960 GCA_038238095.1 Saccharimonadales bacterium (SeqCode)
AGAACACCAGCTGAAGCTTTAGAGGACTACCGCAGGAAGCCAGACGTTGAAGCAAGAATGAAAGGTTAAGAGCAAAAATTGTCCGGCTTCAAAACCCACGCCCAAGATCCAGAGTGTCCGGCTTGAGGGCTACCAGCGGGATCTCTAATTTCAAATAATGATAGCATATAAACACTCATATGTAAAGCATCCAAAAAAAGACCTCCTATTTGAAGGTCTTAGCGTTAATGCTTGGTGCAGCAAGTTGATAAAACTTACACCATACTAAAGATTAGATAGATCGCTGGAGGAAAATAATGGAAGTGCCATATCAAGAGTATTCGCTAGCTAAGTGAGTGCTGGGAGTTGTACTATGTTACTAGGTACTACATAGAGTGACATCCATTAAAGACCCGAGCAAAGCTAGGAACTAGCTTTAGGTATGTATCTTAGGGGGCTTTTTATTTTGGTTAATGATTGTCCAATCTTCGTTGTTATGACCGGAGGCCTGGGCTTGCAGGTATTTGTCTAATACGTCGTCGAGTATGGGCAGTTCGTTTTTGCCTGCCATGCGTTTTACATATTCTAGATCTTTGGTTATCCAGTCGACCGAAAAAGTGAGCGGAATGTCGGTCTGTTTATATGCTGCCCAGGCGATTTCAGTTATGACGCCACCTGGTCGATCACAAAGCGCCGGCCCGACTTTATTAGTATCCAAACCTTGCAATTTGGCTAATCGCAGGGCTTCGCCGAAAGCCGCAAGGTGTGCGGCTTGCAGGCTATTTAATATTAATTTGTACTTCATGCCGGAACCAGCCTTACCGAAGTAATATACTTTGGAACTTATGGCTTCTAAATCGGGTTTTAAGGCTTCGAGCTTGGCTTTATCACCCCCAACCAGTAGTGTCAGAGAGCCGGCTTCGGCGGCAATTCGTCCGCCAGTGAGGGGCATGTCAAAAAATATCAGGTTTTTACCGGCACAGGATTGGCCCAATTGGCTTGTCCAGTCCATCGATAACGTGGCGCTGGTTATGAGCGTTTTATCCTCATTAGCGCCGGCCAAAATGCCGTCGCTGCCCTGCCAGACTGACTGCGAAGATTCGTCATTGGCGGTTACTTCGAAAATAATATCGCTCTGTTGTGTCACCTCTTTTGGATTCTTGACTAGTTTGGCCCCGGCTTTTTGTAAATCATCGGTTTTTTCAGGCGTGCGGTTCCAGATGATGACTTCATAACCGGCTTTCAGATAATTTACGGCCATGCCGCTGCCCATAATACCAGTGCCGACAATCCCGACTTTCTTCATATCAAAAGTATAAACCATTTTTAAAACGCTTCATATTACGAGTACTGTACAGATTCCATACAGATTCGATATCAATTCAATATGGAATATGTATGGACAAGCGACTCGTAGACCTTAACTGTCGTATAATTGATTAAGTGAAAGTTAAAATTGTTTGTCTAAACATGTGGTGGGGAGGCAACTTATTTCCGGCTATCCTGGATTTTTTAGAATCTGAAGACCCTCACATAGTGGCCCTTCAGGAAGTGTATGATGGAAAAGGCCCCCAACTTGAAGACAGGTATAGGTCGGTTGAAGTTCTGCAAGCGCATTTAAGCTATCCTCACTATGATTATGCCCAGTCATTTATACATAACAGTCCGGTAGGCAGAATTCCCCAAGGTAATGCCATACTTTCAAAGCTTCCGATCTCAGCTCGGTCAAAGCGTTTCCTGGTCGAAACGGACCGTGAAGAATATGAGGATACACCAGAGCAATGGCCCATATTACCGCGTATATTGCAGCATGTTAAGTTAGATTCCCCTACTGGCGAACTCAATGTGTTTAATATTCATGGAGTCTGGGATTTGGATGGTTACAAGTACAGCCCGGCCCGGCAAAAATGGGTGAAATCATTCTGGAGGAAACTAACGGCCGGCCGAACGTCATCCTGGCGGGGGACAGTAACGCCACAAGTGGCAATCAGCTAATCCATGAGCTAGATAAGCACCTCAAAAATGTATTTAGTAACAAACTCAAAACGACTTTCAATATGCGTCGGAAGAAGGATCCGGGTTATGCCACGTCAGCTGTGGATGTTGTGTATGTTAGCCCGGAAATTAAAATTATCTCGCGTGATTGCCCGAATGTTGATATTTCAGACCATTTGCCACTTGTAGCTACACTGGATATAGCCTAAACTTTCATAGACTATGCAAAGAGTTATACCACAGATTGATTTGGCGTCGCGGATGGCGGTTATGAAGGAAAGCCCGACCATGGCTATGAATGCTCGTGCTAAGCAATTGGCGGCCTCGGGTAAGACAATCTATAACTTGACAGCTGGCGAGCTGGCCGCAGACACGCCTGAATATATTAAGGAGGCAGTTGCGCGCAAACTGCACATGAACAAATATACTCCTGTGGCCGGGATACCAGAACTGAGAGAAAAAATTGCCAATAACGCCTGTGAATTTTACGGATTAGACTGGATTCAGCCGTCCAATGTGGTAGTAACAGCAGGCTCTAAACCTGCCATATATGCCAGCCTATTAGTCCTTGTGAATCCCGGCGATGAAGTCATAGTGCCCATTCCCGTCTGGAGATCTCATACTCAGTTAATTGAGCTGGTCGGTGGTGTGCCCGTAGAAGTGCCTCTGACCGATGATTTTGACCTTGATGTTAAGGCAATCACTGATCAAATCAATCCTCGTACTAAGGTGATTATACTTAATTCACCACATAACCCTACCGGCACGATTTTCTCTAAGGAGGCCTTGATTGAACTGTCAGCTGTACTTAACGGTACGGGTATTACGGTCATATCTGATGATATTTACGTTAAGCTGGTCTATGACAAAGGTTTCACGCTTGTTCCAACCTGCGACTTTGAACGAGTAGTAATTATTAATGGTTTCTCCAAAAGCCAGGCTCTGACAGGGTGGCGTATAGGTTATCTGATTGCGGACGAAAAAATTGCTAAGGCGGCTACCGGGCTCTTAAGTCATATTACCGGCAATGCCCCAATGCCAAGCCAGCAGGCGGCTTTAGTGGCTCTGTCCCGGGACGACCGCCCACCCGCAGAAACAATAGAGATACTTGAACGTCAACGTAAACTGGTCGACGATGCGCTGAAAAAAATTCCTAATCTTAAGTACCAACTGCCGGGTGGCGCCTTTTATTTCTTCATTGATTTGCGAGGCATCGCAAAAAATAGTGCTGAATGGTGTGAGCAGCTACTGGTTGAAACCGGTGTAGCTCTGGTGCCCGGCGAAGCTTTTAGTGCACCCGGCTTTGCCCGCCTAAGCTTTGTTAGCGATGAGACAACCCTCGTAAAAGCTCTGGAGCAAATTAGGCAATTTGTCGCGAAAGAAGGTCTAAGGTGAGAAAAATACCCGGTACTATGGCTACTCAGCATCCGGACAACGCTTTTGCTCCTTATTGGGACACCGCCGGCCGGCCGTTTATAAGCGCTTACCAGGAAATTACTGAAGCAGTTACCTGTTTTGAAGACCTTAATGTCAGCGAGTATATGTGGGACTGGGAGGGCAAGCACGCTGATGCGGCAGTTATAGACCGCTTATTCAGCGAGTACCACGATTACTTTTCTAAACATCAGCTGGGCCGTGACAAATTCCTAACCTTCCGCATACCTAACATCTGGGAGGAAAAGGGGTACAATTTACTTCAAGCCATGACGGTTGTATTGAGCAGTCAGGACTTTGCCCGCGACCTGAAGTTTCATGACAAACCACTATTTGAGATCATTTTACCGATGACAGAACGAGCTGACCAGGTACTTCATATGCAGAAGCTGTTTGAACGTCTGGCCAAGTTTAAATCTAAGGAATTCATGCCCAATCAACCGGCTAATGATGAACATCTGGAAATGATACCATTGGTGGAAAGTGTCGAAAGTCAATTAGCGGTGGCCGATCTGTTGACTGAGTACGTCAAACTGCACAAGCAGCATTTTGGACATCAGCCTGACTATATCCGGCCATTCCTGGCCTGTTCCGATTCGGCGTTATCTTCCGGCCTGCTGGCCGGCTTACTCGGTAATAAGATTGCCTTGTCCAGGCTGTTTGAATTCTCCGAGCGAACAGGTATTGGGATCTTCCCGATTATGGGCTGCGGCAGTTTACTGTTCCGCGGCGGTTTGTCGCCTCAAAACGCCGGAATTGAGCGTTTTGTAAATGAGTTCCAAGGGGTGCGCACTGTGACTGTCCAGTCGTCTTTCCGTTACGATCATCCCAAAGCAATGGTCAAATCAGCCATAGCCAGGCTGGAACATGAGCTGCCCCAAGCTAAGCCCAAAATCATTGATCCTCAAAAGCAGAAACGACTAATCGCCATCGCCCAGGAATCGGCAAAGTTCTATAAGCAAACTATAAATGACATTGCTGGCAGCATGCAGCCTATTTTCAAAGCCGTGCCCAAGCGTCGTGACCGCCGCCAACACATCGGTCTGCTGGCCTACTCACGCTCCATGGGCAAACAGACTTTGCCGAGGGCGATTACTTTTACGGCCGGTTTTTATTCCATAGGAGTGCCGCCTGAATTCATCGGCCTTGGCCGCATGCTTAAAGGATTAAGTGAAGCAGATCTGGGATTACTTAAGTCAGAGTATCCCAACATAGCTGCCGACTTTGAGGCCGCCGGACGGTATCTTAACCGTGATAACCTTGCTCGATTCGCGGGGGGCAACCCGGCTTGGAAAGATATTCAGACAGACGTCGATGAAACGGAAAAGATTCTGGAAATCAGGCTCGGCCCGCAGACTAAAGATGAACTCGCCCATCATAACCTCAGCAACAAACTCACCGAAACCGAAGATAACGCTAAAGGCAGTGAGCTGATCACCGAAATGGCTGGGCTGCGCAAAAGTCTCGGTTAGAACTAGGCGCTATAGCTGCTGGAACTGGTCGTGCCGCCGCGGCCTGTCCAGTTGGTGTGAAAGAACTCGCCTCTGGGCTTATCGATACGTTCGTAGGTGTGTGCGCCAAAGTAGTCGCGTTGGGCTTGCAATAAGTTAGCCGGCAGGCGCTCGCTGCGGTAGGCGTCATAAAACGCCAAGGCTGTGCCCATAGCCGGTACCGGCAAGCCGGCTTGCACGGCGCTGCTAATGACGGCTCGCCAAGAAGCCTGACAGGCTTCAATGGCTTTCACAAAGAATGGGTCAAGCAACAGATTCGTGAGTGAAGGCTCTTTATCGTAGGCAGTTTTGATGTCGCCCAGAAAACGGCTGCGGATAATACAGCCGCCGCGCCACATCAGCGCAATACCACCGTAATTTAAATCCCAACCGTATTCGGCAGCCGCAGCGCGCATTAACATGTAGCCTTGGGCGTAGCTGACAATCTTTGAAGCATAAAGCGCCTGGCGGATGCTTTCGGTAAAGGTAGCAACATCGTCACTGGATGCGGCCAGCGGTCCGGCTAATGTTTTGGCAGCAAGTACCCGCTCTTCTTTGAGCGCCGAGACGTAACGGGCATATAAAGCTTCACTTATTAAAGTGGCCGGCTGGCCTAGCTCGGCTGAGCTAATAACTGTCCATTTACCAGTGCCCTTTTGACCGGCCGCGTCGAGGATCTTATCTAATAAGGGCTTGCCATCCGTATCCTTGTAAGCCAGAATCTCGGCCGTGATTTGGATTAAGTAACTGTCGAGTTCACCTTTGTTCCACTCGGCAAAAACGGCAGCAGTTTCGGTTGTATTCAGTCCAAGATGATCTTTCAAAAGCTGGTAAGCTTCGCATATTAATTGCTCGTCGCCGTATTCTATGCCATTATGCACCATTTTTACGTAGTGACCGGCTCCGCCGGCGCCAACCCATTCGCAGCATGGTGATCCGTCCGGCGCTTTGGCAGCGATGGTTTGAAAAATGTCTTTAACGTGTGGCCAGGCTGCTGGTGAGCCGCCGGGCATAATTGAAGGACCGTGGCGGGCTCCTTCCTCGCCGCCGGATACGCCAGTGCCAATGTAGAGTAAACCTTTCGATTCCACGTAGTCTACTCGTCGGGCGGTATCGGTAAACAGTGAATTCCCGCCGTCAATTATAATATCCCCGGCTTCCAGGTGCGGCAGCAAGTGTTCAATTGTCTCGTCAACTGCCTCACCTGCCTTGACCATCAGCATCACCCGGCGCGGTTTCTTAAGCTGGTTAACCATCTCTTCTATGGATTGAGCGCCAATCACCTGTGAGCCCTTCGCCTCGCTGGCCAGAAAAGCGTCCACCTTGCTGAGCGTACGGTTAAAAGCAATGACCCTGAAGCCGTGATCATTCATATTCATAATCAGGTTCTGCCCCATCACTGCTAAACCAATGACTGCTATGTCGCCCTGCGGCTCACTATTTGTCTGCATACAACCTTATTAACCCTTCACTTTTATAATTATAGCATCCTTACGTCTTCCGGCCCTTTAAACAAGAAGAATACAGGAGGCCCAACTTAAAGTGCTTATGTATATAATAAAATTTACCTCTTGTCAGATTTATGAAGATGATGTATAAATAGTAGTGTCAATATAAGTATAGGGGGAAGTAACGTGAACAAGTTATCAAAAATCTTATCAACTTCGCTAGTAACGGCGAGTTTGATGGCCGGTGCCGCTGGGGCTGCCAGCATCAGTAACACGGGTCCCGGCTCCACCAACAAAATTAATACAAATCAAACAAATACCCGAAACGTCAATTGCAATAATAATGTTCATATTAACAGTAGTAACTCACAGAGTTCAAACTCCGGCAGTGCCTCTACTAGTAATAACACCACTGGTGGTAGTGCCACCTCCGGTAGTGCTAGCAATAAAAATAGCACCAAAGTAAAAACCAGTACGGGCTGTGGCCCTAATGCTGCCACTAGCAGTTCATCGAACCCAGGTGGGAAAGGTGCAGCTGCCGGTACACCTGGTGCGCCTACTGCTACTCCCGCAGGCGGAGCCGGCGCGGCTGCTGTAGCCGGTTTGCCGGAGACTGGTAGCAATACCGCCTTGGACACGGCTCTGGTAGGTGTTGCAGTACTTGGCGGTTCAATGGCTGCTTCCCAGTTGGGTCTGCAGGCATACCGCCGACACGCGCTTAAATAGCGCTCGGCATTCGGAGTTACTATGCACGGCGAACATTCTCAGGCTCAGAAAGTTCGTTTCTACACTAACATTGCCGCTATATACTTGCTGACAATTGCTTTTGCCTGGTATGTGATCCATCCCCTCTCTCTATTTGCCCAAACTCGGAATGTTTCGATAACCAGAGCCTCGCAAAAGCCGCATCTGCCGACCGCGCCTAAGATTACTCTGATAGCCGGCCGGCCGGTGCGCATAGTAATTCCTAACTCAGCGGTAGACTTACCGGTTGACCCCGGCTATTACAATAGTGCAGATAATTCCTGGACCTTAAGTGGCTATCATGCCCAGTTTGCCATGGTGAGCACATTGGCTAATAACTCTGGCGGCGACACCTTTGTTTACGGGCATAATAATAACTCCGTATTTGGTCCCCTGAGGCATGTTACTCCAATCTCAGGAGCCGAGGCGCTAATCTACACCGATAACGGCCATATATTTTCCTATCGCTTTAAAAGTGTCGTCAGCCTAACACCTAACGACACCTCGGTTTTACACTACCAGGGTCCTCCAATGCTCACCATCCAAACCTGTACCGGCAGTATTAATGAGTGGCGCAGTCTGTTTCGATTTAGCTTTGATAAGGTTGTGCAATGATTTTTGAAAGACTCTTGCTACTTACAGGCTTCGTAGGCGTTATTATGGCTCTCCAGGATGTTATTGGAACCTCTGTGTATGACCTGGGGCAGGCTCGTGAGCAGCGGCAGCGGCGACAGCATCCTTACGCCGCTAAGTATCGTAAGCGCCCCCTTATTTCGGTTATTGTACTTACCCATAATAGTGAGAACGTGATTGAACGTTGTCTTGATAGCCTATTGCAGAGTTCTTATCGAAAATGGGAAATAATTATCATCGATAATGCCTCTAAAGACGCCACCAAAAGTATAGTCAAGCAGTTTATTGTCCGTCATCCTAAGCGGGCTATCAAGCTGGGCGCTAAACGTCAGCCTGTAGAGCAAAGTGAGGCGGCTCTGCGGGCCTATAAAAAGTATGCCAAGGGAGAGTTAATATTGGTGCTGGATGCTGGCTGTAGCGTAGATAAAGAGGCTCTTAGCATGGCTGTCAGGCACTTTAATATTGAACCACGTATTGGCATTTTGACCCTTAATTTCAAGGTTATAGCCAATTATAGTGTTATAGGTATCTTGCAAAAGTTTGAGCATCTTTTACGCTATCGAGCTAAAAAATTCAGCAGTGTGTCTAATTCAGAATATATGGAAAGTTACGAAGGAGCTATCTGTACCAGAAATGCATTTAACATGCTGGCCGGTAAGAGTCCTACTAAGACTCAACAAAATGCCGACATGACAGCTATAGCTGTACCTAATGTTATGCATGGCAACAGGCATGTACTTTCCTGCTACGCTAGCAATGCCATCGTTTATACTGAGCCCCTCCCTTCTTTTTGGGCGTTCTTAAAACAGCGCTACACTTTACAACTTAGCCGGTGTTTAGCACTCAAAAGCCAGCGTAAATTATTTTTTTCCCGGAGTCCGGATTACAGCAAATTCCTGACATGGTTTCGGCTGCCATTCTCTGCAGTGATTGGCCTAACTGCATTAATAGTCCCCATCTTGGTTAGTTACTTTCTTTATTTAGCTCTCCGGCTGCATCAGCCAGCATTTTTTATGGTTACCCTGACGCTTTTAAGTATATTTATGGTCTTCGCGGTGTTTGAAGATGAACAGTTAAAGTTCAGGCAAAAAGTTGCTTATAGTGCGCTAATACCCGTAACTTATAGCGTGTTTTATATACTATCCTTCATTCAATATTTTGTAATCCTTGGTGCAGCCCTGCCTCGAAACAAACTCAGCAACCAACGCTAATGTTTGGCTTCTTCCTCCTACGTTCTACGCTTTGATGCGGGAGTTTCGGTAAGAGTAAAACCGGTCACCGAATATAGAAGCGATGAAGACTGTGCTGCTAATGACTATTATCAGCCAGTTGACGTGGCCTCGGCTCGGAGCCGAAACAGCCAGCGGTGCTTTGTTGTTGGTTTTGACCGTAGCGGAAGCTAGTACTGCGCCAGGGCTCGAGATGGCACCGGAGCCAGAGTTTGTATTTCCCCCAGTAGTGCGTCCGTTGCCGGAAAAGAACGGTGTGATGTTGAAGTGGCTGCTGTCACGGCCTGAACCGGCAGTGCCGGCAGGTTTAAAGCTGAAGACTTTAAATGTGTTGGTTCCCGCTCCGCCACCAGAGTTAGCTATAGGGTCGCCGGCACTGGTATTGACGCCAAAGCTGCCATTCCAGCTGCCAAATACATTGATGAATAGGATGCCGAACCAGTTGGACAGGTCAAGAGAGCTGTTTTCGACATTTAACAGGTTGACAGCACTATCTGCATTACCGCTGGTAGCGTTACCGCCTTTAGTGTTGCCGCTGACGGTAGCCCCGCCACTCTTAGCAGCTGTGGTAATGTTGTTATTGATCTGTCCATTGACCTTGTTACTAATGGTAGCATTATTGTTAATGTTCGTGTTGGTTTCATTATTCGAATTAGGACCACTCGTAGTGATGCCGCCGCCGAGTTCGGCTGCCGTGGCACCGGGTGGAGCATTGATGATTAGGCCGACCCAAGTGCCAGTAACATTAACGAATACCAGTAAATCGTTAGCACCAATTACTTTACTACCGGTGAGATTAAAGGCTGTTATGTGCGTATTGGCATTACCGCTGGTAGCATTGCCGCCTTTAGTGTTGCCGCTTACTGTGGCAGTACCGGTAGCGGCAGAGGCATTGACCTTGTTATTGATGCCAAGGTTATTCGAGTTGGTGACGTTCGTGTTGTTATTGGCATTTGTATTAACTGTATTAGTGGAGCTAGGGCCGGTGATAGTAACAGTAGGCACATTATCAGCTAATAACTGATCAATGAAGTTCGGTGGCAGCAAGATATCACCATTAAGATTGCCGTTGATGTTGATAGTGCTGATGAATGACTTGCCGGCCTTGAGAGAAGAGTTGATCATGTTGACGACATTGGCGATAGCCTGTGCATTACCACTTGTAGCGTTTCCGCCATTAGTATTGCTGGAGACTGTCGTATCGCCGCTATTAGCCCCCAGGTTGATATTGTTATTGATAGTAGCGTTAGTGCTGCTATTGACTGTCAGCTTATTGTTTAAGTTGGTGTTAGTCATGTTATTGCTGTCTGGTCCTGTGCCCTGGATGCTGCTGAGAGCGGCTGGATTTAGCAATAGGTCGCCATTGACGTTGCCGTCAATGTTTTTTACGAAGGTTACGACATTCCCGCTACCCAAAGCACTACTGGAGGATTGCAGTAAATTAATAACATTAGCCATATCCTGGGCATTACCGCTGGTGGCATTACCAGCAGTGGTGTTGCCTATAACTATGGCATTACCGGTGTTAGCTTGACCGTATAGAATGTTATTGACGCTGGCGTCGGTGGAATTATTGAAGTTCAGATTATTCGTATTTGAGCCGTTCAGCGTATTACTGGAACCGGGCCCGGTGTTGCTGATGCTCTGTGAGCCCCCCATCCCGCCGTTGTTGTTTATATTATTACTGGAGCCGGGGCCGGTATTATTGATGCTGGCACCAGCGGCGCCGGCCGCAACCGGACCGCCGACAACCCGGGCGCCGGCTGGAGGCTGGGCAACCGATTGAGTGTAGGGTACGTAAGCGTTATCCGGATCATTGTATACCCAACTGGTAGTATCATAATTTCCGCTGGCCGGATTATAGGTGTAAACTACCGGATCTGTGGCCGTAGTTAGCCCGGTAGCCGGGTTATAGCTAAAATGAGCGTTTTCCCAGAGACCAGAGCCACAATTATAAGTATAAGTACGGGCGTCGGCACCGACGGGTTGGTGGACCCCCGGCTGGTTACTGGCGGGAGCGACGCAACTCGGATCGGCGGCAAAAACCGACATAGGCGTAAAACTGGTGATAATAATGGCTAAGCTGCCTAGCACAGTACGTTTCAGCACGAGCATCGTTTTAAACATAATGTATGTACTTTCTCCCTGTCCAGGTAACTTTATAAATTTCTAGTAATAATCTTTGAGGCGGGAAGAGCTTGTCTTAGACAGGCTCTTCCCCCATAGCTTCATGCTAACCTCTGTTTAAGTAACGAATATTGCTATTTTAGTTACTAACGCTGAAGTCAACTGAACTGCTAGAGCTGTTAGAAGCACCGCCGCTAGTAGCTGAGCCACCAGTGGTGTTGTTTTCTACCGAAGCATTGCCAGAATTTGCGTTCTGGGTGTTAGTGTTTCGGAAAGTCAGGTTGTTAGTGTTTCTGACAGTCGACGAGTTGTTCCATGTCGACGTAATGGTGTTAGTCGAGTTAGGACCAGTGGTGTCGATGCTACCAGCATCACCAGAAGAGCCTGAACCCCCCCAGTTCATGCCGCTTGAGCTGCCGCTGTTGTCGACTGAAGCTGAAGCGCTAAAGTCGCTGCTGTTGTCAGCGTCGCCGGAAGTGGCGTCGCCGGCAGTCGTGTTGTGGTTAGCACGTGCCGTACCGCTTGTGGCACCCTGGTTGTTGCTGCTACTACCGTTTACGGTGTTCTGGTTAGTGACACTTTGAGTGTTTCTAACGCGTGAGTTCACATTGTTGTGCGAGCTCGGACCCGTATTGCTTATATCGGCAGCTGCAAAACCGGTAGTAAGGCCGAGGCCTAGTACGGTAGTGGCAGCGGCACGAATTAGTTGTTGTTTCATACACACCTCCCTTTTAGGGATTGATAATATTATTTCGGGCTTGATCACCCGACTGAAGAAAACAATTATCATTTGCTTCAGTCGATCGATCAGCAAGCTTAACGCTTCACACTATTAACCTCCGAGCTACGTGAAGTGGTTGAACTGGAAATATGCACGCTGCTGCGTGTATTTGTAGAATTTCGAGAATCCCCCGCAGTACTCTGCTGGTTAGAGATGTTTACTGTAGTGTTACCATCAGGTGTATTGACAGTATGCTGGGATGAACTATTGGCAGGTACGTCCACTGGCTGACCGTTCACAGTTACATGTGTCGACACCGAACCACTTTCATCAGTGGTACTCTCTACTCTTGTGGAAGAGCTACTATTATCGTTTGATGAAGTGTGTGAGGCATCTGGGGATGGAGCAGCACTGCTTTGGCTGGTATGGTTTATCTGTAAGTCGACTGCAGCGGGCTGGGATTTACCTGCGGTGGAATTGCCGGCGGCAGCGTGCGCGTCACTGGCTCTTAAATCCACGCCTACCGCAGTCAGAGCGCCTATAAAAATAAAAGCTCCGGCTAATTCCAGGCCGGAACGCTTGCGGACAGCAAATCTGGTAGCCACACTATTCAAAGCATTAGCAGCAGACTTACTGTTAACTCTGTTAACTTTCACTTTGCTATGACGTGATAGATTCATAATGCCCTCCTCAATTTTCCTAAACCAGCTAGTACAGATCTTTGCTTTTAAAACCATACTAGACTCTAAAAACTTTTTGTACTGTTAGAATCCTTACACACCTATTACTAATTATCAATACAAAAAGTTAATATAAATTTAATCTAAGGTGTTACAAATTGTTTTATGATGTAAAAATTACTTAATCTACTTAATCATTCTTATGGTTAAACACTTTAAAGCATATTTCGTCCTCCAACCTGTCGTTTCCTTGCGGGCGCAGTAACAGACTTGAAAAGTAGTCAAATGATGTGCATTATATATTTGGTATTATATTAAAATCGGCGTCTGCTTCGGGCAAGAAGTACGTTTAGGGGCAAGGAGGACAGAGGGAATGACTATTGCCGTGATTGGTAGTGGATTTGTCGGTCAAGCTACGGGTAAGGGGCTTGCTAGGCATCACAATAAAGTAACCTTCGTTGATGTGCTGCCCGCAAAGATCAGCAGTCTAAAGGCGCAAGGCTACCAGGCGTATCTTGCACATGATTACAATCAGATTACGACAGACCTTACAATGTTTTGTGTGCCCACGCCAACTAAGGGTAAGATGATTCAGCTCGATTACCTGGAGCAAGCCGTAGAAGAATTTGCCCGTCGTTTAAAGCATCACAATAAGTATCATCTGGCGATCATTCGTTCAACTGTGTCGCCAACCACAACTCGCCAAATAGTACTGCCACTGATTGAGAAAATTTCAGGTAAGAAAGCCGGGGCTGACTTTGGCCTGGCTATGCAGCCGGAATATCTGCGTGAAGCCACTGCTGAGCAAGACTTTGCGAGGCCATGGTTCGTCCTGATCGGGCAACTTGACAAAAAGTCTGGTGACATCCTTGAGCGAATCTATAGCAAATTTGACGCCCCTATTGAACGCGTCGGACTTGAAGAAGCAGAATTCCAAAAGTACGTCCACAATGTGTACAACGCGGTTAAGATAGCCTTTTTCAATGAAATGCGTGTTGTTGCCAAAAACGAGGGGTGGAATGCGGAAGCTATATTTCAAGCTACGGCTGAGAGCAGTGAAGGCATATGGAATCCGCTCTATGGACTGAAAGACTATGGCCCATTTGACGGCTCATGTCTTCCAAAGGACGCCAGAGCATTGCTCGAGTGGGGCGATCAGCGCGGCTATAAGCTCGAGATCCTTCGCTCCGTCATTTCAGAAAACATAAAGCATGAATCAGTGCTCGGCACCAATAATAATGTTCGTGTTAATTATTTAGAAAATATCAGTGCTTGACTCAGAGATATTAAAAACCATATTGTTATACCTGCCGCTATCAATTATCGGTGCCTGGAGGTGGTCATTTTGGCTTGCCCGTCGTATAAGCGCCGAGTTCTATAGACCCAAAGTACAACCGTTGCCCAATAATGTGCCAAAATCAACCATTAGCGTAGTTACGCCGGTATACAATGAAGACTCCATTGTCTTTGAAGAAGCGATGCGGTCGTGGGTTAAGAATGGCGTAGACGAAATAGTTGCCGTCATAGATAAGTCCAACACGCACCGGATAATTGACTTTGAACGAAATTATGTCAAAAACAAAGACCTCAAGACAAAATGTCGACTCCTGGTGACGCCTAAGCCTGGAAAGCGTGCCGCTTTATGCGACGGAATTGAGATCGCAACCGGTGATCTTATTGTGCTTGTAGATTCGGATACTATCTGGAGTGACGACGTCATTGATAAAGCGCTTCCGTACTTCAATGACTCGCTAATTGGAGGTGCAACCGTCGCTCAGCGCATCCAAAATCCGCATAACGTTGCCGATGTTATGTTCGACATTCTGTTGTACTCTCGCTATAAAGAAGAAGTCCCGTTTCTTCTGGCGACCGGAAAAGCTTTCAACACGCTTTCCGGTAGGACAGCTTTCTATCGCCGCGAAGCAATTCTAAATGACCGGCATGATAATTTACATCATTTGCGGCATGAATTCTTCTTAGGAACTCGTGGTATTTCCGGTGATGACAAGCGTCTGACTCACCTTGTAGTAGAGCAAGGCTGGCATACCGCATTTATCAAAGGCCCTACTGTATATACCCCCGGGCTGAACTCTATTAAAAAGTTCTTGAAACAGCGGCTTCGCTGGACCCGCAATTCCTGGAGGGCAGACTTACGCGCCGTCGGCAAGGGATGGGTCTTTGCGCACCCAGCCCTGGCAATTTTCATGATCGACCGTTTCGTGCAGCCGCTATTTATGCTGATTGGCCCTGTCGTAATGACACTCGCGCTCATCAACCGCCAGTGGCTATTTGCCGGGATCCTACTCGCATGGTGGTTGTTGAGCCGTACGATTAAAGTCTTCGGATATTTCCGAGCACATCCAAAACGAATTGTGTATCTGCCAGCATATGTTACCTACGGATATGTAAATGCAATCATTAAAATCTATGCCCTCGCAACCTTAATTGAGCACAGTTGGGCCACGCGGTGGCACAAAACACGGGCTAAGCGTAAAAGCATCATGCGTAAAGCTTTTACGCTTACAAGTGGCTATACGGCAGTCGGTATATTTATTTTACTTAACGTTGAAATTGTTATATCTCTGCGTCAGCAAGCCGGTGCCAATGTTTCCGTACCCCGGCCGGTCAACGCAGCAGCCTTCAAGCAACAAGTAGACAACGTTTCACAGTTACAGAAGTTTCCACGAACACCAAACGGCCTAACTGACCCGTCGCAGGTACAGACCTATGTAGCCCAGCGTGGTGATACGCTCGAAGCCCTATCACCACGCTTTGGCATGAGTGTGCTTGACTTGAAGCACCTGAACAATATACGAGCCGCCGATAAGATTGTAGAAGGCCAAACTATTATCTACTACAAAGGAACCTTGAAGTAATAGATATGGAAAAGAAGGTAAACCGCAAAACACGCGGCTACAAGCGTTCCCCCCTACGTAACAATCTTAAACCCATAATCCTCATACTTCTCATTCCGCTGTTAGTTGGTGCCGTCACCATCGGACTGATTGCTTCCGGCCTTTACAACAATAATTTGGCAAGTTTTGGCAGCAATAGATTAGTCACCGATAATTGGGAAAGCGCCCAAAGCATTCTGCAGCAAAAAAAACCTGCTTATGAACGCAAATATGCCTATTATCAAGTAAAGAATGGTCAGACTATCGAAAGTATCGCTGACTATTTTGGCGTTGATAGTAATGAGCTAGCTGCCATGAATCCGGGGATTGTGGTCGCAGGCACAACTATTAAGCTTCCGCCGATCGAAAAGCCGTACACTGCAACTTCAGGCTCTAATGGCCTCCTGTCGCTGGCCACCGTCAGCGACGACAAAGGCTTCTTGCGAATTAGCCATAAGTATGATGCGCAACAGCACATCATCACCAACCTGCCTGAATTAACCCAGTTCCTGGCACCGTACAATGCCATTGAGCAGGTTAGCCCTACCGTATTTAGAATCAACCGTCCTATATCTATCCAAGGAGATATCCGAGTTGACATTACCAAAAGTACGGTAACCAAGCTCCAGCTGCGAAGTTCGCCCAGCGATGTTACATGCCTCTGCTTCGACCAATCTACCGCTTTGATTGAGGGCGTTGAGATTACTTCATATGATCCAGGTACTAAGCGGCCGGATATGACATATCAGGATGGGCGCAGTTTTGTACGCATGAAGAACGGCAGGATGGACGTAATCAACAGCCGGTTTAGCTACCTCGGAAACGGTCTGGACAACGTCGGCCCAAGCTCACCACTCTATACAATTCAAAGAGATGGTGGGGTTTACGGTGTATCGTGGCGCATAGCTGGTAATAAGCTTGGAGAGTATATCGCTACGGGATGGGTTGAGGATAGTACTTTTACGCATAATTACTTTGGTAGTTATTCCTTTGGGGTGTCAGGCATGCTATGGAAGGGGGACACCTTTGCCTATAACGATATCTACGGTTTGGATCTCCACGACGACAGCAATAACGCGCTTATAGAGGACAATGTCTTTAAGTACAACGGTAAGCATGGCTTCATTGCATCCAAGAGATGTAACTATAATATTATCCGCAACAACCTGTCGATCGGTAATAAAGCTCACGGCTTTATGCTTCATGAAGATTCTGCTTATAATCTCATCGAAGATAATGTGGCGAGCGGTAATTTAGACAACTATGTCATCTTTGCATCGAGTTTTAATACGCTTCGAAACAATAAAAGCTATACACCCTCGTCTAGTCATGTAAGAATCAATCAAGCCTCGCATAATAACTTCGTGATAGGCAACCAGCTGTATGGAGGTCCGCGCGGCGTCTATCTCTACGAAGGAGCCACTAATACTTTTATTAGCGGCAATACCATTCAAGATGTCAGCAAAAAATTGCAAATAATAGGAGCTCAAAATACTTTTTTTGCCGATAACGTACTAGATGATATTCATTACGACATAGCAGCCGGGGATAGAATGATTTTTGGGCATAACATTGTTAAGTCGCAAAAAGTAATTATCCCTGAAACTTCAACATTACTGGCAACCCATAGATCCGGCCCACCTGTCAAATGAAGCCGGAATTATTCGCGCGTAATATAATTTTGGTCGAAAGCCTTGCTTTACGTAAAAGAATATTTAATAATGAACTAACGTGTAACAGGAGAGGTCAAATCTATATGTCCAAAATCAAATTCCTCATTATAGGGTTGGTGGCTGCAATTAGTCTGAGTGCCGTTCCGCCGGTATCGGCCGACGCTAGTTCATGTCTCAAAGCCAACACTCGCTTTGCCAGTTCCAGCAATGCTCTCTATATAATCGGAACGAGTACAACCTGTACGCCAGCTGATATCAATGCACTCTACCCTAAGAGCATGTTGGAGGTACAGAACCGCGTGTTTCTTTTGAAGTCCAACCTCGTGCTTCAACAGGGTGCCACCCTTGCCGTTGAGGGAGGTACCGTTGCTGCCTCGACCACCGATGAGCTGCGCCTGATGTCAAATAACAATAGTACCACCAATAACTTCACAACGATTACTGCTGACTACGGGATTGTGCGAATAAACAGCACAAAAGTAACCTCTTGGGACGAAGTCGATCAGACTCCAGATTATGAATATGGCAGTACCTACAAGCGAGCCAGCATTAAAGTGCGCTCACGTTATGTTAATGGGGTCGCTAACACGTCACGTATGGACATCACCAACAGCGACCTCGGCTACCTTGGTTATTACGGTGCTGAGTCCTATGGCCTTACCTGGAAAGTTATGGGTAGCGCCTTTGACAAAGTTGACGTCGTCGGCGACATACGGGGCAGCCACATTCATAACAACTACTTCGGCGTCTATACCTTTGGTGCCTATGGCATGACAATCGACAACAATGAGTTCGACAACAATGTAAAGTATGGTCTTGATCCCCACGACGATTCAGATTCTCTCATCATCACCAACAACCGATCCCACGACAACGGGGATCACGGCATTATCTGTTCTCAACGCTGTGATCACCTCCTAATTAAGGGTAATCAGTCTTACAATAACGTCGGGCACGGCATCATGCTCCACAGGTCAGGTGATTACTCAACCATCGAGGACAACACCGTGTCATACAACACAGACTCCGGGATTGCGCTCTTTGAAAGCAACAACGACATTGTCCTCAACAATATCGCCATTGGCAACAAAAACGGCATTAGGCTCTCGGTTGGCTCATCGTACAACACTTTCGAAGGTAACACGATAGATGGCACCACCGGCAACAGTATCTACACCTATCAGGGTAGTGACACACCGACACGCAGTGATGGTATTAACCGCGGTAATACCTGGAAGAGTAATATAGTAAAAGGTAGCCAATCCTATGTACTTAAGCTAAGCTCCACCGATGGTGACAGGTTTGAAGTCAACGACTTCCGAAGCAACATGGGCGCAAAATATTACCTCAGTGGTGCTACCAACACAATTTTTGTCGGCAATCAAACTGACCCTGGCGTCACTCTCCCATAACCCCACTAATACTTACAGCGTGTACAGCGTAAAGGGGCAGTATTATGTTTCATAATAGGTATATGACATATAGGCAAAGACTTATTATAGGTAGCCTCGGCCTACTGCTGGGTTTAGCTATCTTTGCCATATATACGCACTCACGCCATCAACCAAGCGCGCCAACTGGTAAAATGATCAGTCAAACCCGCAAAAAAAGTACTCTAAAGCCCGCCAATAATAATGTTGCCGTTCATGAGGCACCTGCAGCAGCCCCGCTTTTAAGGTCGAACCTGCCGAGCCAGATTCTTAATCTAACAAACTGGAAGTTGACAGTGCCCGTTGACATAGACCACTCAGGCGACGCAGACGAAATCAGACAACCTGCTCTAGCTACTTTTACTAACGGTGCTTATTTTAGAGTTAATGATGCGGGGGATGGCGTCTTGTTTGAGGCTAATGCAGCCGGAGCGACCACTAAAGGCTCGCATTATCCTCGATCTGAATTACGTGAAATGAATAATTCAGGCCGCGATAAGGCTAGCTGGTCGAGCACACTCGGCACGCATACCATGGTTGTAAAGGAAGCTATCACGCACCTCCCTGTGGTCAAACCTGAGGTAGTGGCGGCTCAGATCCATGACGACTCATACTACGTCATATTGATTCGTCTTGAAGGTCAGCATCTTTTTGTTGAAGGCGATGGAAAAAATATAGGAGATTTGAATAGCTCTTATAGCCTAGGCACGGTATTTACCGTTCGTATCGTTGCCGAAGCAGGACGTATTAAGGTTTTTTATAATGATGGCCTTAAGGTAGACTACGCAAAAAGCGGCTCAGGATATTACTACAAAGCAGGCTGTTATACCCAAACGAATACTGCCCGTGGCGACGCAGCTGAGGCCTACGGACAAGTTGCCATTTATGCTTTAAGCGTCACGCATTCATAAAGGGCTCCCTCGGCAGGCCCGAATGGCTAAGCTCAATGGCTGCCCCTACTAGTCGAGCTTCGCAACTCCCCACATTACATGTATTGAAGGGCGTGATATATCGCAATATACCCTTCAAAAGTTGCAATGCTAGCTAGGGCCAGCACCCCAAATACTATGAATTAATCGAGATTCAGTTCGACTTGGCTTATCGTTGTATTCATATATCCGCCTCCTCTTTTATCAGACAAGGTTATGAGTTTACCATCGAGTTTTGTAAGTAGACCCCGAAAAGCTTGATAGGTGATGCGTCGTGTATTATCTGAGCGTACTCTTTTATAAAGACTGCGACTGTCAACACCATCTTCCGGAATATGCCCTGCAATGATACTAGCCCAATTTCGTAGGTTTTTAGCATGGGCTGCAGTCGAAAATTCGTAGGCCTTTTTCATAAGCGTGGCCACGGCTTGAGGGTCTTTGGCAATCTCTTGTGCTCGCTGTCTTGCCCATTTTACATATGCGCCATCAGTATGTAACTGCTCGATTGCATCCATTAGCTCGCGTACCGGCTTTTTATATTCAGCGCTTAATGTCACTTGTGTAAGAGCTCTTTCAAGCACAAAATCTTCAATCTCTATAAAGGGGAGACGATCTTTTACTTTGGCATCCACAACTGCATCCCAAACATCTTGATGGTTTAATTGAGGATTTACTTCCAAAACCTCATCGATAAAGTTCTCGCCTGAGATGGTAACTGCCGGCCCGTCTTTTGCTGGTAGAATTCTAGCTGTTTCATATATGGCCGCCGTTT
The DNA here is from genome assembly GCA_038238095.1 of Saccharimonadales bacterium (SeqCode). Classification (GTDB taxonomy): domain Bacteria; phylum Patescibacteriota; class Saccharimonadia; order Saccharimonadales; family UBA4665; genus JBBRXZ01. The sequence goes on from JBBRXZ010000008.1 coordinate 20,179, forward strand.
CCGGACGGGCATGCTCAGTTTGGGAAAGAAAGGCTTCAAGGTTATTACGATCAGGTTGACTGACATGCAGCACCCGTTCGGCCGGGTTATATTTTCGGCCAATTTCAACCACACCCTCAGCTTCTAAAGCTTCGAGTGTTGCATGTACTCGCTCTGTCGTTGCGTTAGTCTTTTCAGCTAAGCGGGTTAGTGATATACCGCTGCCGAGAAGTGCATACATGCCAAGTCGGAAGCTTGGTGTTGCCTTTTCATACCCGGGCTTATTAGAAGCTCCTAAAATTACGAGCGCTGAAAAATCTGGAAACTCTAAATCCCAGTGACCAACACCACCAACAACCGGTATTCCTACCCGTAAACCTGTTTCACTAATGGAATAAGTTTTGCGCGAGCTTGGTTTACTTTTTACGACCCCGGCTGTTGCTAGACTTGTACCACAATAACGGTGTGGCGTAGGCGGACTTATATTCCATCCAGGTATATCGCCCTGAAGATTCATGACGGCGCGATACAGCGGCCGCTCCCCAAATGACCCATTTGGCACTTGTGCCATAGCCATGAGTGTCATCATTTTGGCGGGATGATTTGCTAAGCCATCAATCACGAGCCTGGATTCTTGCCGTGACAGGGGGTGTTCATCAAGTCCCGTGGCTTCGTAAGCTGAACTAGCTGCATTAGACATAATAGCAATACTATAGCATAAATAACAACTTTATGCGATAACATACGGGCCATTATGTTCCGTGTTAAACCATTACTAATGAGTTCGCCGCTAGCTTTCACCCATGCTTCCTAGCGCTTTGGCCTGTCTAGTTCCAAGTATTTGAGATAAACCAATTCTAGCCCTAAGTTTTATCTTTTAGGCGTGCTTCCAGCTCGGTTATTTCTTTATGGAGAGTCATCATTGCACCTTCGGCCTTAAGCTCCACGCTAACGTCGCTAATAATACAAACTGCTTGTTTAAGGTGATCTACATATTTACCGTGAAAAAGTAGCTTGAGATCCAAACTCTGTACGGAAAAATCATAAACCCCATCTAATTTCGTGACTGACTTAATCGATGTTGTTTTGCTTTTTACATGAACCTTTGATTCAAGGAAAGGTAAGAGCTTCCAGGCGGGCTTACCAAGTAATAAAATTCGATTTTGGCCTATTATCTCAGCCAGGTAAGAATTAGCGAAAACAACTCGCCACTCGCTATCCAGCACCAATATACACTCATTCACATTGGCCATGACTAAGTCCATCCAAGATAAAGTATTTCTAAGTGACATTATTTTTTTCTCTAAGCTTTCTATGCTCATGATTTTGGTATGATGGTAGCTGCAAAGCACCACTGATTAGCTATCTTCTCTCCGACAATGTAATGCTCCGCATCCCGTACTGTTCCATCTTTGTATAATATTTCTAACGGTAATTTTACTCCAAGTAAGGTTGCTTGCTCAGTTGTCATAAATCGAGAGAAGCCAATTTGATGCGCATCACGTAGATAAGACGGTATTATTTCTGTAACCGATTTTCCTAAGAGCTCTTTCTCGGACCACCCGTAAACTCTCTCAAAAGCCCTATTGACCATCGTAAACATGGAGTTATGATCAATAGCTACCGCCGGCAACTCTTTTTCTCTGAGTATATCCTTATATGTCGTCGATTTAGTCATGAGTAATCTCCATTGTAGTTTCTGTCCCCTCTTTAATACGAGCCAGTGCTTCAATCTGCTTCGCAAATTTCTCCACTTTTTGCCCATCCTCAGTATATAATGCAGCGGTGAGTTTTGCCCAGAGGCAAAGTTTTGGTAAATCAGATGGCATTATATCGTGCGCAGGTTTATTTAAATGAGCCGTTATTAAATAGGGGAACCAGCGTTCAGTGGCTGGTCCCAAACAATCGACACTGATTTTGACTAACTTTTGGTACAAAGTTTTACTCATTCGCCCTACCTGGATTACGTTATTTGGCCCAGTGCCTCATATAAAATTGATAATAGGATTTGGTGCAGAAAGGGTAGGGTTTCGAGGACAATCCTAATAACAAGTTAGCTGATCCTAAAGGTGCAAGACTGCACTTAAACACCAAATTATTAACGATATCTCAACTTTACGAAGTAAGAATTCTCATAACTCTTACAAACAGATATCGGTGCCATTTAGGATATTGTTTGATGCAAGTCATGGCTGCCCCTAGTAGATGAGCTTCGCAACTTTTCAGCGGATGATGACAGTCCCCAGCTTGTTGACGATACTAGCGATTACCTAAAAATGCCATGAGGCCTTGATACTGCTCTTGAGTTATCATACCACTTTCAAGCATTTCATCAGCTTCGCGGTTAATATACTTTTCTTCAAAAGGCTCTTTGCCCTTTTGAATGTAAAAGTTGGCTAATCGCTGTTCACCCACTTCAAGCAAACATATGATCAAAGCACTTGGACCCCAGGCCCCCCCATTCTCCCTCTTGTATCAACTCATCGGCAACATCTTCAGCCGCATCTTTTTTATCAAAAAGTATAATTTTCATCAATTCTAATGAGTGTTCAGCTTTCAAGGAGGCCAAAGCCGCATTAAATGCTAGGCTCGTATCTCCGTCTTTATAGGCCTCATAAAATGCCTCATTGATGAAGTCCGTAACCATTCCGAGTGCTTGATCTCGCACCTCTGAGGCTTCTAAGCCCTTCGTTGCTTTAGCTACCCTGTAAGCATTGTTGTAAAGAACGTACTTGTCTAGAGGCAAGCTACGCAGAGATTGAGCAGCAATTAGCGCAGATTCAACATCTCCAGCTTTAGTCAGCTCAATACTAAGATGGTGGAGGTTAAACCCCGCTGCTTGATTAACAGTTGCTCGTCTTAATTCCTCAATCTTGTCATCACGTACAGCTATTCTTATAACATCACTCACGATTCCTTCGCCTTCATACTCAATGCCTTCAGCAATGGTTAGAGCGCGTACAGCTGCGTCATAGTTTCCTAACTTAGCAGCACGCTCTGCAACGTAGGTGGGTGTGTGATAGTCTGGCTTTTCTTCTATTGACTCAAGTTGTTTAACTGCTCTTTCTAAGTATTCAAGATTGCCACGCTCCATAGCAGCGTCAGCTAAAACGCCAGCCTGCCAGTCAGAAGGTAATCGACTCAGGTTTGCTTCAAAAATGTCAGGCCTTTTGTACCGTGCCGCCAGAATACATAAATACTCATATGTTGGGTTTAAATCTTGGTCACTGATTACATCTTGTCTTGCTTTAAAAACGTGTTCTTCCCATTTTGCTGAAGCTTCATCTAGCAAGTCAGGTCTTTTTTCCTCGTTAATGACCTGAAGTAGCATATCAGCTTGTGCTTCAGGGTCAGCTATCTCTCGTACAGCCGCTAAAAATTCATCTACTCGTCTTTCATTTCTGGCAATAGATACGCCCGCCCAAAACATCCAGTTATCGCCCATGTTACGGTAAACTGCAGGGCTTTCGGTAGGCATTAGTGGCCATTCTTGTCCGGGCTCGAATGTACCTAGCAATCGCTGAAAAAACGTGGACTCTCTAAAGTCACCTATTTCAGGTGCGTGACGTTCAATGTAGTCGAAGTAATCATCGGCTGCTGGCTCTCCGGTCATATTAAGTATAAAATACCACAAATAGTGATATATAACAAGGCTAATCGACGTAACTATCCACTGACTTGAAAGTTCAATTTGTATTGTCTATGCTTTAAGTTGAAGTATTCACTAACAAAAATACAAACACTATGTCAGGACACGCTAACAAGTTTTACGAACCACTGTATCGCCAGCTCAGTAAAGAGCA
>JBBRXZ010000009.1:0-23037 GCA_038238095.1 Saccharimonadales bacterium (SeqCode)
AGTAGGCTAATTACTTAAAAGAACCAATAAAAAGTTGCCTTTAATCGCAGCGGGCTCATTCGCCCGCCTGCTTGCATATACATCTGTTGACTAATGAGAACTCGTAGACAACCTGCTTAGTTTATCGGGGACGCCTCAAAACGTTAGGCCACATAGGTCCTCTTACGAGACCAAGACAATATGGCGTAGCCTTACTACAAATACTTAAAAGTTTTGAGGCACAACAGCCACATAATACAAACGGCGTCGAGCTAGAACAGGCTGCTTAAAGCTTTTTCTTGATATCGTTGATCAGGTCGCGGAGTTCGGCGGCGGTTTCGAATTGGAGGTTGGCGGCGGCTAGGTCCATTTGGGAAGTAAGGTCGTGGATAAGTGAGCCGTATTCGTCTTTGGGAATCTTTTTCAGGTCCAGTTTGGCGCGTTTGGCTTCATCGGTTAGCGCGGGGCGCATGCCGGCTTCAATGGAGCGCTGGATGCCGGTTGGCGTAATGCCGTGTTTGGTGTTGTAGGCTTCCTGGATTTTGCGGCGGCGGGTCGTCTCATCCATGGTCTTTTGCATGCTGGCAGTGACGCGATCGGCGTACATGATGACATGACCCTTTTCGTGGCGGGCAGCGCGGCCAACTGTCTGAATCAGCGCTTGTTCGCTCCTTAAGAAACCTTCTTTGTCCGCATCGAGGATAGCTACCAGCGATACTTCCGGCAGATCCAGACCTTCCCTTAGCAGATTGATTCCAACCAAGACGTCATAGACCCCTAGGCGCAAATCACGCAGAATATCTGTCCTGTCCAATGTATCAACATCACTGTGCAAATAAGCTACTTTAATGTTGATTTCCTGCAGGTACTCGGCCAGGTCTTCGCTCATGCGTTTGGTTAGGGTCGTTATAAGTACCCTTTGGCGCTTACTGACAGTGTCGCGGATTTCAACTATAAGATCGTCAATCTGGCCTTCGATCGGCCGCACTTCTATAGGCGGATCGAGCAGACCTGTCGGCCGGATAACCTGTTGGGCGGGTTCCGGACTTCTGGAAATTTCATATTCCGCCGGTGTGGCCGAAACATAAATTGCCTGATTGACGTGCCTCTCAAACTCTGTGAAAGTCAGCGGCCGGTTATCGAGGGCACTCGGCAGACGGAAACCGTGTTCCACCAGCACTTCTTTACGGGCCCGGTCACCGTTATACATGCCTCGGACCTGCGGGAGAGACATGTGTGATTCGTCGACCAGCAACAGATAATCGTCCGAGAAGTAGTCCAGTAAAGTGGCTGGCTGTTCCCCCGGCTCACGATTAGTCAGATAGCGGGAATAGTTTTCTATACCTTTCACAAAACCGGTTTCTTCAAGCATCTCCAGGTCGAAGCGAGTACGCTGCTCCAATCGTTGCGCCTCCAATAGCTTGCTCTCCTTTTTAAAGAGGTGCAGCCGCTCTTCAAGCTCACGTTCTATATTACCCAGAGCGACCTTCAATTTGGCCTGCGGCGTCACATAGTGAGAGCCCGGAAAGATTTTATACTCATCTAAATTAGCCAGGATCTCACCAGTCAGCGGATCGACTTTGGTAATACGATCGACCTCGTCACCAAAAAATTCAATCCGGTAAGCTAGCTCTTCGCCGGCCGGAAAGACATCGACCACGTCGCCGCGCACGCGGAAGGTACTGCGGTGGAAATCGATGTCATTACGTTGGTACTGAATGTCTGTTAGGTGGCGCAAGAACTTGTCGCGCAACCGCCGTTCACCCTTTTTAACGTCGATCGATAACCCGTTATAGTCCTCCACCGAACCAATACCGTAGATGCAACTGACGCTCGCCACGATAATGACGTCTTTACGGCTCAGCAGCGCGTCGGTGGCAGCATGACGCAAGCGGTCAATCTCTTCATTTATCTGGCTATCCTTCTCTATATATGTATCGCTGCGCGGGATGTAAGCCTCCGGCTGATAATAATCGAAGTAGCTGACAAAGTAGTGCACGGCATTATCAGGAAAAAAGTTCTTGAATTCGCCGTACAGCTGTGCGGCCAAGGTTTTATTATGGCTGAGCACTAGTGTTGGCCGCTGAACATTCTGGATAATATTGGCCATACTAAACGTATTGTGAACAAAGTAGCTACCTCCACCAGCCAAAAAGGTTTGGCAAGAGGGTACTGATAGATCATAGACGACCTCGCCAGTTGTTTGGTGAGTGTCAATAGATTTGATTGGCGACCAATAAAGACTGGTCAAGAAAACAAGGTGCTCTAATGCAGCCTTCTCTGCCGCATCAGATTGTTCAGCTGCTTTAGTTCGCAAAAATGATAACAAAGATCGCGCCTTATAACGTGATGGCATACGGAAACCCGAATAATATAGGCTAATACTGGCGCGAGAACTATGTACTGCATCGGCTAGATCACGCTGGGAAAGACCATACTTGTTGCAGAGTTCGCGTAGATAGGCTCCGGCTAGTGGAAAGACATCGACATTTGTGTTCGATACGACATCTCGAGCTAACAACTTGTACAAAACTTGGTCTTTGCGTTCGAGTCCAAAACCTATCTTTTCATAATATACACCTAGGTCATACCGACCGTAAATATTTAACACCCATGAGGCTCTCGTCACGCCTTTGTAGCGAACCTGCTTCGGTCTGACCCGAGCATGAATGCCAAAACGGAGCAGCGCGGTTTGAACATCATTAATAAGCTCCCGACTGCTCGAAGCTAAGCCAACGCTGTTTGGCTCAACCCAGCCGTCACCCGCAAAAACACCGCTGAGTAATTGTCCTAGTTGGGCAGTATTAAGCTGTGGCCAGAAGGCGGGTAAATGCTTGGATCGCGCGACATCACCGCAAAGGGTTCGCATAAGGGTGGCTATGGTTTTGCCTGAGACTTGATAGTCGTAAGGCTTGATACGTTTTTGTAATTTTAATCCAAAACATTGGGTGCCGGCTGCAAATTCTTGTGCGATAGTCGAGTCGGCCGTCGAAAGTACAAGATAACCACTCGAGGCGTGGCCTTCGGCAATAAACAGGCCAATAAACCGCCACAACGCATAACTACTGGGCACTATAGTCGGGATAGTCGCGCTCCTTTTTAAGGATCCCACACGATCACCTTGCGCGTTGTAAGATGTACTTAAGGAGAAGCGGAGATAATTGCTATAAGAAATACGCTCGGCTTTATTAGTAACCCGCCACTCTTTAGCCCTTGATAGCAAGCCAACGGGAATATGTTGAGGCTCTGATAGCGATACAAAAAAATCATCTTCCGGTAACCATGCTCGTAAATCGAGGTGAGTTAAAGGTGCAGTCAATGGCTCTTCTATGGTGTCTGGTAGCGGCAGCCAGTCATCTACTGTAAGTTGATCGCTGGACAGTAGTTCCAGCTTACCATTCCTCATCACATAGACATTATGACTATCGGTAAAGGTGTTAGTGCGTCCACAAGCAGTCTGTACTTCGTAGAGTTGGCCATTGTATATATGTCTAGAGATCTCGTTAATATCTGCCAGCTTTGCGTTACCTGTGCGTGTATCAAGTGCTATAGTCTGCGCATCACCACCGAGTGTTGCAACCTGTGTTTCAGATCGACTCTTGCCTAGACCACCTGTAAAAACACCACCGAGCAACTCTATGGAGATGTGCAGAAATTTGCCTCCATGCTGTATAAACACTTTGGAAGAACCTATAATACTCTTCCCGGAACCGGTTACGCCGCGCAGAGTCTGATGGTGGATACCGTCCTGGAGACCTTTGGTCAACTGGGCAATCGCCCCCGGCTGGTCACCAGTAGGTTTAAAATCAGCTTTTAGCTTAAACTTACTCACTACTCAATTATAGCGAAGGGTTGCGATCCAAACTATTAGTAATTTAAATAATTGTTTTAATGCGCACGACTATTGATAAAGGTTGTGGTACTTGGCGTGTTCGATGTCAAGGTGGTCGGTAAGCTGCTTAATGAGCTTGGTAGCCGAGGTGTCGAAAGCTATCATGACGCCGGTGCGTAAGGGGCGTGCTAACTTGATCAAATTTTGAATTTCTTCGCTGATACCACCGGCTCCTTGTAAAAAACCAATGGGCGTGTCGGTTTCCATGGCGATCGTGAATTCATGTAATGTACCGATGCGGCCGCCGATGCTCACTACCGCGTCACTGGAGGTAATCAGCAGGGTGTCCCGACCGACGTAATGCAGCCCGGTGTAGATAATCGTGTCGTAGGCCAGGATTGGTAAACGGTATTTCATGACATGCTCGACCTTGCTGGCTGCCGGGCTGATACCAACGCTCATAATGCCCCCGGCTTTTTTATAGGCCTCAGCGGCATAGTTAGGCAAACCTATGGTAGCGCCCGTCATCAGAGCATGACCGGCTTTAGCGATAGCCGTCCCCAGTTCTATAGCCAGGGCTCTGCCCTCTTCCACACTTTCACCTTTGGCGGCGCCCGAAACACAGATTTGATACATACCCACCTCCACCTCTTCCTTGTCTATGCTAGCACAGTCTCCGCCGCCAGTTGGGGCTGTAACTGCGTTAACACACTTTGCTCGACCGGCTCACGGCGCAAATAGCGCAGCAGCAACTCGTGGCTCAAAGACTGTTGAAAGTAATGCACGAGACGATTTTTAAACGGCAACTGGTTGCAGTAATTAAGTGCCGCGTCAACGATGTTCATGGAAACGGGTTTATGGCTATGCAGCATACCCAAGTGCGCAGTGCCATGCCAGAAAGCTAAGCTCGGTTCTATAGCAGATAGCGTTTTCTCAATAGGCAACCAGGCCATGTCGTCGAGTTGTATATGAGGCTCGAACAAGTCTTCGCGAAAAAGATGCGTTAATCGCGCATAATATCGCTGGATAAGCTGCCAGGGCACCGGTTGATCAAGCAGTTGTGAACTAAGCCTAGGCTTATCTTCAACAACTTTCTGCACGACCCCGCCGAAATCCGGTCTGACCTGGCAGAGTTTTAAAAATGCACTGCTGGCTCTGATTTCATTTAATTCCCGAAGTGCCAGAGCCAGGCTGGCCGTAACTGCGCCAGCCGGGACTTCGCTTGGAAACGGCAAAAAGGCCAGGCTTCCAAGCTCCTTGAAGCATAAAATATTATGTTTATTTTGAGCGACAGTAGCGGCAGCTAAATCGTGCCAACGTTTGGAATTGAGCTGAACCACAACGATGCTTCGCTGGTCAAAATCGCCTGGTTTTAGCTTCTTATACTCCTCAAGCAATCGGTGTTGCCAGCTCTTACCTTCGCACAACCAGGCTGCTGCCAGAACAGACACCCCGGCCTCATGCTTCAGAAACGAATCAACTGAGCGGTAACCAAGTTGCTTCATGGCTTTTTTGGGCGGTAGCTTTCTTATAATAGACTTGAGGCGGCTGTTTTTAAGCGCAAAACAGCGCTTGGAATCAGATACTTGTTCGATGACATGAATCATGCCGGCTATCACATCGCCCTCGGCAGAGATGTGGGTGGCAGCCTTAGTGCGCAGGTTTTTGATTAGTTTGGCGTCGTCGGTCTTGATACGAGCGCGGAGCGCTTCGTAAAGTTCTTCGGCGCTGGTGTCACGCGGGTCAAGGCCCAGCTCAAGTAGTTTGGCTTTGGTTGCTTGCATTACTTCAAGGGAAAAGCGAATATCTGTATTTGGAAGTCCATTGGCTGACTCCAGCCGCCGGAGACCAAGCCGGAAAAAAGGCTCTTGAGCTTGTAAAGAATCCGATAGAAAGCGCGTCATATGTGATTGGTCACGTTATTATTTTTATTTTGGCAAAGCATCTTAAAATCCTTATGCTTACAGATTACCATACTGTCAATACTAATTAAAGGTTTATGCCAGGCGCTTAGGACGGTACCAGTCAGGCGACTCACGCAAAAAATGCTCTAGTTTTTCCTCTGTTAAGAGACCGGCCTGGGCGCCGACCTTTTGAACGACACTCATTGAGTTGATAGGAGCCCGCTGCAGTGCTCCTTCTATAGTGTTACCCTTGATGAGCGCGGCCACAAAGGTTGATGCAAACGAGTCGCCGGCCCCGGTGCGGTCGACCGGCGGCGCCGGATCAGGATATAATGGCATTTCAAATCGATTGTCGCCATCACTGGCATAGGCACCGTTTGGTCCGTCAGTTATAACCACAATCTTTGGTCCCAGCCCATGCAATTTATTGAAAAGGTCGTGTAGATCGTCATGATTCCCTCCGCCGACCATTGCGGCTTCTTCACGATTTAGAATCAACACTTCGCTACGGGCATAAATACGTTGCAACCTTTCAGTACCGGCTTCCATCTGGAAGGTACCCGGTTGAAAAGCCAGTTTCACTGCAGGGTTTTCTTCCAACCACTCAGCTACCTGGTCATGGTAGGCTATGGCATGTTGGCTGATAGAACTAAAATAGGTCCATTTTGGCGTTTCAGCCGGATGTAAATGCGGCCAGTGATAATCATATTCCTCGTGCTTTATGAGTATGGTACGTTCGTCCTTATACCACAATACATAGTGGTAGTTACTTTTTTTGCCGCGGTTGATGCGCACAAAACGCGTGTCAACATCATTTTTGTCCAAAGCTTTGATCATATCCCGGCCATGGGTGTCCGCACCTACATTGGTCACAAATGCACTGTCCAGTCCAAGCCTGGCGAAGGCTACCGCCGCATTAGCAGCGTTGCCTACTGCCTCGATAACTTCGGCATGGTCAAACGGAATCTTAGTTCCAAAAGGCATCGCCAGCCACTTTCCCTGTTCGTTTTCATACGCCGAAGCCTGATCATCAAATAATTTGATAAAGGCATCCGTTACGATATCACCGATACTTACTACATCAGGTTTTTCTGCCACCTAATCCACCCTTTCTGACTTTAGACCATGCCTAGCTTACGGTTTATTTTTCTGACTGCTACCTTATTACTATCGGTCATATCGCCAATGATTTCAAGCTTTTCTGACAGTTCTGACGACTGCAAGGAAAGATCACTCAGTTTGTCGGTCAATTCATGCGAATACATGCCTACGTCCAGTCTCACCCCTTCTATCCGGTCTTTAAGGCGTTTCTCTAGCTTATCCAGTCTGGGTTGCACTTCTTGCCGGATGATTTTGGGCATGTGTTTCTTTAATAGGACCGGCATGTCTGTCGCCAGTCGAGCAGTGATTCGCGCGTCAATGATGGCTGGGACACTAGCTTCGATACGGGCGTCAATTATGCCTGGCACGCGTTCCTCAATCGAGCTATCAAATAGCCTTTTTATTGCCTGAAGATCGGTTGAGGTCAAGTTCATGCTTAATATCATACTGCTTCGGGGTTGGTAGACAAATCTTTCCAGGCACTTTTTACCAATAAACCATGTTTTTTTAATAACTTTTTAATAGGCTGGGCGCAGCTAACGCATAATTCAAACATTTCGAAGCCATGCCTGATACTGACAGCATCGGTAGTAAGTCTTTTCTGACAAATATCACATTGTTTTATGGTCATAATACCAGTATAAATAGGTTGACTGGAAATGTCTGTTGTAACTTAAAAATTACACCACGGCTTTATCGGCTGAATTAAAATCATCGAGCTTACTTTCCACGACCGTCTGCACAGCATCGACCACGTCTTTACTGATCAGTTTAGCCACCGAATACTCATTGGGATTATCGGCCAGGATTTTCTCAAGCGTTGTGCGGTAAGCGTAACGCATGTCGCTGTTGATATTGATCTTGGTGACCCCAATGCGAACAGCATCGCGGAAGTAATGCCCGGGCGTGCCGCTGCCGCCATGCAGGCTGATGTTACAGCTAATGGTCTGCCGCAGCTGCTGTAAGAGCTCCAAGTCCAGCACTTTGGGTACCGGATATTTACCATGCAAATTGCCGATAGCGGCGGCATAGGTATCAATACCCGTGGCTTCTACAAAAGTCTTGGCTGCCTCTGGTGTGCTGAAGGTCTGTTTGATTTTTTCATAGTCAATCTGTTCGGTGTGGACGTTGCTGCTGCCGCCAAAGTAATGCGGTTCACTCTCTACCAGCGCGCCGGTCAGCTGGGCATAAGCTACGACTTCTCTGGTGGCAGCGATGATTTCTTCATCGGCAGCTTCATGATTGGCCTGCGAAACATCGATATGTATAAATTCAAAACCGGCCTCTATACCGTGTTTGGCAGCCTCCACGCTGGGACTATGATCGAGGTTGACGTAAATTTCTATACCGTACTGATACTTAAAATTGTCGACTAGATCACGGACATTATCCAAACCAATGTCATCGACCTCGCCCTGACTGACCTCCACCAGCACCGGCGCATTCTTAGTGGCAGCGGCCTGCACTACAGCCCGCAAAGTCGCTTCATCATCAAGATTAAACGCCCCAAACGCCCACTTTTCGGCCCGCGCCTGAGCCATCCGCTCCCGCGCCTGAGCACAATTTCGCCTAATCTGTTGTAGCGTTAAAGGCATAGACTCAGTATAACTACTTATGCTTCCTCTGAGAAATAGATTATTTAATCCTATCTGGAAATTATGTGATTTTTTTGTCGAGGACAGCGTGGGCGGCTAGGCGGATGTGTTTGGCGTCCAGGCCAAAGTGCTGGAGTAGCTGATCTGGAGTGCCGGATTCGCCGAAATGGTCTTGCATGCCGACACGTTTCATAGGCGCAGGACAATTTTCGGCTAGCAGTTCGGCAATAGCACCGCCCAGGCCGCCGATGATCTGGGCTTCTTCGACCGTGACGACCGCCCCTGTTTTTCGAACGCTTTTTAGGATTGTCTCCTCGTCCAGCGGTTTAATAGTCGGTACATGTATAACTTCAGCTTCAATGCCGTCTTTATACAGTTTATCGACCGCCAGCAACGCCTGATAAGTCATGGTACCGGTGCTTATTATTGTTACATCAGCGCCTTTCGCGAAAACATAAGCCGGACCGATTTCAAACGGCGTCTCTTTCGTTGTAATGATGGGTGTGGCCTCGCGTGCTAAACGTAAATAATTTGGCCGTTTGTCCTTAGCCATAGCTAACGTGGCTTTTTCGGCCTCTATGCTATCGCCGGGAGCAATGACAACCATATTTGGCAGTACCCGCATTAGAGCTATGTCCTCCAGCATCTGATGGGTGGCGCCATCCGGACCGACGCTTATACCGGCGTGCGAACCGACTATTTTGACAGGCCGGTCATTCAGGCAAATCGTAGTTCTTATCTGTTCCCAGTTCCGCCCGGGGCTAAAAGCCGCATATGAGGACACAAAAGGAATTTTCCCAATAGCCGCCATACCCGCCCCCACCGTCACCAGGTTCTGCTCGGCCACACCGATTTCTATAAACCGATCTGGAAACTCCTCTTTAAACAAACTCATCTGGGTAGAATCAGTCAAATCGGCACAAGCCGCCACCACATTCTCATCCCGCTTGCCCGCCTCTAAAAGCCCTCGCCCAAACCCTTTACGAATCGGCTCCAATTCGATTGATTTACTTAATATATCTTCGATAAGGTACACACTAAGCATAGTTTTAACCAAGCGGCTTTAACGTGAGAATAACCACGCTTACAGCCAGTGCCATAAGCAAACATGAGACCATAAAGGCAATAATGCTCTTTGACCTTGAAAACTTGAGTAACAATAGCAAAAGAAAGATAAGGCCAAGATAAAAAGGCACTCCCACGCCGAGAGCAAACATGTCGCCTATTCCACCGTCAGATCCTATTATTATTTCTGCGATAGCATGAACAAGCATGGCAATGAGAATGAAGCTACCAGCAAAAGCAATCCAAAAGTGAAACGGTAGCTGTTTTATATTTTGCGGATTTGGCTTAATTTTTCTTAAATACCTGTCGATTATCGGGCCAAATGTTGGTAACTGATTATTTAGATTCTTGTTCATTTTTAATTTTTCTCCTTATCTAGAGCTATTCTAGCATTGATGTAGGGCCCAGACGTAGTGAATAATTGGCTACTCATGTTCGCTCCGGATTTTGCCGCCCAGGGTGCGCAATTCTTTTAAGGCTTTGACGGCCTGTTCATGATTTGGCGGGGCACCATGCCAATGGAAGTCATATTCCATAAAGTCTACGCCTTTGCCCGGTACAGTGTAGGCGATGATCATAATTGGCTTATCGACGATGGCCCTGCCCATAGCACAAGCATCTATCACCTCTTCCACTTGATTACCGTTGATCTCCAGCACATACCAGCCAAAGGCTTCCCACTTAGCTTTTAAATCTTCCAGCGGCATAACTGACTCTGTCGGCCCGTCAATCTGAATATTGTTACGGTCCGTGATAGCAATAATATTATTGAGTTTGTATTTGCTAGCCAGCATCGCCGCTTCCCAGACATTGCCTTCATCCTGTTCCCCATCACCCATCACCACATAGACCCAGCGGTGAAGCTGCTTATCCATGCGTAAACCGAGCGCCATGCCGCAAGCCTGGCTGAGTCCGGAGCCTAAAGGTCCGCTGGTAGTTTCCAGCCCCGGCAATTTAGTCCGCTCCGGGTGGCCCTGCAAACGCGAACCCAGTTCTCGCAATGTCATCAGTTCTTTGCGGTCAAAGTAACCCGCCCGCGCCATAGTGGCGTACTGTACTGGCACGCAGTGACCGTTACTGAGCAAAAAGATGTCACGCTCCTCCCAGTCCGGATTCTTCGGGTCATGCTTCATAACATCGAAATAAAGCGCGGCAAAGATGTCGGCCAGCCCTAGCGGCCCGGCACTATGCCCGCTACCGGCATGCTCCAGCATCCGGATGATATCCTCACGAATATCATTAGCAATAGCCTCCAGCCGTTCAATAGATAGTTTTTGCCCCATACTGCTAACGATTATAGCAAGAATCTAGCTACTGCCAGCTAATTACTGTATCGATTCGGCGTTTTTTGCAGCTTCTTTTAAGCCTGTATTAAGCTCTTTAAAAAGCTTTTCGGTCGCCTTTGCAGCAACCTGATCTGTACCTCTACAGAAACCTCCATCTGGATTGCCATACTCCAGGTAAAAGCCTGGAAGTTGTTTTACAAACTCGGCAAAGACATCATGAGGTTGAGCCTGGGGGTCATAGGTTCCTTCGTAGCGACTAATATTAGCAAAGTTGACTGGATCGCCGGCAATTATTTCAGCGTTACAGGCTTTTACTGTCTTTGTAAAACGTTTTTCAGAGAGCCCAGCATTTTTAGATCCCACTCCGTCAGAGGCTTCTGGCGAATACTTATACTCTAACCCTTGCAAATCCTGGTCAAGTTTTAACTTTATACCGAGTTCTTTAATAAATAGGTAGTTTTTAGATTTTTTTGCTTTTTGTGATCTGGCATTTGTTGATGTGGCAGCTTTATCAAGCGTCTTATTGGCATCATTCTTAGCGTTGTATACGTAAAAGCCAACAAAGACTACTAACGTTATAGCAATGATAACTAATAGGCTTTCAATTAAACTAAAACCCGCTTGAGATTTGATTTTCATTATATTTCCTTAATTATGTTTATAATTATAGCTTATTTCACAAGGCTTATTAGACTTTTATAAACAATCTCCGGCTGGGCTGATTTCTGTATGAAGCCGCCGACGTTTAGAACGTCGATACCGGCTTCGACAAGTTGTTTGGCGTTTTTGTCGTTGATGCCGCCGTCCCAGCTGATTTCGGCATCGGGATAAAGCTCGCGGATTTGGCGGACTTTATCCAGCAGACCAAGGTCGGCTTCACCGCCGTGATAGCCCAGGTTACCGCTAAAGACCAAAATGTGTTGGAAGCTGGACAAGCTAGCTTTGATGCTTTTAACAGATGTGCCACTGAGTAGGGCTAGGCCAGATTTTATACCATTTTTATTTAGTTGAGCGGCAAAATCCACGTGGTTAACGTCAGCTTCAAAATGGATCACGACCAAGTTAGGTTTTAGTTTAATTAACCGGTCGATTTGCTCCGCCGGACGTTGGTACATAAGATGGATATCGGCCGTTAACTTTTCCGGCCACCATACCTGATCGAGACCTGGTGATTTAGAGGGGGCGAATTCTCCGTCCATAAGATCTATGTGGACACGCTTGGCGAAAGGCTCGAGCCGCTCCATTTGTACACGATACTCGTGTGTATCAAACGCCGTGACAGTGGGACAAATTGCAACTTTACTCATAATAGGTATAATACAGCTACTTTAAGTGTAACGGTAGAGTATTATGACTCCAGAATATGATTTACAGCCGCTGCTGGAAGCCAGGCAGAACCAATTGAACCTGGTTTTTAGTGATGGCGATTCAATTGACACGAAAGCCCTGGCCTTACTTGCTACAAATGTGGCTATTTTGCTATTTATAGCTCAGGTAGGTTTACGTCTTACCAGTTGGTGGCAACACGGCCTGCTTATAGTTCCCTTTTTCATCTCATTAATCTTCAATGGTTTCGCAGTCTGGCCACGTAAATATATTGGCACCAGCGGCAATCCCGACACATACCCTAAGTACCTAAATATGGATAAGGAAACATTGCTTTTGCAACTATTAGCCGATACTCAGTTTGCTATTAACACAAATTCTTTAATCAATGCGCTTCGCTGGCGCTATTGTTTTGGCTCCTTGCTGATGACTGTCTTGGGTACAATCATACTATTTGTTATACTATAAATATGCCTAAAACTAATCCAAATAAAGCTTCAGTGAAAGCTTACAAGCGTCGTACCAAACAGGTGGTCCTGCCTCGTCCAAACGTGGGTGATATTATTATTAAAGGATTATAACTTGATGTGGGTTATCAAGTTTTTGTTTACTGGAAAAATTGAGCCGCTCAAAATTAACGATTCTGATTACCCTAAATTAGCAAGAAAAAACACCCGAAAAAAGAACAACAGAGTAGTGCGGTTGCCGAAGGCTAACTCGACTCAGACCATTAGAAAAGGCTTATAGTTTAGGCGTCGAGTTTCTTGATACGCCGAACGTGCCGTTCAGCCTGGCTGAATGGTGTCGACAGCCAGATCTCGATGGCTTGCTTCATTTCTTCTAAGCCGATAAAACGAGTGGAAAGGCTGAGTACATTGGAGTCGTTATGTTGTCGGGAAAGTTTGATAATTTCATATGGATCATCGCTCTTCGTACCTTCGGCGTCAATGGCAGTTTTGGCTACCACCTGACCATAAAACACCGCGCAACGTACGCCCTTGAACCTATTGGCGGCTATGGCTTCGCCCTCGCCGCTGCCGCCCAGAATAATTCCCCGCTCGCACTCACCGCTAGCCACAGCCTTGGCTGCCGGGAACATAAAGTCCGGGTAATCATCGGCTGGATCATAATTTTGCGGGCCATAGTCCACGCATTCATGGCCTAAGCCAGCTAAGAAAGTTTTGAGCTCTTTTAAAGTTTCAAAGCCAGCGTGATCGGTGGCAACGGCAATTTTCATTAACTTAATAATATAACCATACGGTGTGAGCGCCAAATATAGCTAGGCCTTATTAAGCAAACGGCCGGTATCGGCCACGACTTCAACCAGGCGGTTAGAGTAGCCCCATTCATTGTCGTACCAGGCCACGACTTTGAGCATATTGCCGCCGACCACGGCCGTCAGCTTGAGGTCTACAATAGCCGAGTGGCTATTGCCAATGAAGTCGCTGCTGACCAGTTCTTCTTCAGTGACATCAAGGATACCCTGATAATAAGGCTCTTTGGCAGCTTCCTTGAAAGCCTGGTTGACTGCTTCCACAGATACCGATCGCTTAGTGATGATTACGAAGTCGCTTAACGAAACTACCGGCGTGGGCACCCGCACGCTCATGCCGCCGAAGATGCCCTGCAGGGCCGGCAGAGCTAAGCCGGCAGCCAGGCTGGCGCCGGTAGTAGTCGGCACAATGTTCTCGGCAGCGTTACGGGCTTCGCGCAGATCTTTAGCCGGCGCATCCTGCAGCTTTTGCGAAGCCGTGTAGCTGTGAATAGTAGTCATCATGGCCTTTTCGATACCAAAATTACTTTCAATTACCGCGGCCACCGGTGTAATACAATTAGTGGTACACGAGGCGTTGCTGATAATATCTTCAGCCCCTTCTAAGGCGTCTTCATTAACGCCCAGCACTATGGTGGTAGCACCTTCGCCTTTGGCAGGTGCGCTTAAAACGACTTTTTTAGCACCGGCTTTAATGTGAGCCTTAGCTTTCGCCGGATCCACGAAAAACCCGGTTGATTCTATAACCACGTCTACGTTATGCTCGCTCCATGGCAAATTAGCCGGATCCGTCTCGGCTAAAACGTCAATGTGTTTACCCTCAACAATAATGCTCTTATCATCGAAGCTAACTTTTTTGTCATAGGTACCATAGTTGCTGTCATGCTTGAGTAAATGCGCCAGGGTTTTAGTATCAGTCAGATCATTGATAGCAACTATTTCGATATCACTACGCTCAAACGCGACTTTGAAAGCATTACGCCCAATCCGTCCAAACCCATTTATTGCCACCCGTGTTTTCATAGAACATCCTGTTTTAGATTATTTCTGCTTATGCCTACATTGTAAAAGTTTGAGAGTGTATATGCAACTATCGGTCAACTGTGTGGCCCATAAACTTCGGCAAGCTCAGCAGCTGATCCAGGTTTTCAGTATTCTCAAATAACGAAATAGACTCGCCCAGATAGCCGGTCCGATTGATCACCAGCTCCTTTAACTCGTTAAAGGCTAAATTGTGCAAAGTTATCTTTTCACCAGCATCCAAGTTGGAGTCCTGTTTGCCAGCGACATCCCAGGCTAGCCAGACGTGCACGAACCATTCCATTTTTCGGTAGGGCTGCGAAACTCTGACTAATCGCCAGTTTTTAAAGCTGTAGCCCGTTTCCTCGAGCACTTCGCGCTGGGCAGCGGCTTTGATACTGGTATCGCTTTCATCAACTCGCCCTCCTGGAAAGCTTTTACGTGAACCGTGGTGAGGCTGCTCGTCATCAATTACTAAAATCTTGTCATCTACAACACAAATAACACTGACGGTATCGGGGCGTTTTAGCATTTCAAAAGTATGGCTGGAGCCGTCAAACATCTCTTGCGGCCACTGGTAAACATCAAAAATCTTCCCTTCAAACACCCTATCCGCCGCATCCGGAACCAACACGCTGTCAGCGGGAATGATTTTTTGCATACTATTGATTATCGCACAGCTTGGTGTTTGCTGCCGGTAAACCAGATTGGGCAGTCATTACTGAAATTACTCGTTGCTTATTTTAAGACATTATTTTGCTATTATTGAAGGTAATGAGTGACGAAAAATCTCAACCCGGTCAACAGGATATCATTGCATTTAGCGGCAAGATCGGTGAGGTAGTTCACACAAAACAAGGAGATGGCCGCGTGTTTGAGCGCTATCGACGGCCGCCGGGGACAAGACTAATCATAGTATCGCCTGATAAAAAAATTCTCGTTACCAAAGAAAAACGTGACGAAACAGGCAGTGTAGATTTACGCCTGCCTGGTGGTAAGGTTTGCGACAGTCTAGATGCGTATCATGCGTTACTTAACAGCGGAAAAGATATCGTGGTGGCCGCAACAGAAGCTGCGATCAAAGAAGCGCTCGAGGAAACCGGACTGATAATTAAAAATCCTCTGCTGGTGACTAAGGCAAACGCCGGCGCAACGGTCGAATGGGATCTCTATTATTTCCGTGTCGATACCTATTCCGAAAGCCCTAAGGGGCAGGAACTTGAGCCGGGTGAAGATATTCAAGTGACGTGGATGACTGGTGATGAACTACGCCAAGCAATTAAAAATAATGCAATGCAGGAATGGCGAACTGTCGGTATTCTGCTTGCTAAAATTTTACCTGGGATCTAGCTTACTTCCCGGTTTTATAACGTCCGATTGACTCGGCAATGACCCTTTTGGCTTCCTCGGCATCGCCCCAGCCAAGAACTTTGGTGGTGCCGGGCTTTTTGAGGTCTTTATAATGATTGAAATGCTCAGCAATCATTTGTTTCCAGCGTTCACCTAAGTCGGCTAATGTTGTAATACTGTCGCCCGTATTGCGGTCATCGGCCGGTACGACCACGACTTTGTGGTCCATATCGCCGTCATCCTCGAAGTTCATGACACCCACAATCTTGGCCTCCAGCCAGATCCCTGTCGGCAGCGACCCATCGCAGACAATCAGCGTATCAAGTTCATCGCCATCTTCATCAAGTGTCTGGGGAATAAAACCGTAGTTTACCGGTTTGGCATAAATACTTGGCTCTACACGATCTAACAGGAAAGTAGCTCGTTTTCGATCCCATTCTATCTTTAGAAAACTGCCTTGCGGGATCTCCACCACGGTATTAACGAGGCCATTTTGGTAATCCCCTGGTTCGAGTACTTGGTTAAAATCAGCCACTTGTTTACTCCTTATCGTTTAACAATATTGTACACTAAGTGGGTATGAAGATCATTGGCCACCGGGGCGCGCGCGGGTTGGCGCCGGAAAATACTATTGCCGGCATGCGAAAGGGCTTGGAGCATCATGTCGATGAATTGGAATTCGACCTGCGCGTTACTAAAGATAATGTAGTGATTTTGCACCACGACCCCTGTCTAACTGATCAAAATAGTAAGCAATACCGAATCGCCCAACACACATACGAGGAGCTCAGGCAGCACAAGCCGGATCTGGCAACTTTCGAATCAGTGCTGACGACTCTCGGCCCCTCGGTACCATTATATATAGAAGTTAAGCCGGGGGAGCCTGTGAAACCGATTATTGCCATCATCAGGACCTACCTTGAGAAAGGTTGGAAGTCCGATTATTTCTTACTGACGTCGTTTAGTCAAAAAACTTTGTTGAAACTGCACAACGAGCTACCGGAAATCCAAAAAATCGTCAACGAACAATGGTCAGGTGTTCGGGCTACCTATAGAGCTCGTCAGGTAGGCACCAAACGAATAAGTATGAATCAACGCTGGCTATGGAGCGGCTTCATCTCAGCGATGGCCCGCAGGGGTTGGCAACTCAGTGCCTACCCCTTAAATAATGTCGTCAAAGCCAAGCGCTGGGCACGATTTGGCCTATATGGCGTCGTCACCGACTACCCAGACCGTTTCGAAAAACTCAAAAAGTAGTAGAATTGAGGGATTTTAATAAATATTTAATTTTCACCTGCTAGCATGCCAGTATGGCGAATACTTGGAAAGACTTCATTGGCTGGTCACTCGTAAAATCTCAGTTGCAGGCCCAGTCAATGTCTGTTTATTTCTACGAACGCGAGATTTGGTGGGTAGCGGTTGGCCACAATATCGGCGACGAAGAAGATGGCAAAGGGAAGAAGTTTGCCCGACCTGTCCTCATACTACGTAAATTTAATCATCATCTATTTTGGGGTATACCGCTTACAACTATTAATAAAAGGGGTAAGTATTATGCGAGTTTCTGCTATGGTTCGATACCAGTGAACATCGCCATACTATCCCAACTTCGGGCATATGATTCAAAGCGTTTACTCATGAAAGACGGGATTATTAAAGAAGTAGATTTTGCAGTAATACAATTGAGATTAGTACAAATCATTCGCGACAACCCCCAGAAATAATTTTACCCCTCTCGGCGTTAGCTATACACCATGATTGAGAGGGGTGAGCCCAAAGGCCATTTGTATTTATAATGATATATACGGGAAGTATTTTTGTCAAGTCGTTGGTAAACTGTTATTGTGAACATCACGTTTGACCACAGCCAGGACGAAGCTGCAAATATCCGGACCTTTTATTTTAAGCCGGAAATGCCTGTGCAATACACTGCCGGGCAGTTTATTGAATTGACACTGAAGCATCCACGTCCAGACAGCCACGGCATTAAACACTGGTTCACATTGTCTTCATCTCCTACCGATAAGTTTATTAGTATAACTACAAAGTTAGCGGTAAAAGATGGCAGCAGCTTCAAAAAAGCATTACGTCATTTGCAGTACGGTCACGAACTGACTATGAGCGCCCCTATGGGAGACTTTGTGCTTCCCAAATTAATCCAGACACCCCTTACCTTTGTGGCTGGAGGTATGGGTATTACACCATACCACAGCATACTTTCCTGGCTGGCTGAAACCGGAGAAAAACGGCCAATCAAGCTTATATATGCAGTGCGTAGTGAAGATGAGATCATCTTTCAAGATACTTTTGTTAAGGCCGGAATTCAGCCGACTATAATAGTGAGCGAACCTTCCGCAGCGTGGGGAGGCGAACGCGGCCGACTCAGCGCCGAGCTAATTCTCGGCCTTGGAAAACCAACAGACGACAGCCTAATATATGTATCCGGACCTGAACCAATGGTCGAAATCCTACAGAAGGATCTGAAAAAAGCCGGAATCAGGCAACATCAGCTGGTGCTTGATTCCTTTCCTGGTTACCTCTACCAGTGAGTTGTCGGAATATTATGCAATGAGAGGCTGTCGCGAACTATCTGACTGCTCGGTATACTGCTGAAGGCTCGATTTTTCGCATGACTATCTGCCAAAGTTGCATGTGGCGAGCCCGAAACATACCCGCACATGACAACAAATAGAAATTCCACATGCGTTTAAACCGCTCGTCATATTTGTCACTTAACTCATCATAATGTTGCATGAAATTGTGATGCCAGGCCATGAGTGTCTTATCGTAATCGGGTCCAAAATTGTGTAGGTCTTCAATTATTAGCAGTTTTTCAATCGCTCGGCTGATCTGTGCCAATGAGGGAATAACTCCTCCCGGGAAAATATACCTATCAATCCATGGATCCACAAATTTAGTCGAGCGGTTATTGCCAATAGTGTGGAATAACATTAAACCGCCGCTGTTCAGAACCTTGTTAGAGAGAGTAAAAAGCGTTCGGTAATTCTTTGGTCCAACGTGTTCCAGCAAGCCAATTGCTGCCACTCGGTCGAACGTACCGGTAACATCACGAAAGTCACCCTGTAGTATGGTGACAGGCAAACCTTCGGTTCGCTGCTTAGCAACAATAACCTGCTCGTATGCAGGGGTCACGCCCGTGACAATCACACCATAGTTTTTGGCGGCGTATTCGGCAAAGCCTCCCCATCCACAGCCAAGATCGAGCAGCGTCATGCCCTTCTCAAGCTGCAATTTACGGCAGACCAGGTCGAGTTTAGCGAGTTGGGCGTCTTCGAGGTTTGATGCTTTATCCCAGTAACCACAAGTATATATCATGTTTTTATCAAGCATCCTCTCGTAGAGGTCATTGCCGATATCGTAATGATAGGCGGCGTTACGGCTGGCCCGCTTGACTGATTGCCGATTGAATAGCTGTGCCGCCAGGTAGGCATGTATCATAGCGGGACTAGGCTTTACTTGCTGACTCACATTGGCAGCCATCATACGAGCTACGAACTGATCAAGGTGATCGACATCCCACCAGCTGTCCATATAGCTCTCACCTAAACCCAGCCCACCGCTGCTTATAACACTCTTATAGAAACGGGCATCATGAACCTTAATATCAAATGGCCGGTCACCATCTACCTTTATATCCGCAAGGGATAAAATATGCGAAACGGTTTGTTTAGCGGAAGACATACTTTTTAAGTATACAACTTGGACTTAATTTTGGACGGGGTGGCCGCGGCCTTCCAGGTATTCGCGGATTTTTAGGGCGGCGGTGGCACCTTCACCGGCCGCCGAGGCGATTTGCATGGTAGCGCCGGAACGGATATCGCCAGCCGCAAAGACGCCTTGCATGCTGGTGTGCAAGTGTTCATCAGTTATAACAAAGCCGATTTCGTCGAGCTTCACCGGTGTAGACTCCAAGAATTGAGAGTTAGGCATAAGGCCTACAAACACAAAGACACCATCTGTCTGAAACTCAATTTTTTTACCATCATTTGTACCGATGACTTTGGTGACAAATTTATCCTCGCCGATAATCTCATCTGTAGTCGTGCCGAGATGCACGGTGACCTTACCCTGTTTTACAAATTCCTCAAGCTCGTGCTGCAGTACGTCGCTGGCTTTAATTGTGGAGCGCACCAACAGATCAATGTGCGAAGCAAAGCGCGTTAAGAATACTGTTTCCTGGACGGCTGAATTACCACCACCTACTACCACCAGTCGTTTATCACGGTAAAAAGCCCCGTCGCAGGTCGCGCAATAGTGCACGCCTCGGGCATAGTATTCTTTCTCGCCCGGCACGCCGATCTTTTTATAATCGGAACCGGTAGCAATTAGCACGGCTCTGGCTCGCATGTCGCCGCTGGTGGTTTCCAGACGTTTGTACTCGCCTTCGTCATGCAGAGCGGTGACTTCGCCGAGTTCAATAACAGCGCCGAAACGCTCAGCCTGCTTACGCAAATCATCGGCTAATTTTAATCCATCTACGCCATCGGGAAAGCCCGGATAATTATCAATCTTATCGGTAACTGCTGCCAAGCCGCCGACGACACCACGTTCAAATAGCAAAGTCTCAATATCTTCGCGGGTGGTATAAATAGCCGCCGTCAGGGCCGACGGCCCGGCACCGACGATAATTACATCATGCTTAGGAACTTCATTACTTTCACTCATAGACTCTCTATTGTACCAATAATCCTAGCAGTTTGGGGAAACTGATTTGTAGGAGTGCAGTGCAAGGAAACGTTGAGGATTGGAGGGAGTCGTACTTTAAGTACGACGAGCGAAACCCGCAAACGTTGACGCCGCAATGTGCCCTATAAATAAGTTTCTAAGCGACGGCGGGGGCGAGGCGGGCCAGGTTGTAGCCGACAATTACTTCTTGCGATTCGTCGTGTTTGGTAACAACGGTGACCGGTACTGTCATCGCGCCCGAAAGTTCTAAGGCCTCAGCCTGGCGGTGCGGGTGCTCATCCAGGTTGACCTCTTCGTAGGTCATGCCCTTGGCGCCCAGATATTTCTTAACCATTTGGCAGTAGCCGCAGGTATTGGTAGTAAAGATAGTGATGTTTTTGACCATTTTAGAGTCCCCCTCGTTTTTTAAAGCGCCAGCTAACTTTGACCATCTCAGACCGTGTCTCTCAGGTACGGCTACAGTCGTTTTCCTGACGCGTTTTTTTATTTAAAGTTTATTTAAATGCTCTAGTGCAGAACAATTCTGACTGTACTCCTGATTATATATAGCGCTAGCATTAAAAGCAATACGCTACATATTGTGCTTTTTACCCCACTTTGCCATTATTTGCCGATTTTATGAACAGTTACGTCAAACACCAGATCGGCATTAACAGGGATACCGGAACCTTGTGGCGGACTCGCACCATAAGCCAGACTGGCCGGGATAAGCAAACGCCGCGTGCCGCCGACTTTCATGCCCGGAATACCTTGAGTCCATCCCGCAATAACTTTATTAAGCGGAAAAGTTACGGGCTGGCCACTGTCTTTCGAGCTCTGGAATACTATACCCGTGCTGGCCACGGCGCCAGTATAATCTACCGTAATACTATCGCTAGCCTTAACAGTGTCTCCAGTGCCAGGTATACTATCGACTGTTTGGAGCTGGCCTATGCTCGGAAGAGGGGTAAAATTCGCTAGCGGCTTGCCTTGTAGCTGGGTCTTGTTGTCCATTTTTTTCTCCTTTGCCTTTGTCGGGGTCTTCGCGGCCGACTTTTTATCGTTATTACTCTGTATCTGCTGGTAAATCACCCCGATGGTCAGAGCTGACGAGGTTACTAAAAAAAGTATCGCGAAAAACATCGCGAAAGCCCGGTCTCGTTTTCGTGCCATTAAACCCTCCGTTTGTTTACCAATCATTATAGCTTAGGTCGGGTAGCTATTGCCAGCACTGGTCACAAACAGATCATGAGGGTGGCTTTCGCTCAAAGAAGCGGTAGTGATACGGCGCAACACTGCACTGTCCCATAACTCAGGAATAGATTTTGCGCCGACATAATAGAAGCCCGACCGGACACCTTCCAACATTGTAGCAGCCGTAAGTTCCAGTTCCCCGCTACATGGCACCAGCCCTTCAACGCCTTCCGCCACTAATACGCTCTTATTAGTGTAGCTTTTACCATGGAATTCATCCTCGGAACTGATCTTTTTACCACGTTCCATGGCACCGATAGAGCCCATGCCCCGATAACTTTTGAACTTGTATGTCTTGGCGCCATTTATCAGGCTGCGGAAACGGGCTGGCACCTGAGCCTTAGTAAGCTCGGAGATTTCACCAGGTGACTCTTCAGTGGCGGCAAACAAACGACCCATCATAACGCTGTGAGCCCCGGCCGCCAGAGCTTTGGTTATATCGCCTGAATAATTAATGCCGCCGTCGGCGATGACTGGTACACCATGGCGGCGGGCAACTTTAACAGATTCAATAATCGCCGTCAACTGGGGCACGCCCATGCCAGATACTATCCGGGTCGTACAAATAGCGCCCGGCCCCATGCCCACCCGCAAGCCATCTGCGCCAGCTTCGATCAAGGCTTCAGCCCCCTCAGCAGTAGCGATATTGCCGGCAATCACATCAACTTTGTGATGATTTTTGATATAAGTTACTGCCTCAATGACAAATTTCGAGTAACCGTGCGCCGAATCGACGACTATTACATCGACTCCCGCCTTAACCAGCGCCTTGACCCGCTCTTCGTAGCCCACGCTGGAACCCACGGCCGCGCCCACTTGCTGTCCGGCAGCTTTTACTTTAGCCACTTCAGCTGCCTGAGCCTTAATGGTCAGGTTACGGTGAATAATACCGATGCCGCCGAACTTACCGAGGGCAATCGCCAACTTACTTTCGGTAACCGTGTCCATTGGGGCCGACACCAAGGGAGCCGACAGGATAATGTTTCGCGTTAATTTTGTATCGAGACTAATCTCTCCACGAGAAAACCCGGCGTAGCCGGGCTTCAAAAGAACATCATCAAACGTAAGTGTAGTATCGCTACTAATTTCCATAATCAATTCTACCCCGCAATCATCCCTCATGTCAAAAGTCGACCTGTCAAAAGTCGACCTTGACAATTTTTACCCCTAAGTGCGAAAAGTGATACAATATACTCATGAGTGCGCCAAGCAAAGCTGATCATTCGTAACTGCTCACACCCCCTTGCCCTAACCGGCCATTCGTTTTAAGCTAAAGTTAAGGACTGATTAATACAAAAATAGCCTTATGGCCAACAAGCTCTCCTCAGCAACCATTAAGAAACGCCTACTAGCCCTCAGAAATGTA
>JBBRXZ010000010.1:0-22938 GCA_038238095.1 Saccharimonadales bacterium (SeqCode)
AGAACACCAGCTGAAGCTTTAGAGGACTACCGCAGGAAGCCAGACGTTGAAGCAAGAATGAAAGGTTAAGAGCAAAAATTGTCCGGCTTCAAAACCCACGCCCAAGATCCAGAGTGTCCGGCTTGAGGGCTACCAGCGGGTGCCCGTCAACGTGGCAGCCATATCATCTTTAAGCATACTAAAAGCGGTCAAATAGTACCTGTTCCGCTTCATGGGGGCAACAAACCTTTGCCAATCGGCACGTTCCTAGCAATTGTTAAGCAGTCTGGCCTCAAAAGAGATGTTTTTAGCGGGAAGTAATAAATTACTTATTGGCAGGAAATTCAGAGGGAGAAAGTTGCCCGTCAGCGCATTTAGGATAGTTATATTTAAATCCCCAGTAAAGTTTGAAAACACTTTTGTAGGGTAGAACAGTATAGAGTGTGCTATCGGCTGGATCACATTCTTCTTTTACTCTCGTCTCACCCTCGTCAGTTCTTACTGTAAATGTCCTACTCCCATCATTACTGTATCTAATATGGGTTTTAGGTTCATCAATGAAATTATAGTGATCAGCATCTGAATAAGGTGACACCACCTGCGTTGCGTCATCAATTGACGAAGCATTAACTTTTACATATGAGGGGTCTTCACCACAACCATATAAAGACATAAGGCCCAGTGTGCTCGCTACGACGGCCAAGTTCCTTTTTGAGCCAGCTATCACTTCTCCAACACTCATAACTTTATTTATACCATAAAAATGTAAATACTTAGTCAATTTTGCAGGAGCTGGATTCGAACAGCAACCTAGGCGTTAAAAGCCCCTCGCTTAACAGTGGAGCTAGCGGAAGTTACCAGCCACCTCCACCGCCTCCACCTCCGCCCCCGCCGGCGAAGCCGCCACCGAAGCCGCTGCTACCGCTGCTGCTGGGTTCACTGAAGGCAGTGTTGACGGCTGAGCCTATGCCGTCACTGAGGCTGCTGGCTAGATAATAGGCATTGAAGGTTGACCAGTTGCCGGCATACCAACTAGGCGGCGAGGTGTATAAACCTTCGAACTGCTTAGACCATTGTTTTTCGACTCCTAAGGCCATGGCATAGGGCAGTAACTTTTCAAATAGATCGACGGTTTTTACCGGTTCACCGGCATTGGCCGCGTAGCGGGCATCTGGCGCTTGTAATTTCTCCAAGCGGTCTTTTTCGGCAGTTTCCAGGTACATCTTGAGCCCAAGTATTTGCTCCTTGGCGGCCACGCCTTTGGGCGTGCGGGCTGCCATCGCCCTGAGACATAGCCAGGCAATTAAACCGCCAGCGACTAAACCGGCCACCAGCGGTATGCCCAGGAAATGGGCACCAAAATAAATAGCTATGCCAACAGTTATTAGCGAGATAGATATGGCTTTGCCAGACTTTGAGGGGTCGGAGCGGAAATAACCAGCGCCAGTCAGCTCAGCCTCAATGCTCTTATTCAATATATTGGCTGTGGTATAAAGCTTATTTTTAAGGGCTGACACATCGGCGACAGCGCCGGCGGCTAAGTTAGAGAATAAAGCTTTTACGAGCATCACCTCATGGGCATCGAGCTGAGATAAATCAGCTTTTATAAGCTCCAGCTTGTAACTCAATTTATCTTTAAGTAAAGCACGGTTTTGCTTGGTCTCGGTGATTTTTAGGTATCCGCGGACCGCCAAGTCTATAATAGTAGCCGTAATATCTTTGTTATCGAGTTTAAAATCGATGATTGTACCAACGGCCATTGGTTTGAGGCCCTCCGGCGGAACATATTGAGGAATTATAACACCCTGGCCTTTGGGATCGCGGCCCCGGCTTAGCCAGTAAGCAAAGCTGCCGCCGCCCAATATTATTACCGGCACCAAAAACTTAATGATTTCGCTGAGGTGCTCGCTGGCCGCGTCATACCAATGGCCGGGTTGGAAATAGCCTTTCTCAAAGCCAGCCACATAAGTCAGTGTTTGATTAGCCAGCAGTGGTTTGGTAGTGGTGGCCTGGATGGTCTGGGCATTATTAATGTTCGTAGAAACTGAAGAAATCGTACAGTTTTGCTCACTGCCGCCGTAGCTACCGGTGTAACAAAGCGGCTGCTTATTTTGTCTAAGGTCTTGAGGCAGGTTTACCTTAACGAAGACTTGCTGGAAAGGTTGCTGCCATTGGTCGCCATTGACATCCCAGTAAAGTTCATCGTGGTCATTGTAGAAACTAATTACGTTATGCAGAGTGTAATCAATGGTATATGCCTGGGCTCCCGTTACCGTTTGGTTAGGGTCGCCAATTTTGAGGACGGTATTGCCGTTTGAACCATAAGTAGTGTAATGGGATGGCGCACCGCTACCACTGCTAATGCTATTAACGTGAAGTTGCAGTGAATGACTTTTGTAGCGGCTGGGAATGGCTCGCAAAATGCCGTGGTTGTAATCTGTAAAGTTTACATTGATATGTTCAATAATATGCAGCTCGCCTTGCGGATCGTTCCGGCTTAATGTCTCATCGGCCGCGAATGACGTCACCGTAAAATTATTGAGATCGGCAGCCACCAAACCCGGAACAGCAATAATACCGACAAAGCTTATGCCAGTCAGCAAAAGCTTCAGGCGATTCATGCCCGTTCAGCTCCAAACTGAGTTTTCGCGGCCGCAGTGACAGAATCAAGAAGCCCGCTCACCTCTTCGTCGGTTAGAGTTCGATCGTAGCTAGAAATTGTCAAGCGAAAGGTTATGTTTTTGTACTTGGTATCTTCTTTGCTTTGGTAAATATCCAGGGGATGCAGGCTGGGCAACGTGTTAGCAGGTTGGACTTTGCCTAACTCCGCCCGGGCGGAATCAAACAGCTCCTGATAGCTCAAATCAACCGGTACTTTGAGGGTTATATCCTGGGTAACTTTCGGGAAACGCGCCGTAGCGACGTATTTTTTGGAATCCTTAAGAACGGTTTGTAAGGCCTTGGTGTCGACCTCGAAGCCGGCAGCGTATTTAGGCAGCTTCAGAGCATTACTAACGCTAGCTTTGAATTCACCGATTATGCCCAGGAATTCGCCGCTAGCCTTAACGCTCACTAGCGCTGAGCGGTTCAGGTCGTAAGGTTGGACAACCGCATACTGCTGCATCGCCTCGCTAACCGTCTTAAACTCCAGCTCAGCACCGCTAAGTGCAACCAGATACTTACGGGCCTGGTAATAAGCCGCGCCAGGCTTTTTAAGCTTGCCGCTAGACGCCACTACCAGTCCGGTAAATTCAAACTCTGTCGGCAGACCATCGGCGTCTTCCGGATGGTCAAGGCTATGCGTCTTACCTAGCTCAAACAGGGCAAATTCATCGTAGCCGGCCTTGATGTTCATATGGACCTTATCAAGCAGGCTGGGCATCAGGCTAAGCCGGTAGTACTGCAGATCCGGGCTCAGGGCATTACTGAGCTGGAAGGCTTTGGCCTTATCCTGGCCGGTTTTTTCCAGCAGGTTGCCAGGGACGAAACTATAGGTCAGCACCTCGTTGGCACCGGCTTTACTCAAAATTCCCCGGATCTGGGCCTTCAGCTCCAGCATAGGGTCTTTTATACTCGGAGTAAGGTCGCGCTTGGGCAGCTTCAGCGGTAACTTATCATAACCATATAGGCGTCCAACTTCTTCAACGACATCTTCTCTTAGTTCAATATCGGTGCGCCAAAAAGGTGATGTGATGGTCAAATCATCACCCTGTGTTTCAACCTGAAACTCGACATTTTCGAGCAGTATTTTTACTTTTTCAGCCGAGAGTTTGAGCCCAAGCCGATCATTAATAAATCTGGCTGAAACTTGGACCGGAACGTGCAATGAGCCACGCTTCAAGACTGAGTAACCCAGATGATTATTATCAATTAGCGGGCTGGCCACTTGGCCACCGGCGTGTTGCCGGATTTCATTGACGGTTTTGTTCAGCACGGCCAGATTTTGCAACGGGCTCTGGCCTTTAGTGAAACGGGTAACGGCATCAGTAAACAAACCATGGGCCATACTGGTACGACGGATGGAGTACATATCAAAATTAGCACATTCCAGAATGATATTTTTAGTGTTTTCGTCAACTTCGGTTTCGGCACCGCCCATAACACCACCCACCCCAATAAGCTGTGTATCGGTAGCGATCATAATAGCCTCCGGCCGAGGTTCAATGTCTTTGCCGTTAAGCAGTTTGAGTTTTTCACCCGGCTTGGGATTTCGTACGGTGATAGTTGCGCCTTCGCTGCCACTCAAAGCTTTTACTTTGTCATAATCGTAGGCGTGGAGCGGCTGCCCGGTCTCCAGCATAAAGAAATTAGTGTAATCAACGACGTTATTGATGGACTTTTGGCCCACTTTTGCCAACTCCACCTGCAACCAGACTGGGCTCGGACCAACCTGAACGCTACGCATTGCTATGGCAGTAAAGCGCGGTACCAAATCCGGCAGTTCGTTTCTAATTTCGAGGTGCAGCTCTTCGGATTCTATTTCAGGAAGCTGAGGAGTTAGCGTGTACCAATCAGGACTTTTGAAAGACAGGCCTTGTATGCCGGCTAGTTCGCGGGAGATCCCTAAAAATCCAAAGCAATCCGGCCGATGGGTAAACATTTTATTTTCAAAGTCGAGAACCATATCGTCTTTCAAACCAAAGGCTTCTGCAAAGTCGGCACCTGCCTCGTAACCACCGTCAATCACCAGAATTCCCTCATGATTATCGCCTAACGACAGTTCTTTTGGAGACGCAATCATTCCATTGCTGAGCACACCGCGGATTTCCCGCGCTTCTAAAACAAAAGGTTCTTTGCCTATAGTTTCTGGCACTGTGGCACCTGGCGGCAGCCAGGCAACGTTCAGTCCGGCACGGACATTTGGCGCACCACAGACCACCTGTACATATCCATTGGCGTCCCTATCGACATCAGGTATGTTACCCCCGTCGTCAATAGTGCATACTTTGAGCTTGTCAGCATTAGGGTGCGGTTCGCAGCTGACTACCTTGGCAATGACAATACCCTCGTATTTTGAGCCCAAATCAATAACTTCCTCAATAGCGCCCAGTTGCGCACCAATCTTTTCTATCAGCTTATCGATGCCGATTGCCGTAATATCGTCAGCACAGCCATAACGCTGGTTCATACGATGGATCGTATTCAGGCTTACTTTCATTTTTTTGATTCCTTGGAATAAAAGTTAAACACTAGTCCGCGAACTGCATCGAGACCGTTAGATGGCAGTTTAGCGATTCGACTCAATACACGCTTTTGCGAAACCACTCGAATTTGAGATAAACATCCTGAACTTCGAAAACGGCCGGCGCTTACCTCACAAAAAAACTGCTTTTGTGGCTTGTCTTTTGAAGTACAAGGTAGCACAAGGGCCAAATGCTTGCCAATCACATGCAAAATCAGGCAAGGTCTGGTGAAGCTTGCCCCTTTTCCATCAATTTTACCACCGACATTAACTCCGATCGCTACCCAACGAATTTCGCCCGCCCGTATGAAAACTGCTAACTCCTTGTGGTCTAAACCTATCTTGACATTTGTCCAGTCAGAGAATGCTTTTTCATATATCATAATTTGCTCTCACAATATACAAAACCCTGCTCAGAAGCAGGGTCGTTGACGCCTATTGGCGATAGTACTTTTATACTAGCACACTGTAGAAGCACTGTCAATGGCCGAACAGACTCTTTAACGCATTTCATCGATCCGACCTGGCTGCCAAGGCGTACTGCATAAAATAGTTTTCAATCGCTTCGGCATCGCTATCAAATTTGTCATCAAAAAACAGGGCTAGAAACTGGTCTTTAGAGCGAAGCACTTCTTTACTTCTGGGAGAACGCTTCCTGACTAACTGCTCAGTTGTGGCATCAAACAGATCAAGCGCCCGGTTTAAGGCACCTTCAAAGCGATTGATATCGTGAACACGCCAAGCATTGATAGACCGACCTACCTCGGAACCGATATTACCCATCTGTTCCTGAATAGTCATTGCAGCCCAGCGCTCGCGGTCAATTTGGTAGTTACTCATGGACTACCTTTCTAACGACAGCCGCGATTTGATCCCTTATCTCAGCAGCTTCGACGCTGCGAGAACTGTTGTTTTGGCGTGGCCTTATATTGATCATTGAATCATACTCTATAAATTTATCAGTACCGTACTCGTGGGGATAGAGGTTGAATCCCCATAAATCACCCTGCTTCGAGCCATTTTCTAATAACCATTGTTCTTCATCGACATGCATTTCAGCGTCCAGTACTAACAATTTTTGGCGCAGATCTACCACTGCCTTTACCAGTGGATCATACATTTTGGCCGCCATTTTTTTTAGCTCGGCGATTGAGATGTTATCAACCTGTTTCATGAGAATTGCCTTAGGAAGTCGAGTTTGGCGGAGTGGAAATTGCGGACGTCTTCAATGCCGTGCTTCATCATAACCAGACGGTCGATGCCGCCGCCCCAGGCGAAGCCGGTATAGATATCGGTGTCGATACCGGCGGCGTGCAGCACATTGGGGTGGATCAGGCCACAGCCCAGCAGTTCTATCCAGCCACTCTGCGAACAGATTGGGCAGCCTTGCTTATCGCAGAACGGGCAGCTAAGCATGAATTCAAAGCTCGGCTCAGTGAAAGGGAAATAAAAGGGGTTGGTTTTGACTTCCAACTGTTTGCCGTAATATTCACCTAAAAAGGTCTTAAGTGTGGCAATAAGATGCCCGACATTGATTCCCTTATCGACATAGACGCCTTCCAGCTGGTAAAACGTGTGCTCATGACGGGCATCCAGGTCTTCGTTGCGGAAGATTCGGCCGGGAATGACAGCGGCAATTGGTTTACCCTGCTCCAGCTCGGCTTTATGTTTTTGGAGTACACGGTGCTGCATAGTCGAAGTGTGGGCCGGGGCGATAAATAGCTTGCCAACTTTGTTGGTTTGGGTGGTTACGAACGTGTCGTAATCGTCGCGGGCAGGGTGGTCCTCGGGGAAATTAAGTGAGCCAAACATGTGAAAGTCATCATCGATTTCGCGCGATTCCACAGCCGTAAAGCCCATACGATAAAAAATATCCAGGACGGTAGTCAACTCGGTCATCAAGGGGTGCTGACTGCCCTGTTCGCTCGATAATAATTTTGGCCGTTTGTCGGCGGACAAATTGACATCAAATGGCGCAGTGATATCAATTGGCGGCAACGTTTCCGATTTGCCTTTAGCATTATCGAGCAAAGCCCTGAGTTGTTGTCGTAGGTCATTTACTTCTTGTCCGAAGCTAGCCCGGTCGGCGGGAGCCATAGCTTTAATCTGATCAAATAGACTTTTTAACTCCGGGCTGCGTAAAACCGAGCCGTGGCCCTCGGAGGCACGCTGCTTCAAATCATCAGCCAGCTTCTGATCAATCATAATCTCTAGCATATTGTACCAGAGGTCCGACGAAAGCGAGTATGACCTTCCTGCTCTTTAGTGACTATAATAAAATTTATAGTGTTTTTATTATACGTCCTGTCCGTGATCAACTGACTGGCTTGCTTCTATAATAATCTGCATAACAAGATCTATAGTCTTTATTGCAAGCACTAGTAGTTTATGTGTACATGAATTTGTTTTAGGCGGTCCGAAGTTCTACTATTGAATTATGGCAAACTTTTCTTTTGATGTGGTGAGCGACTACGACAAGGCGGAGATGAACAATGTCTTCGACCAGACCGCGCGTGAAATCAACAGCCGTTACGATTTTAAGGGCACGCCCGCGGCTATTGAGTGGCTGAACGGCGACAAAACGGGCTTCAAAATCACCGGCAATGGTGATTGGCAGATTGATGCCATATTAGATATAGTTCGCAAAAAGCTGGCGGCGCGCGGACAGAGCCAAAAGGTGCTGGAGGTATCGCACGAGATCGTGGAAAGCAACATGAAAGCCACCAAAGAAGTCCCCTTCAAACAAGGTTTGGACCAGGAAAAAGCCAAAAAAATCACCTCCCTTATCCGCGACAAGCTACCGAAAGCAAAAACTCAAATACAGGGCGACGCCGTCCGCGTCACCAGTAATAGCAAGGACGACCTGCAAGCCGTAATGCAACTCCTGCGCGCCCAGGACTTCGACTTCCCTCTCAGCTTCAACAACTTCCGCTGATGGTAGTCGTATATACTAAAGCTTATGCCTGATACACCTGACTTACTTGAGCAAGCCAAGGCCGTGCTGGCTATGAATGACCGCGGGAATTATACTCAGCCGGCTCATGGGTTATACCCACATCAGTGGTTCTGGGATAGCTGTTTTATTGCCATCGGGCTTAGGCATCTGGATGTGGAAAGAGCCAAGATGGAATTGCTTAGTTTGCTGCGCGGACAGTGGCATAACGGCATGCTGCCGAATATCGTCTTCCGCGATGACCCCCAGTACCGGACTGACCGCAATATATGGCGCAGCATGTTAAACCCCTTCGCACCAAACGACGTTATGACCACCGGTATCACCCAGCCGCCGATGCTTGCCGAGGCCGTGGTGCAGATCGGCGCCAAAATGGCGTGGCCGGAGCGCCGCTTATGGTACCGCAAGATGTATACCGCCTTACTGAACTACCACGAATGGTTATACCGCGAACGCGATCCGCACGGCGAAGGGCTGGTATTACAGATCCACCCCTGGGAAACCGGCTTGGACAACACGCCGCCATGGATGGGCGAAATGCACGATCATCTGTTACCGTTCTGGATCCGGGTAATTGGCAAGCTGAAATTTGACCGCATAATCGACTTGTTCCGGCGCGATACTCACTCCGTCCCCCTTGATCAACGATTCTCAACCCTCGAAGTCTTAGCCCTGTTCGACATCCAGCGCCGGTTGCGCCGCAAAGCTTACGACATTAATAAGATACTGGACCACTCCTTATTTTCCATCGAAGATCTTAACTTTAACAGCATTTTCATCCGGGCTAATACTCATTTGCGCGAAATCGCCAAGAGCTTACGCGAAGAACTCCCCGAACACCTCGAGAAACAAATGAAGAAAACCGAAAGAGCCCTTGAGGATCTATGGGATCCATACTCCGCGCAGTATTACTCCCGTGATTTTATTACCCACCGTTTACTCAAAATTCCCAGTATTGCCACGTTACTCCCGTTATATGCCGGCTCGATTAGTCAGGAACGGGCAGCTCAGCTGGTGCGGCTGCTGGAGAACGAACATGCGTTTGGCCCCGCCTATCCGGTGCCCAGTGTGCCGACAAATTCTTTCTGGTTCCAGCCCAACCTCTACTGGCAAGGCCCCACGTGGGTTAACACCAACTGGCTAATCATTGATGGCTTAAAACGCTATGGCTTCAAAGATCATGCTGCAGCTCTAAGCGAAAGCACCCTGGAAATGGTCGGCAAATCCGGCTGCTACGAATATTTTAATCCTCTGACCGGCCACGCCGCCGGCGCCGCCAACTTCTCCTGGACCGCTTCCCTGGCCATCGACCTTTTGAGAAGTAAATAAGCTTCGGTTACTAGTTGTCAATGAGATCGGGTATGTCTTCGGCGGTTTCGGTGATTAGTTTGTCGCGTTGGGAGTGTTCGCTGATTCTATCCACCACACGGGTTAATTGACGGCTGCGCGTGCCTTCAATTTCCAGGAAAGTTTTCTGAGTAGTTTCGAGCTGCTTACCTAGCCTTTCCAGACTGTCACCAAACTTTTGATACTCGCCCTGAAATTTGTCGATCAAGCCTAAAATTTGTTGCAGGCCCTTTTCATAACGGAAGTTTTTATAGGCTTGCAGTACTAATCTCAGCACAGCTGTAAAACCAAAGGGGCCAGCCAGGATAACGCGGCGTTCATTACAATACTCATTAATGTCAGGTAATTTTTCGTAGATAAAGCTAAAAATCATCTCATTTGGAATGAACATAATCACAAAATCCAGGGTTTGTTTTTCGGGGTTAATGTAGTCCTTGGAAGTGATATCTTTTATTTTCCCCTTGATAACTGTTCTGAAATTGTTTAGCGCCCGTTTTTGCTCGACGGGTGTGGTGGCTTCTTGATAGGCAAGTAAATCGTCAAATGGGAATTTGGCGTCCACATTTAACACTGATCTATCAGGCAACAGAATTGTAAAGTCCGGCCGACCCTCGCCGCTGCTGGTCTGTTTTACGTAATTTACTTTCTCTACAAAGCCGGCAGCCAATAATAAATCTTCGGCCACTTGCTCTCCCCATTCGCCGCGAAGCCGGTTGTTGGACAGCAGATTTTTAAGGCTTTCCGTAGAGACTTGAAGACCCTCTGTTATCTTGGCGTTATTAATTAGTTGCTCTCTGATCGCAGCATTCTGATTTTTAAGATCGCCGACTTCTTTGCGGCTGCCATCTACCTGTTTTTCCAGGCCTTTAATGATCTGGCTTAATAACTTTTGATTATTTTCCAGCATATCTCTAACGCCGGACTCGATTTCCTGCTTGCTGCCTGTGCGCTGCTCTTCGTTTGTTTTAGTCAGCTGCAACGTGAATTTTTGACCAAGCACATACAGCACTACCCCCAACACTAAAATTACCGCTATAAAACCGCCAATAACCTCCGCAATGACCATAGGTCTATTCTACACGTTATAACACTTATTTTAGGTTTCGACGGTGACGGGGGTGCCTATGTGGGACCAGTCGTATAGCCATTTTGAAGTAGCCAGCGGTAATTCTACGCAGCCGTGTGAGGCTTCGGGTGAGTCGGGGCTGATGTTGCCGAAGGCGTCCGCCGAGCGCCAGGTGGCATCGTGGAAGCCGTAGGTACCGTATTGGTTATCCAGGAAGGGCATCCAATAATCTACCGGGTCGCTCCAGCTTCCCCGGCTATCCGAGCCCGTGAGCGTGGTTTTGGCTTGTTTGGCATATACCTTATATGTGCCTAGCGGTGTTTCTGTTTCAGCATGGTTTTGCAGGCCGGTGATAACCGGGGCATCCTGCACCGATTTAGTGCCCTGGCAGGCCCAGAGATGGCGCTGGCTGATACTGATTTTTATCAGTTTGTCCTCAGGCGTATTGCTCGCGCAGTGATTAACGGTATTGTTTGTGACAGCAGAGCTTTGAGCTGTGATTACTGGCAAAGCCTGGTTGGTCCCGGCTTGCTTAAACACTGAGGGTTTAGGCATTTTACCCTGATACATAAAAGTCAAGGCGACTACTGCCAGTAACCCTACAAATAACCATGTGGCTCTATGGTGAAAGGGCTTGCCCTGAGTGGTAGTCTTTTGGCTTGCAATGGAGCTAATGGGAATACGATTGGAATAATAATAGGAATAGCCTCTCAGGGAACCGGGTCGGATAGTTTTGTTCTGAAGGCGTGAATAGCTCATTGGTTTCTTTGAGTGCTTTCGCTATTAGCGGCTACAATAATCGCTTTAGCATTTACTAGCTATATTTATTTTTTATATTACCATCTTAGTATAACACTTTTATAGCATTTTTCAGGTAAATTGCGTGACAACAAACATAAATATAACACCGGCCACCGTCAGGCCGATTGTCCGGTAGCTGGAGTGTTTACTATGCGCTTCCGGCAAAATCTCGCTGGCGCCAATGTATAGCAGAAAACCGGCAAAGAAGCCTAGGTAAATGATTAATACTCCGTCTGAGACATGGAAGAGTAAGGTGCTGGCTGCCCCCAGAACGGGAGCTAAGGCGTCGAATAACAAAAATAAAGCGGCTTTTCTCGGGCGATTCTTATTTAAGAGCATAAGATTAACGGTGTTCAGACCGTCGGTAAAATCGTGGGCAATCACGGCAATGGCTACCGTAATGCCAACCGCTTCACCTGCCTGAAAACCCAGCCCGATACCCACGCCGTCCAGAAAGCTGTGCCCAATCAGCGCCAGAGCCGAAGCGATACCGACATGAGGATGTTTATGTTGCTCATACTCGCTCTCGTTAGTGTGATGAATCAGTATGCTTTTTTCAATAATATGAAAGACAAAAAAACCAGCGACTAAAGCTATCATCGCCGACCGGGTATCACGGTGCTGCTCATTTAAAAGTTTAAAAATCTCCGGCAGCAGGTCGAACGCCACTACGCCAAGGAGAACACCGGCCGTATACCCCAGGAAACGGTGCATGCGGTCTTTATTTTTTAGCCCGGTTAAGCCACCGCTAAGAGTTGATAAGAACGTAGCGAAGGCCAACAAAACAGGTGTCATAATCTCTAGCGTACGAATTCCTGATAATTAAAGCAACTCTGATGCCTGGCCTATATCATAAGAACCGGCGCGATATACGGCCGGTTCGGTAGGAAGCCTCACACTTCCTACTATTTAGCTTATGCTGGACGAAATTAAAATGCAATATATTTTTAATCCATCCCTGTAACTGAGTATTAACTTCGGTGGCTGGCATGTAATGCTTGCCGCGAAGCGACAAATGAAGCGCCAATAACGCCTAAGCCCGCAATACCAGTAATGGCATCAGGTATTTCAAAGAAAATGCTGGTTAACAGAGCCACAGCCAGTACCAGAATGGCATAATGTGCCCCGTGTTCCAGATACTTGTAAATATTCAATGTACCGCGGCGGACCATAAAGACTGTCAGACTACGCACCCAAAGCGCACCGACACCCAAACCTAAGGCGATCAGTAGAACTTTATCGGTAATGGCGAAGGCGCCGAGCACACCATCAAAACTAAAGCTGGCATCCAGCACCTGAAGGTACATAAACGCACCGAAGGCGGCCCAGCCGGTATACATTTTCGTTCCCTTAGGTGATAATTGAGCTAATCCGTCTATAAATAGCTTTATAGCCGTGTAGGATATAACCCCGGCCATACCGGCTCGGAATACCACGCCGGCATGTTTTCCGGCAAATAATGTAAATATCGTCACCACAGCTGCTACTACTAAAGGTGGTAACCAGATATTACCACCTATGCGTTGCATACGGCTTTCTAAAGCTCTGAGCCATAACTCCTGGCGGACATCATCAAATAGAAAATACAATGTTAGAGTCAGCAGAAAGCTGCCGCCGAAAGCTGAGATAGCGGTATGGGCCTGAGCCAGATGCTCCCCATACACTTTTGGGTTGTGCAACGCGTCGTCAATTACCTGACCCCACGGCAAGTGACCACTGATCATAACAATTAGTATCGGGAACACCAAGCGCATGCCTAGAATCGCCACAACCATGCCTATAGTCAGAAACAGCTGCTGCCAGACCGGTGATAACCGCTCCAGAATCTTGGCGTTAATGATGGCATTGTCAAAGCTGAAAGCGATCTCAATGGCAATTAGTACCGCAGTGGTTACGGCGGCGGCAGGCCCGAGTACAATTAAAGCCACCAAAATGGCCGCTACCGTAATAAACGCCGAAAAGCCAAAGTAACGCAGCATGTTGTTATCCTATCACATTGTTTTTATTGGCTTGTAGTGCTGGCATGCCTTAAGACTCAATAGCAGCCATAATACGCTGCACCAGAAAACGGCTGGCTTTCGGAGAGATAATGTGGCCGGCCCGTATAGAATGGGCAGTTATACGTTCACTAGCGTCGCCAAAGATTTGCCGGGGTTTACCCCGGATTACTAACATGTCGAAGGTTCCATAAATTACATCCATTGGCATGGACAGGTGCTTGATGTCATCGGCGGCCGTCTGGCGCATAATGGTATGCTCCAGACTGCGGATAAAAGGCAGCCATGTTTCAGCTGTTACCTCCATACCGACTATCTTTTTTGTTAGACGTTCCAGCAATCGGGCATTCTCGACACTAAAGGTCGGTTGATAAC
Organism: Saccharimonadales bacterium (SeqCode); assembly: GCA_038238095.1. Classification (GTDB taxonomy): domain Bacteria; phylum Patescibacteriota; class Saccharimonadia; order Saccharimonadales; family UBA4665; genus JBBRXZ01. The sequence continues at coordinate 13,701 of JBBRXZ010000010.1, forward strand.
GCATAATACGCTTATATATTTTGAAGTAAAGGTCAGTCCGTAAGCGGTAGCGGCGCTTCTGGGGCAGACCTTCGTAAAGCGGCATTTCGTATAGCACCAGGTGTTTGACCATATCCGGCCGGAGACGGGCCACCCTGACCGCTACCAAACAACCCATGGAGTGTCCGACCAGCACTGCCGGCTGGCCTAGACGCAGTTTGGCAATACTGGCTATGGCCGCCTGGGCATGATCATCAATACCGTAGGCTAACCAATCAGGCTTGGGGGAAGCACCAAAGCCCAGCAGATCAAAAGCTACCACTCTTATATCACCATCACGCGCACCACTCGGCACGAGATCGGCAATAACATGTTTCCATACCTGTCCGGTACGGCCGAGGCCGTGTAACAGCACCACATTAGCTGCCGCTACATTTGAGCTGCCTGAGTCAATCGTAATCGCTAAACGATAAGGACGCCTTAGCGTCTTATGCCAAAACTTATCAACAATTTTTAAACTCATATTACTATTATAAGCCTTGACGGTTGCCAAACAGGCGGCCTTTTGGCTACAATAAGAGCGATAATGCTCTCAGCACCATCTCAGACAGACGCCAAGGTCCCCCGTTAACATGCATAGCAGTAATTTAACGCTGATTTTTATAGAAGTCTTATTGCTAGTCATGGCCTCAGCAATCTTCTCGGGCCTGAACATCGCGCTTATGTCGCTGGATATGGCCGACCTGCGGCGCAAGGCCAAGCTGGGTAACCGCGCCGCAAAACGCGTACTGCCGCTGCGCAGCCATGTCCATCTAACACTCGCTAGCATATTGCTGAGTAACATTGCTGCCGTTTCAGCTACCTCCCTGGTGCTCGACCAGCGCCTGGAGGGTTGGGTTGCTGGACTATTGGGTACTTTGTTGATTGTAGTCTTTGGCGAGATTATACCTCAAGCCTTATTCGCCAAAAATCCACTAACGTGGTGCAGCTTATTCGCCCCCCTGTTACAAGGCATGATCATCATAACTTATGTCATCAGTAAACCATTGCAACTATTGCTCGATAAACTTTTCCCCAGGCAAGGTACCCGGCTCCAAAGCCGGAGCGAACTGGGGCTACTAATTACCGAGCATCTGGCCAATAAATCCAGCGAATTGGACGAAGACGAGATAGAAATCATGCGCGGCGCCCTGCAACTCAGCGAAAAACGGGTGCGTGACATCATGACAGACATTAGCGAAACCTACTGGCTCACGCCGGACACTGCGCTGGACGATGCCAAGATCGATGAGCTCAAACAAAAAAGCTTCAGCCGCATACCGATCTTTGACCCCAGACTCACCAAATGTTATGGGTTACTGCTCATGAAAGATCTGGTAGACATCGACTTTGACGAGAATGTTTATACGGTCGACGACATGACTTTGCACCCCACTAAGCTTGTCGGCAGTATGACGGCCCTGGACACCATGTTTCGCAAGTTCATAAATGCCGGCGCCCATTTAATACCGGTTGAGCGTGATGATGAGATTATTGGTATAGTAACGATTGAAGATCTAATCGAAGAAATTATCGGCCACGAGATCGAGGACGAAGCTGATCGCCAAAGGCGGCAGCGTTAACCAGACATAATCCGTTAAACTAGCAACCTAACTGAATAGCTGGCAACCTTTGGTAACTATCTTAGTTACGAATTTCTGCAATAATTCTTCGGGTTGTGCGCTGGCCTGCAGCTTGGCATACGGCAAAATGGCGCCGCTGAAACCGGCTGTTTGCCAGTGAGCATCATCGGGCAGAGGTATAGATGTAAAGCTGACTGGTTCAGGATAAGCTGTTAAATAGATATACGGCTGCTTAATTGTTTCATCACCGGTTGAAAAGCCTAAGCTCAGCTGCCTTTCATCATCAAACGGAAACCAGGTGAGAGCTAAGTCAAAATGATGCGGGTAGAGCAGGATCGGGCTAGTTATTCCTGCTTTAAGCCCGGCTTTGATGTCTCTGAACTGTGCTTCCATCCACCACAGGGCCGCGGCGTAAGCATCGGCCTGCTCAGTGTCAAACTGTACGGTACCTGAAACAAACTTCGGCTCTTCCAGCTTGGCCTCCACGCCCCGCGCCGATAACCAAGCCCGTAGATTATTCAGAATCTCGGGCGCAGCATATTCATAAAGTGCCCACTTACTGCCATTTAGCCGGACATTATGTCTTACCAGATCCACGCTGGCACGCGTTTCTTCGCTCGCGGCCAAAAACGGCTGGGTGGTGATGCCGCGCAGACTTACCTCCAGGCCATAATGCCAGTCATGAGAGTTTTTTGGCAAAAACGCCCGCTGCAGGCTGCTCAGTACCATTGCCGCCTCCCGCAGGTAATCACGCGTCGGCTCCAGTTTATCAATCTCCAGTACCGGCAACTGGTCATTTGTACTCATTAGATCAGGCGCGATATTATGCCCCTCCTATATATTTCCATTTTACTCCCGTTAAATAAATTTAGCATTTCAAGTAAAACAAAAAAGAGCCTTTTGAGGGGCTCTTTTTTGTTCGCAGCCACGCTATTTCTAGTATAGCTGCTAATCACCTCACAGTGACTAAACACCAATATAGGCCTAGCCAATTACTATGTCAACGAGATTCTTTAAAAACTGTGGGTAGCCTGTTCATAGCTTCCACACAAACTGTGGATATGTCAGGAGTTCTGTGGATTGTTAATTCGAATAGTACCGTTGCAGCCAAGTTTTCTTGAGATCTAAGAAAGTGCCGACCGTGATGCTGGCTCGGATGTCATCAACGAGTTTAATAATGAAATGCGTGTTGTGGATTGACATTAAAGTGGCGCCGGTCCGCTCCCCGGCTTTTATAAGATGCCGCAAATAAGCCCGGCTGTAGTGTTGGCAGGTATAACAGTCACAACCGTCCAATAAAGACTTAAAATCACTCCGATATTTTGCACCATTTACATCCGGCCGCCCGTCATAAGTATAGAAAGAGCCGTTCCGCGCCACCCGCGTCGGCGAAACACAATCGAAAGTATCGATACCGCTGGCTATGGCTTCAAATATATCGTCCGGTTCGCTGATGCCCAGCATATGCTTAAGCTTATCGGTGGGCAGCTCTTCATTAACCCAGCGGACGATTTCCCCCAGCCGGTCTTTTTCTATGGCCCCGCCAATGCCAAAACCGTCAAACGGCAGCGCGCCTATAAACTGTCCCGCCTGCCGGCGCAGGTCTTCGTGCTGCGCGCCCTGCACGATTCCGAACAAAGCCTGATAAAGCCGCTTAGGATGGGCTTTACGGAGCTTTCTAACTTCAGCAATACAACGTCGGGCCCAGGCATGAGTGCGGGCCAGTGACTCCACCTGGTAATCGTAAGGATCAAGCAGCGATGTCAGCTCGTCAAAGGCGAACATGATGTCGGCACCAATGGCATGCTGCACCTGCATAGAAAGCTCCGGCGTAAAGCGGTGCGGGCTGCCGTCCAAGTGAGATTTAAAAGTCACGCCGTCTTCATCTACGATTGCCCGCCGTTCACTCACCGGCGCGATTACCTCTTCATCTATGGCCTGGCCGCTCTGCATAGCCAACACTTTTTTATAACCGCTGCCAAGCGACAGTACCTGGAAGCCGCCGGAATCGGTAAAAGTCGGCCCCGGCCAGTTCATAAACTTACTTAAACCCCCGGCCTGCTCTACCACTTCATGCCCCGGCCGCAGATACAGATGGTAAGCATTGGCCAGCACCGCCTGCGCCCCGGCCCCCTGCACCTGCTCTGGCAGCATGGCCTTAACGGTCGCAGCCGTGCCCACCACCACAAAAGCTGGCGTCTGCACTACGCCATGCGGCGTTTGCATAACACCCGTCCGGGCTAGCGTGCCCTGCCCTAACTCTTTAGTAATCTTAAAACTAAAACCGCTCTTCATCAGCCTAGAGTATAGCAGTCTATAGGGTTGTAACCACTAGAGAACGCTCGCGCGGGCCGTCCAGCTCTACCAGAATAATCCGCTGCCAGGTACCCAAAATCAAACGGCCATTCTCAATAGGCACCGTAACCGAAGGCCCGATAATGGAACTGGCCAAGTGGGCGGGAACATGCGCCGGATCATGCGGATGCCGATAATTAAGCTTGGGAATCATTTCCCACACAGCATCCAACAAATCCAGATCCGTCCCCGGATCCAGATCGGCCGTAGTAACCGCACAAGTCGTATGCGCCACAAACACCGTACACACACAAGTATCCTTAGCCAAGAGCCGCTGCACCTGATCAGTAATATCAATTACCTGCCGGTTGCTCACCGTCTTAATATTTAAACGCGTCGGCTTACCCATGGTTATTATTCTAATCTTCGGGCTCTAAAGGCTTGGGCCGCTCATCGGGCAGAATTTCATTCTCATCTACGTCAGTGGCTTCACCTAAGCCTTCGCCGTAAACTTCGGATTCGTCCAGTCCCGAATCAGTAATCGGATGATCGAGTGGTATCTGGTGAGCATTACTTGCCGCGGGCACAGCCGGCGGGTCATAATCACCTTCCAGCTTAGCTTCGTCCGCCGCCGGGTTAAAAATATCATCAACCGGTTCCAGCGCATCATCCGGTGTCGGATAATTAGTGCCGCTTGTATCATCATCGTCCATAAGCTACTACCCTCCTTCTGATTTTTATTATAGCACCAGGCATTACACCAAATGACGATGCAGTATTAAGAGCAACTTGTCATAATTCGCAAAATACAATAAGCCGTTAAACACCAGCAGCCCGGGAAAGATCACAAACTTCTCGGCAAAATGCCCGGTCACAATCCGCAGCCGTTTCAGCGGCGGAATGCCGAACTTAACAGGAATAGGCAATAGCCAGGGTACACCTTCCTTAGTAAACGTATCCATAACCAGGTGCGAAACCATACCGATTATAAACGCCCACCACACCAGATCAATATCCACCGACCGCATTATCGGATGCAGAAACACCAGCAACCAGTGCGCCCCAAAACCAAACAGAAAAAGCCCTATTAGCGAATGTGTCAAAAACCGATGTCCATGGGTAAGCACGCCAAATACCCGGCCCAAATACTTAAGCGGCGGCAAATTCCGCCAAAACGGCGCGGTCGGCTGATCAACATCCGGCGTAACCCCGCCAATCAAATTAGCAAACACCGCCACAATAGCCGTCGCCAAACTAACCATCCGCAGCGGCTGGGCCAACACCACCACCCCCAAAGCCGTAATCGCCGCTAAATCATGAGTTCTGCCTGTCATAACTGTTTAAGTTTACCCTGCAAAGGTAAAAATTAACTAGCAAATTAAGCTTCTGATACCATTATTGTATGAAGAAAGAGACTGAGATCCGGACTAGTTACCTTGAGAAAGCGGCTATTTGACTATGACTTCATATGTCTTTATGGACGAAAGCGGCGATCTTGGCTTTGATTTTACTAAAAAGAAAACGAGTGAATATTTTATAGTTACATTTCTATTTGCCAAAAATAAAAAGCCGGTTGAGAAGATTGTCAAGAAAATATTTGCTGGCTTTAGCAAGACAGAAATTAAAAATCACCACGGGACGCTTCATGCCTACAAAGAAAAACCGGTAACTAGACTAAGGCTCCTCAAACGGCTAAACGAAAAAGATATTCATATTCTCGTTATAAAGCTTAATAAACGGAATGTTTACACAAAACTACAAGACGAAAAACATGTTTTGTACAACTATGTAGTCAATATTTTACTTGACCGCATGATGCGAAAGAAACTTGTACCCAAAAATAAACCTATTTGCTTTGTTGCAGCGAAACGTGAGACTAACAAATTTTTGAATGATAACTTTAAAGAATACTTACAAAAACAAACTAAAGATAATCACAGACTCGCTATTGAAATAAGCATCAAAACCCCTAGTGAAGAAAAAGGGCTGCAGATTGTTGATATGTGCTCATGGAGTTTCTTTAGAAAATACGAACATAAGGATGAGTCTTATGCCAAAGTTATCAAAAACAAAGTTATCGAGGAAAACTCTCTTTACAGCTAACTAATTCAGAAAATGTAAAACCCCTGTCGCTATTTACGAGGAACCATACGGAGCCCCACGACAGAGGAATTACTTACAGACATAATAGTAGCATAAGTATATGGATTATGTCAACCCTCACATCCGTTAGATTGCAAGTATGTAACTTCATTTAGCTAAGAGCAGAAACACCATCCTATAAACATTCTTCTATATGGTATGCGTTCTAGTGTCTTCCAAGTGCATCTTAATTCGGTACTCCTTGAGTGATATTTTATCGGCCACTGGCCTAATGGCAGCCCGCAAGGTTTTATCTGCCTGGCCGACAATAATCATACCGCGAACCTTTTGATTATCCGTCGCCAGTTTCTCTTCTACCCAACCCATATAATTCAGTATCTGGCCGACTACCTTAAAGCCTGACTCCGCCCGTTTCAACTCAATTACCACAAAGTCGTTATTGGCATCCTGAGCAAGAATATCTATGATGCCGACATCAGTTGTATATTGCTGTCCTGTCGTGCCGTCATCATCAAAATACATCCGGAGCAGCTCACCGAAATTAATATTGTCCCAATTCTTAACTACATACTCTTCGAGGTGTTGCTCAAACGCCATAAAACCAGTACCAAAATCCTCAATGCTAGGAACCTCTTCGGTTTGGCCACCGGCTGGTTCCGGCCCGATTATCTGGGCATCACTAGCCCGTTGCCCGGCATATACTCGTGCGGTCACAAAGATGACGTCTTGGGTGACCCAGCGATATTGCTCGTCCTGGAAGGCGAGTCCCTCGACCAGTTTGTTTTTTATCTCAGTGATTTCACCACGCGTTTTCAGATACTCCCGTAATGGCTCAATGTACTTGCAGTATATTTTGTACTGATCACCCGGTGAGGTGTGATGTGGCATGGAAAAGTTCGGATCAATGAATCGTGTAAAGACCTTCCACTCCGTGGGTTTGAGCGGATTATGCTTATTCGGATAGCGATAACCGAGTAATAAACTGAGGAACCTCAGACCAATGTAGGTATTTGCCGGGGGAGTCCCCAGTTGTCTGCTGCGTAGCTTCTCAACTTCGCTAAAGGCTTTTTGCGCAGCCGTAATACGGTCACCAACATCCTTCGTTTCATCAAACAAATCGCTTAAAGCGCGCCTTGTTTCTTCCGGAAAGTGCTGCGCATAGATCATAAGCATCTTTTTGGGGTGGTACATTGCGCTTGCCACTAAATTATTATTGACAATCGCTTCGTCAAGATTGCCAGCAATATCCGTCGCATTTATATCAAAATGTGAAAGAAAATGCTGCACAGCCTGGAACTTATATCTCTCATCCTCTCTGACATGCATTTCAACAGTAACGTCACGAACGTGCTTCAGAAATATTTGTAACCACTCAGCCTCTCGCATCTGCCTACCTCTTGTATTGCATTCTTTCGTTACCCACAGTCTTGCGTATAACTATAGCAACTTGCAGTTGGAAGCCATAGTAACGCAGTAATCTACAAAAGTGTATTTTCGTCTTCTCCGGTGTCGAGTTCTAAAGTTTTAATGCTTGGTAAGGCGCGATTAGTAATGCCTTGCAGATCACCATACATGCCAATGGTATTGTCTATCACGGCGCGGATGGATTTTTCCTGGTGTGCCCAGCGCAACGCCGCTGCACGCTTCTCTTTTTCGATCTCAATTTGCAATATGCCATAGTTTTCGACGATTGCTTCCACGCGATGACGAAATTCCGGACCAACTAGGAATTGATACAGCGCTTCCATTTTGGCGTCTTTTCCGGCATTCATTTTATTGGCCGTATCAACTTGAAGTATGGTCGCACGTAGCGCCACGGCCAGCGTTGAAGCCAGAACTGGTTTTACTGCCCACACATTACCTTCAATATGCTTCATATCACCATACTCACTAGGCATTTGCTGCGACACGATAACCCCTATACTGGCACTTGCTTCACGAATATCTTGCTTAAACTTTGCTACCCAGGCTGGCTGCCATTTACCATTCTTGGTCTCCCACAGTAAAACGCCACACGACACCATAGTTTGATTACGCACGGTCTGAATAATATCTGCACCGCGCTCACCTTTTTTTATTTCACGAATTTCATCGAAAGGAAACTCTGTTCGTAAACGGTTTTCAAGATCAAGTTCCAGCACTTCGCCTTGATTTTGCTGAGAACCCTGAGCGGCTTTTCGCTGGGCTTCGTCGAGTGACTTTTGCATGTCAGAAATTTTCTTCTCTTGCTCAAGCGCTTTGAGCCGATACTTTTCATCGGCATTTTTTAGGACTTCTTCGCGGATTTTGTCTTCGCCCTGAGCAAGTTTCTTCTGTGCTTCTAGCTCGGCATTGGCCCGGGCTTGTTTTTCCTCCCGCAATAACTTCATCATCTCGCTCAACTCTGCGCGAAGTTTTTTACTTTCTTCCTTGGCGTTTTCCGCATCATCTTTCAGCGATGTCATGAGCAACGCCTGTTCGGCTTCAGCTTTCTTCTGGGTGCTCTTTACTTCAGATTCAATCTGTTTCTTGGCAATCTCCAGCTCAGCCGCAGCTTCCTTTCGGGCAATCTCTGCCACCGCGCCGGCCGTACGTTTGGCACTAGCTTCGGCTTCGGTTTTTATCTTGGCCAGCTCGGCCTTATGCCGATGCTCAGCCGCAGCCAAAACCCGCGCCTCGATCTGCCCCTCCAGCGCCTTATCTATCTCAATCTCTTGTCCGCAGTTTTTGCACTTTATTACATTCATGATTCTTTGTCCTTTCGTGGTGTATCCAGCTTTTTGACTTGTTTATCAAAATCCGATTCAAAAACCCCGTCTTGAGCCAACCTAAATGTTCTAAACTGTTTTTCGGCCAGCTTCCTAGCGGCCGCGGCACTGACCTTGCCCGGGTTTTGCAATAGATCCAGTTCATTAAACTGCAGAAATCCGTTTAGCTTATTTACCCAGTCAAGCATTTTCATGGGCTGCCTACGCTCGGCTTGGTTTTCCGCAAAATCCAAATACATCGAAACAATCCGGTTTAACTGCCTTAGCTCTTTCTCGTTCAAGTAATTTTTGGCTGTGTCGACATCGCTTTTTTGCACCTTGCCAGCGGGAGCGTTTTTCCAGGTTGTTAGGCCCATGTGCGGTTTTTTGGCATCAGCCCGGGCGGCAATCAATTCGGCGGCTGTATGGCCATGGATAGCAAAGTGCAGTTTATTCTGCACCGTCGCGTAAAATTCCTGCGTGATTTCTGCTTGTGGATCATAATCGACAGAG